>NZ_JAEBDZ010000005.1:0-513621 GCF_046548675.1 Amycolatopsis sp. cmx-8-4
TCGCCGGCATCCACCAGTGCCCAGTCATAGGTCCGGAAGCCCTTGGCGCCGATCCCGCAGGCACGACGGGACCAATCATGGGGTTTCAGCCGGGATGCGACATGTTTGACCAGTGTCGGCAGGCCGGCCGCCGAGGAGATGCCGCCGGTGACGATATCGGTGTTCTTCGGCACGGCCATCGCATACGCGATTCCCCCGGTTTCCAGATACGTACGCAGCCCCGGATTTTGCCCGAACTCCTCGTCCGCGGCGAACCAGGCGAACGGCACCTCCGCCGTCACGGCCCGCTCGATCATGTCCTGGACCTGCTTCGGGCGTGTGGCGAAGGTCAGTTCCTCCGGCACATGCGCTTCGGCTCGGCGGCCGGGATCAGCGCACCAGGATTCGTCGGGTATGTACAGTTCCCGATCGATGAGCACCCGATCACCTGCCGTGTTGGCATAGGCCAGAAATACGCCGATCTGACAATTATCTATCCTGCCCAGTGTTCCTGAATACTGGCGTTGAACACCCGCCGACTTGTCCCCCTTCTTTGCGAACCCGGTCGGATCCGCGATCAGCACTCCACGCGGGTCAGCGAAATGTTCCATCGCGTACGCGCGTACCAGATCCCGCGCCTCATCGGCATCCCATGGCGACAGGTTCAACAGTCGCTGCAGTGCCTTCGGCTCCGGGTTCCCGGAATACTCGGCGATCGTCCAACCGTTCTTCCGTTCCAGCGGAGCGATCAACCCACGCAGGTAATGCCGAGCATGCGTACGTGAATCCGTCCGGTAGAATAATCCGTCAAGCCGCGCGCAGACATCCTGGAACTTCTGATCCCACGCGGCCAGATCTTCCCGACTCACACCGCCCGCAACGTCAGCCTGCCCAGCAAAAGGAATGGTCACCGATAAATAATCGCACAACCGGCGATCAGCATCACAGACCGACACGCGAGATCTAGCCCTGTAGTACTAGACCTCGTGACTCTCGGAGCATGACTTGCGAAGCAGGGCACAAAGAAAGGGGCCGGGAGCGAAAGCTCCCGGCCCCTGACCAAACCGCAGTTACTTCACCGCCGAGCCGGCTTGCCAGTCGGCCCAGGACTTGGACCAGTCGCCGTACAGGTCCCAGACCGGGAGCTGGGGGCCGCCCGAGTTGGTTACCTCTACTACGTCGCCCAGGCCCAGGTTCTGGAAGAACCACTGGGCGTTCGCGGCGTTCAGGTTGATGCAGCCGTGGGAGACGTTCGAGCTTCCCTGCTGGCCCACGCTGTTCGGGTTCTCGTGGACGAACTCGCCGTCGTTCGAAATCCGCTGTGAGAACTTCTCGTTGGAGCGGTACGCCTTCGGGTCGGGCGGGCAGACGCCGTACGTGCACGAGTCCATCGTGTAGTTGGCCTGCTTGTCCGAAATGATGTGCGCGCCCAAATGCGTCGGCGTCGCGTCCTTGCCCATCGAGATGGGCATGGCCTTCACCATGGCGCCGTTGTGGAAGATCTGCATCTGCTCGGTGTTCCCGTCCGCCTTCGCGATCCAGGAATCGTGCACCTTGTACGTCTCCGTGCGATCCTCTGCGCCGAAGACGCCGTTTCCGAAATCGACGCCGTAGATCTTCGCCGTGACCTTCAGCGTGGTGCCGGCCTTCCAGTACTCCTTCGGCCGGTAGTGGACGTTCGAGTCGTCGATCCAGTACCAGCCGCCCTCCTGCTTCGGTGACGACTCCACCGTGAGGGCCTTCTCGACGTCCGCCTTGTTCTTGACGGCGATCTTGCCGAAGCTGAAGACGATCGGCTGCCCGACGCCGACACCGGTGCTCGACACCGCGGACGGCGCCGGGATCAGGTTGGCGTTGGCCTGCTTCTTCGGGGCGATCGTGCTGATCTGGTTGTCCTGCTCGATCGGCTTCCCGTCGGCGCCCTGGGCGTGCGCGACGATCTTGTACGTCGCGCCGTAGCCGAGCGGTTCGCTGGACGTCCAGCTGAGGGAGTCCGTCGCCAGTTTGCCGGCCACCGGTTTCCCCTTCGCCGTGTTGGTGACCGTGACGTCGATGAGCTTCCCGTTGGCCGCCTTGACGACGACGGGGATCGCGGGGTTCACTCCTGTGCCGCCCGCCGGCTCGAACGTCACCGCCACCGGGGTCGCGGATGGCGCCTCGGATCCGGACGTCGGCGCCCCGTTGGCGGGCGAACCACCGTCGTCACCGGACGAGCAGGCGGAAAGCAGCAGTGCTCCGGCGAGAATCCCGGCCACCGAAAGTAAAGTCTTCTTGGGGAGCATATTGTCTCTTTTTGGGAAATTGGGATCGGCGGGCATTACCATCAAAACTACGCGATAGCGATGACGTCCTTCCGACCGGATCGGTGCATCGTCGTGACGTGGATCACGTGACGACCAGACCAGGAGCGCCGTAAAGGCCCGCACCGGACACCGAAATCCCGTCGAGGAACTCCCGCGCCGCGTCGTACGCCTCTGTGGCCAGCGCGTCTGTGTGTCCGAAGTCCAGCGGGTTCACCCGTGAGGGTGCCGGCCCGGGCAGGTACACCACCGGCACCTGGGACGCCGCGAGCGGCGCCTCCAGCACGGCCTGGTTCCGCATGCTGATCATCGCGGTGAACATCATCACCTCGGCGAACGTCCGCGGCGCGCTCGGCAGCTTCCCGGGGAACGCGCAGTCGAACACGACCAACGTGCGAGCGCCCATCGCCAGCGCTTGCCGCATCGGGACGTTCGCGACGAGCCCGCCGTCGTACAGCAGCCGCCCCTCGTACTCGACCGGCGGGAAGATCCCCGGGATCGCGCAGCTGGCCAGCAGCGGCGCCAGCAGGGGACCGGACCGGATCAGCAGCGGCTCGGCCGTGTCGACCTGCGTGGTGACGACGCCGAGCGGCAGCGCCAGGTCCTCGAACCGGCGGCCGGCGCCGACGTGCTCGTCGATGATCTTCGTCAGGCCGCGGTTGGTGAACAGATGTGTCTTGCTCTGTGTCAGCGTCCGGACGCGGCTCAGCACGCCGCCGGGGAACGCCTCGTCGCGCGTCATGTGCGCCCAGATGCCGCGCAGCCGCTCGATCGGGTCGTCGTGGGTCAGGGCCAGCACGGCCGCGTTGAGCGAGCCGACCGACGTGCCGACCGCCAGGTCCGGGGTGATCCCGGCCTCGGCGACCGCGCGCAGCATGCCGACCTGCATCGCGCCCAGACTGCCGCCACCGCCGAGGACGAAGCCGATCGGCCGGGGAAGATCCGCGAAACTCATACCGCCGAATGTAGTAAGCCCGACTTTCGCAGGTCGTGCCGGCCGTGAAGCCGGCGTTAACCTGCTGGACGTGGCCGAGCTGGAACTGCGCCATCTCCGGGCCGTCCGCGCCGTCGCCGACGGCGGCAGTGTGAGCCGTGCCGCCACCGTGCTGGGCGTCAGCCAGCCTGCCCTCACCGCCCAGCTCAAGCGCATCGAGCGCATCCTCGGCGGCGACCTGTTCGTCCGCGAGCCGAGTGGGGTGCGCCCCACCGAGCTCGGCCGGTTCGTGCTCGCCCGCGCCGACGCCCTGCTGTCCGACATGCAGGCCCTCGTCGCCACCGCGCGGAGTCACGGCGAAGGTGTCGCGGAGACGCTGAAGGTCGGGTACGTGCCGTTGCTCATCATCGGCCGGTTCATCGAAGAGCTGGGGAAGACGCTCGACGTCCAGACCTACGCCGAACCGGCGTCGCTGACCCTGCTGAAGCTGCTTTCGACCGGCCGGGTGGACGTCGCGCTGCTCGAACGGTTCGACGGCACCGAGCCGCACCACTACGCCGGGCTGACCGTGCGGACGCTGGCCACCGAGCCGATCTTCGTCGGGATCGCGCAGGGGCACCCGGCCATCCGCGGCGGCGTCGTCGACCTCGCCGATCTGGCCGACGTCGACTGGATCCTGCCGCCACCGCACGAAAACTGCGTGCGCGTGCGGTTCCTGCAGGCCTGCGCGGCGGCCGGGTTCACGCCGCGGGTGCGGCACTTCACGTCCGAGGCGGGTACCGCGGGGACGCTGATCGCGCAGGGGGCGGTGTGCCTCGCGCAGGCCGCGTCCGCTCCGCCGCCCGGGCTGCTCGCGCTGCCGCTCGCCGGTGACCCGCTGTGGACCACGCTGCTGTTCGCGACGCGGGAGGACGACGCCCGCACGCCGGCGACCGACGAGGTGTTCCGCTGCGCCGAGGTCGCGTATGTGGCGTCGCGGCAGCGGAACCCGCACTTCGCGCGGTGGTGCCGCCAGCATCCGGAGGAACCGGGCGAACGGTTGGTCTCCGCCCGATAGGCGGCATAACGCCGATGTTATCCCCGCTGGGATTACTGCCCGGCGCGGCAACGGGAGACGCTCACGAAGTCCCCACCTGTTGCCGACAAGGAGCAACGAATGCACCTCAGACGATCAATGGCGATCGGCGTGCTGTGCGTCGCGCTGGCCGGCTTGTTCTCCCCGCCCGCGACGGCCGCCCCGCGGGCCGCCACCACCCTGGCCATCAGCCAGCTCGTCCAGGAACAGAACCAGTGGTGCTGGGCCGCGAGCGGCCTGACCATCGCGCGGTTCCTGGGCTACGGCTCGAGCGTCAGCCAGAACACCTTCTGCGACTACTCCCGCGGCTACCCGGCCGGCTCGCAGTGCCCCAACCAGGCCGGCGAGCTGACGTACGTCCAGCGCGGCTACCAGGCGCTCGGGCTGCGGCCCGGCACCGTGACCAGCGCACTGAGCTTCGCGTCCGTGCAGAGCGAGATCACCGCGCGGCGCCCGGTCGAGACGGGCATCTACTGGACGGCCGGCGGCGGCCACGCCCAGGTGATCTACGGCTACGACGCGAGCGGGCTCGTCTACTACGGCGACCCGTGGCCGAGCAGCCAGCGCTACAGCGCACTCGAGCTACGTCCGCAACGGGCAGTTCCAGTGGGCCCAGTCCCTCTACCGGATCGGGGCGTGACATGAACCTCTACCGCGGACTCGTCACCCTCCTCGCCGGCTCCGCCCTGGTGCTCGGTTTCGGCGGCCCGGCTTCGGCTTCGGAACCGTCCGGCACCGACGTCACGGCGGCCAAGCAGGTGCTCGCCTCGGCGGACACGACGGCGAAGCTGTCGTCGTTCTTCGGCCAGCTCGACCAGCGTTCCGGCGTCACGCGGGCCGACGCGGAGCAGGCGCCTCGCGTCACCGGCGAGCCGTTGCGCGTCTACTCGCTCGACCCCGCGTTCGTCGCCGGGACGCCGGACGCGCGGCCCGCGGCGTTCGCGTACTTCGCCGTGCGGACGCAGGCGTCGACGGGCCGTCAGGCGACGGTCTGGCTCACCCCGGAAGCGTCGGGCTGGGCGGCGACCAACTTCACCACCGGCACCGAGGAGGTGACCTACCCGGCGCAGGCGGGCGCGGACGTCGTGTTCACCGAGCCGCAGGTCAACGCCTGGTACCGGATCCGCGACGGCCGGGTGCTGCCGCTCAACGACCCGGCTCGCTCGCGGGTCGGCGACGGCGTCGCGGTGCCGGCGTACCAGCAGCTGGTGCACCGGTTGTACGGCGACAAGCTGCCCGGTTCGGCGTACCGGGCGCAGGGCAAGCTCGGCGGCTACGACCTCGCCGCCACTCCCGTTCCGGCGTCCGCGCCGGGCACCGGTTCCTGGCCGTTCGTCGCCGGTGGGGCGCTGTTGGCGCTCGGCTTGATCGGCTGGGCCGCCGGCAAGGCGACGCGCGCCCGTCGCTGACGCCGGGAGGGTGCGGCCTGGCGTCTCGGGCCGCACCCTCGTGGACCCGGCTTGTAAGCCGTGAAGGCACCTTCACGGCGCTAAAGGCCGTGAGGGGCACCTTCAGGGCTTTCCGTGTCAGGGAACGCGCTCGGGCTCCGGTTCGGCCGCCGCGAGCGTCTTGCGCTTCTTCAAGCGCAGCAAGAAGAACACCGCGACCGCCGCCAGCACGCCGATCACGACCAGGCCGCCCGTGTTCAACGCGCCTTCGATGCGCTTCGCCGCTTCGCCCAGGGCGGCGCCGATGCTGATGTGGACCAGCGACCAGCAGAACGCGCCCGCCGCGGCCGCGGGCAGGAACCGGCGGAACGGCAGGCCCGACGTTCCCGCCGCGGCCGGCGTCAGCGTGCGGATCACCGGCAGGAACCTCGCGAAGAACACCGCCCACGCGCCCCGGCGTTCCAGGACCGACGTCGCCTTGTCCCAGGCCTCAAGGCCGTACTTGCGGATCAGTTTGGTCTCGCGCAGCCGCGGTCCGAAGCGACGGCCGATGACGTAGCCGAGGGCGTCACCCGCTGTCGCGCACAGCGTGACGACCGTCCACAGTGCCAGGAAGCGGGCGACCGTGTTCGCCGTCGTCGCGGCGATGAGCAGGCCGGATTCGCCGGGGGCCAGGAAACCCAGGCCGATCGTGCACTCGGCGAACACCAGCCCGCCGGTCGCCGCGACGAGCCCCGGTTCCGGGAGTCCTTGCAACCAGCTGAGGAGATCCGAAACCAGGGCCATGCGCGCCACTTTACCGATCCTTTAAGGTTGGTGGTGTGGCGTCGGTCACCGCGCCAGCAGCGACGCGGCTTCCTGGGCGGCGGGGCCTTCGACCGCGAGGTGCTGCAGGTTCTCCGGCAGAACCTCGCCGCGGTGGGCCTTCGTCTGGGCGTAAAGACGTCCCGCGCGGTACGACGAGCGCACGAGCGGACCCGCCATGACACCGGCGAAGCCCATCGCTTCGGCCGCGTGAGAGTGCTCGACGAACTCCTCCGGCTTGACCCACCGGTCCACCGGGTGGTGCCGCGGCGACGGCCGCAGGTACTGCGTGATGGTGAGGATCTCGCAGCCCGCGTCGACCAGGTCCTGCATCGCCGGGGCGACCTCGTCCGGGGTCTCCCCCATGCCGAGGATCAGGTTCGACTTCGTCACCAAGCCCGCTTCACGCGCGGCCGTGATGACGTCCAGGGAACGCGCGTAGCGGAAGCCGGGACGGATCCGCTTGAAGATCCGCGGGACCGTTTCGACGTTGTGCGCCAGCACCTCCGGCCGCGAGCCGAAGACCTCGGCCAGCTGCTCCGGGTCCGCGTTGAAGTCCGGGATCAGCAACTCGACGCCGGTGCCCGGGTTCAGGTCGTGGATCTGGCGCACGGTCTCGGCGTACAGCCAGGCGCCACCGTCGGCGAGGTCGTCACGAGCGACGCCGGTGACCGTCGAGTACCGCAGCCCCATGGCCTGGACGGACTCCGCGACCTTCCGCGGCTCCGTCCGGTCCAGCTCAGCGGGCTTACCCGTGTCGATCTGGCAGAAGTCGCACCGGCGCGTGCACTGGTCACCACCGATGAGGAACGTGGCTTCGCGGTCTTCCCAGCATTCGTAGATGTTGGGACAGCCCGCTTCTTCGCAGACGGTGTGCAGACCTTCGCGGCGCACGAGGCCCTTGAGTTCGGTGAACTCCGGCCCCATCCGCACCCGCGTCTTGATCCACGGCGGCTTCTTCTCGATCGGCGTTTCGCTGTTGCGGACTTCGAGACGCAGCAGCTTCCGGCCTTCAGGCGCAGCACTCACGGGATCAAGCCTACGCCCGCCGCGCGGGCCGTTCCGCCTACGCGGGGTCGGGCGTGACGCCGGTCAACTTCGCGGTGAGGTCCCACAACGCGGCCCCCAGCGCCTCGCTGCGCGCGGGCGTCAGCGGGTTCACCTTCACGGGGTAACCCCGCAGGCCGCCGACGCCGCGCGGGCCGATGTATTCGCCGCCTTCGATGCCGTCCGCGGTGGCCGCGTACAGCTGCGGGAGCGCGCCCATGCGGGGGCCCTGGGCCAGCAGGATCTCGCCGAGCCGGTTGCCGCCGCCGATCACGGCGCGCAGCAGCGGGTTGCGGTAGGAGCGGGCCATGCCCTGGCCGAGGCCGGTCCACGTGTAACCCGGGTGGGCGGCGACGCTGAGGATGTCGTCGCCGGCGGCGCGCAGCCGGCGGTTCAGCTCGAGCGCGAACACCTGGTTGGCCAGCTTCGACTGGCCGTAGGCGGCGCCCGGGTTGTAGCGGCGGTGCGCGAAGTTCGGGTCGGCGACGTCGATGCGCGCGCCGGTCGCGGCGACACTCGAAAGTGTGACGACGCGGGCGCCGCCGCCGCCGCGCAACGCCGGCAGCAGCAGCCAGGTCAGTGCCGCGTGCCCGAGGTGGTTGGTGCCGAACTGGGTCTCGAAGCCGTCGGCGGTCTTGCCGCGCGGTGTCATCATCAGCCCGGCGTTGTTGATCAGCAGGTCCAGCCGGTCGCCGGTGCGTTCCCGCACCGACGCGGCGGCTTCGCGGACCGAAGCGAGGTCGGCCAGGTCCAGCTTCACCAGTTCGGGTGCGGCGCCCGAGGCGGCCGCGCGTACCTGCTCCAGGGCCTTCGCGCCGCGTTCGGCGGAGCGGCACGCGAGGAGCACGCGGGCCCCCTTGCCCGCGAGCACCTCGGCCGTGCGGAGGCCGAGGCCGGAGTTCGCGCCGGTGACCACCGCGGTGCGGCCGGTCTGGTCGGCGATGTCGGCTTCGGCCCAACGCTCAGTCATGCGCTTACTTAACCGTGGTTACGCGCTCGGCGCGAGCAGGCGGCGCAGGTGTCCCATCATGGGACGGCGGCGGGCGGGTTCCTCGCGGCTCGTGCGCAGCAGCGCCTCGAGGGTGCGGCCCACCTGGACGATCTCGTCGGCCGGCTCGCGCGGGTCCGCCAGCCCCGAGGTGACGGCGAGCATCCGCAGCTCGCCTTCGTGCATGCGGCGCAGCGACGCGTGGCGCTTGAGCCCGCCGTCGAGCACCGCACGCAGCGTCTCGTGCTCGTCGACGGTGGCGCGCCAGGCGCGGGTGACGGCGTCGACGTGGTCGCCGTAGCCGTCGGCGTCGTCCGGGTCGGTGACCTCGGTGCGCAGCCGGCCGGCCAGCACCTGCGTCCACTTGTACTGCAGGGCGGCGAGGACGTTCTCTTCGCCGCCGAAGTGGTCTTCGGCTCCGGGTACCTCGTCGAGCGGCAGCGGCGCGCCCGGGTCCCGGCCCGCTTGGCGGACGGTGGCTTCGAGGATTTCCTGACGTCGGTAGAAGTCGGTCCAGCTCATGGTGTGGCTCCCCTTCCGTGGCGGGGGTCATACCGCGGGTCTGCGGCATACTCCCGGTACGGACCTGACCCGGTGAACATACCATGGGTATGGAGAGGTCCTCCGGGCGTAAAGTTGTGAAGGTGGCGACAATGAGGTCCAGGCGACTCGACTACTCCGAGTCGACGCGGTCGGCGCTGGTCGACAGCGCGGTGGAACTGATCACCAAGCGCGGGTACGCGGGGACCTCGCTCGACGAGATCGCCAAGCGCGCCCGGGTGACGAAGGGTGCGCTCTACCACCACTTCAGCGGTAAGCAGGCCCTGTTCGAAGCCGCGTTCGACTCGGTCGAAAGCCTCGTTTACGACCGCCTGGACAAGATCATGAACGGCGAGGGCACCCCCTGGGAGCGGGCCCTCGGCGGCCTCAACGCGTTCATCCGCGCCTGCCTCGACCCCGCCTACCAGCGGATCGCCATCCACGAGGCGCCGGTCGTGATGGGCTGGGAGCGCTGGCGCGAGGCCGAGGAACGGTGCAGCTTCGGGCTGGTGCGGACGGGCCTGCAGTCGCTGATCGACGCGGGCGAGGTCGAGCCGGTGCCGGTCGAGGTCACCGCGCGGCTGCTGTTCGGCGCGCTGTCGAGCGCGGCCACCGAGATCGCCAGCTCGCCGGACCCGAAGAAGGTCGGCGCCGAGATCGAGGACGTGATCGTCCGCATGCTGGTCCGGCTGCGGCGCACCGACGGCGAAGAGGCCGCTCCGTCTATAGGCTGATCTTCGTGGACTTGAGGATCTTCACCGAGCCCCAGCAAGGGGCCAGCTACGACGACCTGCTGCGCGTCGCCAAGGCGACCGAAGCCGCCGGCTACGACGCTTTCTTCCGCAGCGACCACTACCTGAGGATGGGGGAGGCCGACGGCCTGCCCGGCCCGACCGACGCGTGGATCACGCTCGCCGGACTGGCCCGGGAGACGAGCCGGATCCGGCTCGGCACGCTCGTCACCGCGGCGACCTTCCGCCACCCCGGGCCGCTGGCCATCTCGGTGGCGCAGGTCGACCAGATGTCCGGTGGGCGGGTGGAGTTCGGCTTCGGTGCCGGCTGGTACGACGCCGAGCACGAGGCGTACGGCCTCACGCTGCCGCCGCTGAAGGAGCGCTTCGACCGCTACGCCGAGCAGCTCGAGATCATCACCGGGCTGTGGAAGACGCCGGCGGGGGAGACGTACTCCTTCACGGGCGGCCACTACACGCTGACCGACTCGCCGGCGCTGCCGAAGCCGGCCCAGTCGCCGGCGCCGCCGGTGATCATCGGCGGCTCGGGCAAGAAGCGCACCCCGGCGCTGGCCGCGCGTTTCGCCGACGAGTTCAACCTGCCGTTCGCCGACCAGGAGACCGCGGCCGCGCAGTTCGCCCGCGTCGAGGCGGCGGCGCAGGAGATCGGCCGCGACCCGAAGGAGATCCTGCGCTCGGTGGCGCTGGTCATCGGCGTCGGCCGCGACGACGCAGAGGTCGAGCACCGGGCGTCGGCCATCGGGCGCGACGTCGCCGGGCTGCGGGAGAGCGGCTTGGCCGGCTCGCCCGCCGAGGTCGTCGACCGGATCGGGCAGTGGCGTGAGAAGACCGGGATCACCCGCGTCTACCTGCAGCTGCTGGACCTGTCCGACCTGGACCAGATCGACCTCATCGCCGCCGAGGTCGCCCCGCAGCTGGACTGAGCTCAAAAGCCGTGAAGGCCTCCTTCCCGGCTCTTATGGCCGGGAAGGAGGCCTTCACGGCTTTTGTCAGTTCTGCAGGGCGAAGGTGACGCCCGCGGCCTGCGGGGCCTCGGGGCGCGGCAGCCAGCGGTCGTCGCTCACCGGCAGCTCGCCTTCGAGGGCCGCGAGGACGGCGTCGCGCGCCAGCGGCAGGACCGCCTCCACGCTGACGTCCTTCTGCAGCTCGTACGACAGCGACGTGACGCCCGCGTCGCGGATGCCGCACGGCACGATGCTGTCGAACGCGGCCAGGTCGGCGTCGCAGTTCAGCTCGAAGCCGTGCATCGTCACGCCGCGCTGGACGCGGATGCCGATCGCGGCGATCTTGCGCTCGATGCCGCGCTCGTCGGCCGGGATCCAGACGCCGCTGCGGCCTTCGACGCGGCCGGTGTGCACGCCCAGCTGGTCGCACACGTGGATCAGCGCCTCCTCGAGCCGCCGCACGTAGTGCACGACGTCGATCGGGTCGGCGAGCTTCACGATCGGGTAGCCGACCAGCTGGCCGGGGCCGTGCCAGGTGATCTTGCCGCCGCGGTCGACGTCGATCACCGGGGTGCCGTCGGTGGGCCGGTCGGCGGGCTCGGTGCGCTTCCCGGCGGTGTACACCGACGGGTGCTGCAGCAGGAGCATCGTGTCGCCGGCGGTGCCGTCGGCCCGGGCGGTGAGCGAGCTCCGCTGGAGCTCCCAGGCCTCGGTGTAGTCGATCGTGCCGAGCTCGCGGACGTCGACGGGTTCGGTGCTGGCGCGGCAGGAAATCCGGGAAGAACTCACCCGTCGAGGCTACGCCCGTCACCCGGCGGAAGCAGGCGCAAAGCGCACGCTGAGAGCAGCCCGACACCGGTCACGGCCAGCACCGCGCCGATCGTGTCGGTGACCCAGTGCACACCCAGCACGACCCGGCAGGCGGCGATCAGCACGGTGGCCACGACGACGGCCACCGCGACCCGCTTCACCAGCCGCGGCCACAACCACGCGCACAGCAGGAGCAGGACGAACCCGGTGCTCGCCACCGACGTCACGTGCCCGCTCGGGTAGCTCAGGTCCGGGTAGTCGCGGGGGCGTTCGCGCAGGAAGATCGGCTTGAACACCAGGCTGGTCAGCCGGCAGAGCACCAGCACGACCGCCAGCCGGACGCACAGGCCGACATGCTCGCGCCGCCGCAGCGCCAGCGCCACCAGGGCCGTGCCGAGGACGAACGGGAGCACCGGGCCGAGGACGTCGCTGCCGGCTTGGGCGACCCGGCCGAGCGGCTGGGCGTAGACGTCGTGGAGGGCATCGGCCACGGCGACGTCGAGGGCGAGCGGCTGCCGCGCGACGCTCAGCCCGAGCAGGACGAACGCGGCGGACAGCACCACGCCGACGACGAGCCAGCGCCGGATCCGGACGGTCATGCCGCGGCGAGCGCGCTGTCCAGCGTCGGGTGCCGGAACGCGTAACCGGAGCGCTCCAACGCGGCCGGGAGCGCGCGCTGCCCGAACAGGGCCATCTCCTCGCCGGCCTGGCCGAGCACGGCTTTGAGCGCGAACCCGGGCACGAACCACGGCGCGGGCCGGTGCAGCGCGCGGCCGATCGCGCGGGTGAACTCGGCGTTGGTCACCGGCGCGGGCCCGGTCAGGTTCACCGGGCCGGACAGCGAATCGTGCGTGAGGGCGTGGACGATCGCGCCGACCTCGTCCTCGAGGGCGATCCACGGCATGTACTGGCGGCCGTCGCCGAGACGCGCGCCCAGGCAGAACCGGAAGAGCGGCCGCAGGGTGCCGTAGAGCCCGCCCTTGGCCGACAGCACGAGCCCGGTCCGGATGTGGACGACCCGCGCGTCACGCGCCGCCGCCGTCGCGGCTTCCCACTCCGCGCACAGTTCGGCCAGGAACCCTTGCCCCTGCGGGGAATTCTCGTCCACAGTGGACGGTCCGGGGTTACCGTAGTAACCCACGGCGGAGGCGTTGACCAGCACGCCGACACCGTGTTCGGCGACGGCTTCGGCGAGCACCTCGGTCGGTTCGACGCGGCTGTCGGTCAGCTGCTGCTTGCGCATCGCGCTCCAGCGGCCGGGAAACAGCGGCTTGCCACCCAAGTTGACGACGGCGTCGACCCCCTCGAAAGCACCGTCGGTGATGGTGCCGGCGGGCGGATCCCAGCGGTGTTCGCCCGCCGCCCGGGTTTCGCGCCGCACCAGCGTGCGGACGTCGTGGCCGTCGCGCCGCAGGCGGTCGCGCAGCGCCGACCCGATCAAGCCGCTCGCTCCGGCGATGAGTACTCGCATGGGTCGATCGTGGCCCATCGGAGTCCGCGCCGCACTCCGGGTCCCGCGGGAAACCGGCCCGGAAAGCCGTGAAGGACTCCTTCCCGGCCTTTAGCGCCGGGAAGGAGTCCTTCACGGACATCGGGGCGCTCGAAACTCGCGTCCGGAAACGGCGAAGGCCGCCACGGGAATTCCGTGGCGGCCTTCGTCCTGCTCGAGTCAGAGACCGAGCTCGTCCTCGAAGTTGCCCTCTTCCAGACGCTGCTTGATCGTCATCAGGAAGCGGCCCGCGTCGGCCCCGTCCACCAGGCGGTGGTCGTAGGTCAGCGGGAGGTACGCCATCGAGCGGATGGCGATGGTGTCGTTGCCGTCGGCGTCCGTGGCGACGATCGGTCGCTTGACGACCGCGCCGGTGCCGAGGATGCCCGACTGCGGCTGCACGATGATCGGCGTGTCGAACAGGGCGCCGACGCTGCCGATGTTGGTGATGGAGAACGTGCCACCGGACAGCTCGTCGGGCTTGATCTGGTTGGCCCGCGCCCGGCCCGCCAGGTCGGCGATGCGGTGCGCGATACCGGCCAGGCTCAGCTCGCCCGCGTCGTGGATCACGACCGAGAGCAGGCCGCGCTCGGTGTCCACCGCGATGCCCAGGTGCACGGCGCCGTGGTAGGTGATCTCCTTCGTGTCCTCGTTGTAGGACGCGTTGACGTTCGCGTGCTGCTTCAGCGCCTCGACGGTCGCCTTCGCGAAGAACGGCAGGAACGTCAGGTTGACGCCCTCGCGCTCCTTGAAGGCGCCCTTCGCCCGCTGGCGCAGCTTGGCGATCTTGGTCACGTCCACTTCCTGGACCTGCGTGAGCTGCGCGGCGATCTGCAGCGACTCGCGGGTCTTGGTGGCCGTGATCTGCCGGATCCGGCTGGCCTTCTGCACGGTGCCGCGCAGCGCCTGGACCTCCGGGGAGACCGCGGTGGACGTCGGACGCGGAGCGGCCGGGGCCGACGCCGCGGGAGCCTGCGCCGCCGGAGCGGCGGCGGCCGGGGCCGGGGCGGCCGCGGCCTTCTGCTTCTCCTCGGCCGCGGCCAGGACGTCCTGCTTGCGGATCCGGCCGCCGACACCGCTGCCGGTCAGGCTCGACAGGTCGATGCCGTGCTCCGACGCCAGCTTGCGCACCAGCGGCGTGACGTACGGGCCGTCCACCGAGCTTTCCTTCGCCGCGGCGGGAGCGGGCTCGGCCTTCGGCTCGGGCTTCGGTTCCGGCTTGGGCTCGGGCTTGCGCTCCTGGACCGGCTCGGGCTTGGGCTCCGGCTTCGGTTCGGGCTTGGACTCCTGGACCGGCTCCGGCTTCGACTCCGCCTTCGGCGCGGCACCCGCGGCGCCGATCACGGCCAGGACGCCGCCGACCTCGACGGTCTCGTCCTCGCCCGCGCGGATCTCCAGCACCGTGCCGGCGACCGGCGACGGCACCTCGGTGTCGACCTTGTCGGTGGAGATCTCGAGCAGCGGCTCGTCGACCTCGACCGAGTCGCCGACCTGCTTCAGCCAGCGCGTGACGGTGCCCTCGGTGACGCTCTCGCCCAGCTCGGGCAGCTTCACCTCGGTGCCTTCGCCGTCGGCGGCCGGCGCGGTGTCCGGCTTGCTCGGCGCGCTGTCCTGTGCGCTTTCCTGGGCCTGCGGCTCAGGGGCGGACTCGGGCTCGGGTTCCGGCTCGGACTTCTGCTCTTCCTGCGCGGGGGCGGAAGACTCGGGCGCGCCGCCGGACCCGTCGTCGATGACGGCGAGCTCGCCGCCGACCTCGACGGTCTCGTCCTCCTGGGCACTGATCTTCACGACCGTGCCCGCCACCGGGGAGGGCACCTCGGTGTCGACCTTGTCGGTCGAGATCTCGAGCAACGGCTCGTCGACCTCGACGGTGTCACCTTCCTGCTTGAGCCACCGGGTGACGGTGCCTTCGGTGACGCTCTCCCCGAGCTCCGGCAATGTGACGGAGTAGGCCATCGTTCGCTGACTCCTCTTTCAAGATTCTGCGTGGTCTGGATTCTGCTGGTGAGACGTCAGCTGTGCACGTGCAGCGGCTTGCCGGCCAAGGCAAGGAACGCTTCACCGAGGGCCTCGGTCTGGGTGGGGTGGGCGTGGATGAGCGGGGCGACGTCCTCGGGGAAAGCCTCCCAGCTGTAGATCAGCTGCGCTTCGCCGATGAGCTCGCCGACGCGGTCACCCACCATGTGTACACCCACGACCGGGCCGTCCGGCGCCTTGACCAGCTTGACCCCGCCGGAGGTCTTGAGGATCTGGCTCTTGCCGTTGCCGCCGAGGTCGTAGGTGAACGTGGTGACGTCCGAACCGTACTTCTCCTTGGCCTGCGACTCGGTCAGCCCGACCGAAGCGACCTCCGGGTGCGAGTAGGTGACCCGCGGGATGCCGCTCTCGTCGATCTCGCGCGGGGCGAGCCCGGCGATCTCCTCGGCGACGAAGATGCCCTGCTGGAAGCCGCGGTGCGCGAGCTGCAGGCCGGGGACGATGTCGCCGACGGCGTAGACGTTCGGCAGGTTGGTGCGCAGCCGGTCGTCGGTGAGGACGAAGCCGCGCTCGATCTTGACGCCGGCCTCCTCGTAACCGTGGCCGGCCGAGTTCGGGCCGCGGCCGACGGCGACCAGGAGCAGGTCGGCCTCGAGGGTCTCGCCGGACTCCAGCGAGACGCTCACGCCGTTGTCGTCCTGCTTCGCGCCGGTGAACCGCACGCCGGTCTTGAAGGCGATCTTGCGGCGGCGGAAGGCCCGCTCGAGCTGCTTGGAGGCGAACTCGTCCTCGTTCGGGACCAGCCGGGGCAGCGCCTCGACGATGGTGACGTCCACGCCGAAGGAGGCCCAGACGCTGGCGAACTCGACACCGATCACGCCGCCGCCCAGGACGACGACCTTCTTGGGGACGTAGTCCAGGGCGAGGGCCTGCTCGCTGGCGATGACGCGGCCGCCCAGCTCGAGCCCGGGCAGCGTGCGCGAGTAGGAACCGGTGGCGAGGATGACGTTCTTGCCGGTGTAGCGGGTGCCGTCCACCTCGACGGTCGTGCCGCCGACGAACGTGCCGCTGCCCTCGACGAGGTTCACCTTGTGCGCCTTGGCCAGGCCCTGCAGGCCCTTGTACAGGCGGGAGACGATCCCGTCCTTGTACTTGTTGACCCCGGCGATGTCGATGCCCTCGAAGACGGCCTTGACGCCGACGGACTCGGCTTCGCGGGTTTCGTCGGCGACCTCGGCGGCGTGCAGCAGTGCCTTGGTCGGGATGCAGCCCCGGTGGAGGCAGGTCCCGCCGAGCTTGTCCTTCTCGATCAACGTGACGGAAAGGCCCAGCTCGGCCGCGCGGAACGCCGCGGCATAGCCGCCCGATCCGCCTCCCAGGATCACGAGGTCGGCGGAGGTGTCGGTCACTTCAATAGCTCCTCGGCAAGCAGTGGGGTGGTGCTCTGTTGTCGCCCCTGCCCGGTATAACCGCGCGCGCGACACCGCCATCTTGTCACTACGCCGGACGGGGCTGCGACCTAGCCGGGTGTGCGACGCCGACCACACGCGCGCTCCGGGATAATGAGCAGTCAAAGTACCCGGAGGAGAGGTGGTCGCGGTGGGGCTCTTCGACTCGCTGCGCAGACGCGGCAAGGGCGGGCAGAAGGCCGGCACGCTGCGGAAAGCCAACACCGAGGACACCAAGCACCTCGAAGAGTGGGCGGCCTCACGGCGCGGGGTGGAGGCGTTCGTCGAGCCGAAGACGAACGTCACCGAGACCACAGTGGTGTTGGTCGCCCACGACGGCGAGTGGACCCGGCGCCGGATCAGCGGCCTCGACGCCGCGCAGAACTTCGGCCAGCGCCGCTCGATCCCGGTCTACGAGGTCGCGCGGATCGGCTACCCCAAGCGGATGCGCGAGTACACCGAACGCAAGAAGCGCGGCCAGGTCTAGCCACGCTCGCCGTCGTGAGTGGTAATGCGGGTTAGAACCCTCATTGCCACTCACGACCGGCCGCGGCGGACCTACAGCTCGATGCGGCCGACGACCTCGCCGTTGAAGGTCTGGCCGGTGCGGCGGAAGCCCAGCCGCAGGTAGAAGTTCTCCGGGCCGCCTTCGGCCGGGAGCCACAGCACCGTCGCGGCCTTCTCGCCGCGCCTGCGGGCTTCGTCGAGGACGGCTTCGACGGCGAACCGGCCGTAGCCGCGCCCCTGGACCCCGGCCCCGACGTTGAGCCGCCAGATGCCGCAGCGGAAGAAGTCCAGCTCCGCGTCCGGGTCGAACGCGCCCATCACGAAGGCGGCCGGCTCGCCGTCGGCGCGGATCAGCCGCGGCCAGGCGACCTCCGGCCGCGTGTAGGCCTCGGCCAGCGAGACGGCGACCGGCGCGACGAAGTTCTTCTGGTGCTCTTCGACCGCCAGCTGGCACGTGGCCGCGACGTTGTCGGGAGTGATCTTCTCCACGGTGAGGGTGGTCACCGCGCCGACGCTAACAGGGTGGCGTGCCGTTCGAGCACCGCGCGGAACGACGGGTGCACGGTCGTCCCGAGCACCGGGTCGACCTCCACCACGTGTGACGCCGACAGCAGCAGGACGGCCGGGTCGGCCAGCAGCACCACGCCGTTCTCGGCGCGCAGGTCCGCCGTGCCGAGCAGCCGCGGGAAGACGACGTCGGCGGGCAGGCCGTCGCAGGTGCGCAGGAACGCGCGGTGGTCTTCGGGCAGCTCCACGCCGAGCCGCTGCTCCGCCGACCGGATCGCCGCGGCCGACGCCGGCGGTGGCGCGGAGGCAGCAGCGGAGGCACTGCCGCGCAGGCGCAGGATCGCCGCGATCAGCTGCGGCCAGGTGCCGAGGTCGGGCGGGTACCGCTCGTTCAGCGCCGCGAACAGCGCGCCCGCGCACGCCTCGGCCCAGTCGCCCAGGCCGAGCGGGTCCACGCCGGCCACCAGGGCCGGGGCCAGCGCGCGGGTCGCGGCCAGCGTCGCGACGTCGGGACGCGGCCCGGTCAGCTCGGCCCAGCGGGCGAGGTCACCGTCGGCCAGCGCGGTCCGGGCCTTGTCCGGCCGCGACGGCGCGACGTGCTTGACGACTTCGGCGATCACCCCGGGCGGGAGGACGCCGTCGAGATCGGAGACCGGGCGGCGCAGGACCGCGGTGTGCGCGCGCTCTTCGGCGTCGGGATCGAGCGGCGGCAGGCCTTCGGCCCACGACGGACGGCCGCCGCGGGCCTCGAAGAGCATTTCCCAGGCGCGGGCCCGGATCGGGTCGCTCGCGAGCGCGCTCACCGGCCGTTCGGTGAGCGCCTGCCACTGGGTGACCAGCCGGTCGGCCTCGCCGAGGGCGCCGGCGGTGGCCAGCAGCAGGGCCGCGTACCCGACCTGGTTGTCCACACCCGGCGAAGCGGCGGTCAGGACGTCCCTGACCGCCGCTTCGAGGTACTCGCCCGGATCCACTCAGCCGTTGGCGGCGATGTCCGCCAGCACCGCGGCGATGGAGCGGACCGGGACCCCGGTGCCGCCCTTGCCGGTGTAGCCCCACGGCGCCGCCGTGTTGAACGACGGGCCGGCGATGTCGATGTGCACCCAGTCGAGGCCGTCGGCGACGAACTCGCGCAGGAAGATGCCCGCCGCGAGCATGCCGCCCCAGCGGTGCCCGGTGACGTTGGCCAGGTCGGCCAGCCGCGAGTCGAGGTCGGCGCGCAGCTCCTCGGGCAGCGGCATCGCCCAGCCGTTCTCGCCGGTGGCCTGCATGATCGCGGCGACGCGGTCGCGGAAGTCGTCCGAGCCCATCACGCCGGCGGTGCGGTTGCCGAGCGCGACGACCTGGGCGCCGGTCAGCGTCGAGGTCTCGATCAGGTAGTCCGGGTTCTCCTCGGCGGCGCGCACCATGGCGTCGACCAGCACGAGCCGGCCCTCGGCGTCGGTGTTGAGCACCTCGACGGTCTTGCCGCCGTACATGGTGAGGACGTCACCCGGGCGGTACGACGTCCCGGACGGCAGGTTCTCCGCCAGCGGGATGTGCGCCACGACTTCCAGCGGGTACTTGAGCTTGGCGGCCAGGACGACCGACGCGAGCACGCCGGCGGCGCCGGACATGTCCGAGGTCATGTGGTCCATGTTGGCGGCGGGCTTGAGCGAGATGCCGCCCGAGTCGAACGTGATGCCCTTGCCGACCAGCGCGACCTTCTTCGCGGCCTTGGCCGGCTTGTAGGCGATCCGGACGAGGCGCGGCTGGCGCGCGGAGCCGCCGCCGACGCCGAGGATGCCGCCGAAGCCCTTGCGCTTGAGGGCCTTCTCGTCGAGCACCTCGAACTCGAGGCCGTTGTCCTCGGCGAGCTTCTTGGCGCGCTCGGCGAAGGACGCCGGGTACAGGTCGTTCGGCGGGGTGTTGATCAGGTCGCGGGCGGTCAGCACGGCTTCGGCGATGCCGGCGGACGCCTTCAGCGTCGCTTTGTGGTCGCGGGCCGTCCCCTCAGCGGGGCTCGCGAAGTCGAGCTTCGCGACCGGCGCGTCGCCCTTCTCGGAGCGGTAGGCGGTGAAGACGTACGAGCCGAGGATCGTGCCCTCGACGGCGGCCTGCAGGTCGAGCGCCGACAGCGTGACGAACGCGCGGTCGGTGCCGGCGAGCGCGCGGCCGGCGGCACCGGCGGCGCGGCGGACCTGCTCGGGGGTGACGCCGGCGCCCGCCTTGCCGAGGCCGACGGCCAGGACGACACCGGCGGACAGCTTGCCCAGCGTCGGCACCTTGACGACCTCTTCGGCCTTGCCGCTCGCGCCGAGCGTGGCGAGCAGGCCGGCGAGCCGGCCGTCGAAGGCGGCGTCCACGGCCTCAGCGCCCGCGGCGAGCACGGGCCCGTCCTCGCCGGCCACGGTGCCGATGACGACCACGTCGGCGCGCGTCTTGGCCAGTGCCTCCCCGGTGTTGTCGGACAGGGCGAGCTTGGGCACGGTCACTTCTGGCTCCTCGCGCGTTCACGTGGCACCGGGCACCGGCCCGGTCGGGATCGTGAGCCATGCTAATGACAAGCGGTGCACGGGTGAACAGAGGGAGAGGGAGGGCGGCGTGCGGCTGGGCGGTGGGCTGCTGGTCGCGCTGGCGGCCGGGGCGGCGGGCGCGGGCTGGTGGCTGCTGGCCGGGCTGGTGCTCGCGGCGGTGGCCGCGGGCGGGACGGCGCGGGTGCCGGAACCGGGTGATGCCCTGGTGGACCGGGTCGTCGTGGCCGTCGCGCGGCTGGCCGAGATCACCGTCTACGCGATCGCGTTCGGCGCGTACGTCTTCCCTGTGCACCGGGAACTCGCCGCGGCGGTGTTCATCGTGGTGGTCGCCGGGACGGGGTTCGCCGGGCTCGAGATCCCTACGTTCGTCGCACGGGCCGCGGGCGGGGTACTCCTGGTGGCCGGTCTGGTCCTGGTGGCGCTCTGCGTGGCGGTGCCGCCGGTGTCGACCGTCGGCGGTGGCCTGCAGCCGCCCGACTTCGCCGGGGTGCTCGTCGCGGCCGTGCTCACGCTGCCGTTCCTGCGGCCGGCGGGCCGGGAAAACGCCGGGCTCCGGGTGCTGCTGCTCGCCGCGGTCGCGGTGCTGGCCGCCTTCGCCGCGCTGTACCAGCTCGGCGCGGTCCGGCTCGGGCTGTCGCTGACGTCGTTGCGCGATCTGCTGTCCGCCGCCGACGCGGACTCGCTGCAGCCGCTGCTCACCGCGTTCGCCGTGGTCGCGACCGTGGTGCCGGCGCTCGCCGCGGGCGCGGAAGTCCGGGCGCGGGCCGGTGTGCCCGGCCTCGCGGGCCTGGCCGTCGCCGCGGTGGCCGCGTACTTCCTGCCCGTGCTCCCGGTGCTCGTCGCCGCCGGGCTGGCGACCGTGATCGAACTGCTACTGGGCGTGCGCGCCCGCCGGTACAGTGGGTCGCGTGAGTGATCGACGCTGGCGGTCCGGGCAGACCGTGCTCGAACGGTTCCACCGGCCGGACGGCTCGATCGGCCAGGTCCACCCGCTGCGCGTCCTCGAAGACGACGGCCGCGTCCTGCTCGGCTGGATCCCCGCGGGCACGCCGATCGTCGGCAGCCGGCTCGCGGACGGCCGGCACATGGCGGACGCGCCCCTGGAGCAGCGGTTCCGCATCCCGCGCGTCGCCGTCCCGGACTTCTGGCACCGCACGTCCACGCTGCGCCGGATCGCCGACGACGAATGGTCGTCGGTGTGGTGGTTCTTCGACGCCGCGGGCCGGTTCACGAACTGGTACGTCAACCTCGAGGTGCCGCTCGGTCGCGGCCCGGGCGTGGTGGACCGGGTCGACGGCGTGCTCGACGTCGTCGTCGACCGGGACGGCACCTGGCGCTGGGACGACGAGGACGAGGCCGAGGTGGCGATCGACGCCGGGCGGCTGACCCCGGAGCAGCTCGACCGGCTGCGCGCCGAAGGCGAGCGGATCGGCGCGCTGGCCGAGCGCGGCGCCTACCCGTTCGACGGGACGGACACCGACTTCCGCCCGGACCCGGACTGGCCGGTGCCGGAGCTGCCCGCCGGGCTGCTGGCGGAGCTCAGCCCGCCGTCAGGATCAGGACCAGCGCCAGCACGGCGTTGACGACCGCGAGGATCACGACGGACTTCGTCGGGATCACCTTCGGGAACACCGTCTTGTCGTGGATGCTGCGCCACCACACGACGCCGAAGACCCCGGCGACCAGGCCGAGGAAGCCGCCGAAGCCGCTGCTGAGCACGGCCCAGCCGACCATGCCGAGCAGGCCGACGCCGAAAGTCAGCAGCACCGCGGTGACGAACGTCTTGACGCCGGCTCCGGCGCCCGGGGCGGACCGGGGGACCGGCTCAGTCGAGTGAAGGGTCACGGCGTCATCCTAGTGTGGTCGCGACCGGGGTGCGGGACGCCCGGCCGGGTCGGGAAACGCCGTCGGAAAACACGTGGACATCCGACTAACGCGCTTCCGACCAACAGGTATTCTCTGGCCATGACCCTCACGACGCAGTTCACCTCTGTCCCGCACTCGAGCCCTGCGAGCCAGGAACGCGTCGCGGAGGTACTCACCGCCCCCGGTTTCGGGCTGTACTTCACCGATCACATGGTGACGGTCAAGTGGTCCAAGAGTGAAGGCTGGCACGACGCCCAGGTCGGCCCCTACGCCCCGTTCACCCTCGACCCGGCGACGTCGGTGCTGCACTACGGCCAGGCCATCTTCGAGGGTCTCAAGGCCTACCGCCAGCCGAGTGGCGCGATCGCGTCGTTCCGCCCGGACGCCAACGCCGTGCGCTTCCGGCAGTCGGCCGAGCGGCTCGCCATGCCGCAGCTGCCCGAGGAGCTGTTCCTCGAGTCGCTGCGCGAGCTGATCGCCGTCGACGACCGGTGGGTTCCCACCCGTCAGGGTGACGCGCTCTACCTGCGGCCGTTCATGATCTCGACGTCCACCGGCCTCGGCGTCAACAGCCCGGCCGCCGACTACATCTACACCGTCATCGCGTCCCCGGCCGGGTCGTACTTCTCCGGCGGCATCAAGCCGGTGAGCGTCTGGCTGTCGACCGAATACGTGCGCGCGGCGCCCGGCGGCACCGGCGCGGCCAAGTGCGCCGGCAACTACGCGGCGTCGTTCGTGGCGCAGGCGCAGGCCGTCGAAAAGGGCTGTGACCAGGTCGTCTGGCTCGACGCGGTGGAGCGGCGCTGGGTCGAGGAGATGGGCGGGATGAACCTGTTCTTCGTCTTCGGCTCCGGCGAGAACGCCCGGCTCGTCACCCCCGAGCTGACCGGCTCGCTGCTGCCCGGCGTCACCCGCAAGTCGCTGCTGCAGCTCGCGGAGCGCCTCGGCCACAAGGTCGAGGAGCGCCGGATCTCCACTGACGAGTGGGAGAAGGCGGCGGCCTCGGGGGAGCTGACGGAGACGTTCGCCTGCGGCACGGCGGCGGTGATCACGCCGGTCGGGCACGTCAAGCACGGAGGTGGCGAGTTCACGATCGGCGACGGCCAGCCGGGCACTCTCACGATGAAGCTGCGCGAAGAGCTGACCGGCATCCAGGAGGGCACCCGCCCGGACCCGGACAACTGGATGGTCCCGCTCGGCTGAACTTTAAAGCCGTGAAGGCCTCCTTACCGGCCATAAGCGCCGGTAAGGAGGCCTTCACGGCTTTTCGGGGTCAGGTGGCGACGGCGGGGATGAGCGGGCCGGAGACGCCGGCCTGCTCGTGCGTGGCCGTCTCGGCCAGGACGCGCGCGGCCATCGACAGCAGCGGCAACGCCGTCACCGCGCCGGTGCCTTCGCCGAGCCGGACGTCCAGCTCCAGCAGCGGGCCCAGGTCCAGGTGCTCCAGCGCGAGGCCGTGCGCCGGCTCGGCCGTCCGCTGCCCGGCGACCCACCAGCGGCGGGCGCCCGGGGCGAGGTCCTCGGCGACCAGGGCCGCGGCGCAGGCGACGAGGCCGTCGAGCACCACCGGCGTCCGCCGGACGGCGGCCTGGGCCAGGAACCCGGCCATCGCGGCGATGTCGGCGCCCGCGGTGGTGCGCAGCAGGGCGATCGGGTCGGCCAGCACGACGCGGGCCCGGCGCAGCGCGTCGCGCACCGCGGTGGCCTTGCGCATCCAGGCGTCGTCGTCGATGCCGGAGCCGCGCCCGACCACGGCCACCGGCTCGGTGCCGGTCAGCGCCGCGACGAGCACGGACGCGGGCGTGCTGTTGCCGATCCCGAGGTCGCCGGGGATGAGCAGGTCCGCACCGCCGTCGACCTCGGCGTCGGCGATCGTGATCCCGGCGCGCACCGCGGCCTTGACTTCGGCGGCGCTCAGGGCGTCCTCGACGTCGATCGAGCCGGAGCCGCGGCGGACCTTGAACTCGCCGATCGAGCGGGTCGCGGGGGCCTCGGCGTCCACGGCCATGTCGACCACGCGGACGCTCGCGCCCGCGGCGGCGGCCAGCACGTTGATCACGGCGCCGCCGGTCAGCATCGTGCCCAGCAGCTGCGAGGTGACCTCGGCGGGATAGGCCGAGACGCCCTTGGCGGCGATCCCGTGGTCCCCGGCGAAGACGACGACCCGGGGCCGGGTGAACGGCCGCGGCGGCGACTGGCCCTGGCAGGCCGCGATCCAGACACCCAGCTCCTCGAGCCTGCCGAGCGACCCGGCGGGCTTGACCAGCTTGTCGTGCAGGGCGATCGCCGCGGACCGGGCGTGCTCGTCGGGCGGGGTGATCTCGGGGAACTCGATGTCTTCCGGCTCCACACCAGGCCCTTTCTCAGTGCACGGTAACGCCGTCGCCCAACCTACCGGGCCCGCGAAAGAAGTCCGTGGGCCGTGTCGATCCGGGGCCGCGCCGTTCGACGCATGGTCGTAAGCGGGAGCACGGACACAGGGAGCGCACCATGGGCCGGATCGTCAACTCCACGTACATGACCCTCGACGGCGACATCACCAACATGCAGGCCTGGCACTGGCCGTTCCTCGGCGACGATGCCATGAAGGCCGCGCAGGCGCAGCTGGCCGCGAGCGACGCGCTGATCATGGGGCGCAAGACGTACGACGGGTTCTCGGTCGCGTGGCAGCAGGGGGGCGAGGCGGATCCCTTCGCCGAGCGGATGAACAGCATCGACAAGTACGTCGTGTCCACCACGCTGAAGGACCCGGAGTGGACCGGCTCGAAGGTGCTCTCGGAGAACGTCGTCGACGAGATCCGGGCGCTCAAGGAGCGCACCGCGGGCGACATCCTGCAGTACGGCTTCGGCGACGTCACCCGGCTGCTGCTCGACAACGGCCTGCTCGACGAGCTGCGCGTCTGGCTGCACCCGGTGCTCTCCGGCAACGCCACCCCGGACCAGCTGCTCTACCGCGAGACCGGCCAGAAGGCGTTCACGCTGAACGGCACCGAGGTGCACGACACCGGCATGATCATCCTGAGCTACACGCCCGCCCAGTAGTCTCGCCGCTCGTGGAGACGGTGGAGAAGACGGCGGCCGCGATGGTGCTGGCCAGCGGCGCGGGCACCCGCGTCGGCGCGCGGCTGAACAAGGTCTACCTGCCGCTGGCCGGGCGGCGGGTGGTCGCCTGGTCCCTCGACGCCTTCGCCAGGGTGCCCGATGTCGGCGTGCTGGTGCTGGTGATCCGGCCGCAGGACGCGGAGCTCGCGAACGAGGTGCTCGCCGGCTTCGACGGCGACGTCGAGATCGTGCACGGCGGGCCCACGCGGCAGGCGTCCGAGCTGAACGCGCTGCGCCACCTCGCCCCGCGCATAACAGGCGGCCGGGTCGACGCCGTGCTGCTGCACGACGCGGCCCGGCCGCTGGTCCACTCCGACCTGGTCGGCGCGGTACTGGCCCGGACACGCGAGGACGGGGGGGCTGTGCCGGGCCTGGCCGCGGACGACGTCGTCGAAGTGGATGCCGGGCACCTGGTCGCCCAGGTGCCCGGCGCGATCCGCGTCCAGACGCCTCAGGGCTTCCGGGCCGGACCGCTGCTCGAGGCCTACGAACAGGCGGAGCGTGAGGGCTTCTCGGGAACGGACACTTCGTCCTGCATGGAGCGGTACTCCTCCCTGCCGATCCGGTGGGTCCCCGGCGCGCCCGAGAACCTGAAGATCACCTACCCCCACGACCTGGTGGTCGCGGAGCGGCTGCTCGCCCGCTAAGCGCAGGCGGGTGGTCCGCCGTCGTCCCCTTTCTCCTCCTCGAAGCGGGTCCAGGTCGGGCGGATCGTCACGTCCGCGCGGAGCTCCATCGGGATGTGACAGCCCGGCTGCGGGCGCAGCGCTTGCAGTGGGGCGCCGGGGGTGCCCGGCTCCGCCAAGGTCAGCGCCGCCCGCAGCGTCCAGACCGGGGTGGCGTGGTATTGCCACGTCACCACCCGCGGGCTGAACACGTCGGTGCCCGGGAACGTCGGCACCCGGTAGGCGCTCGCCCGGTGCTCGTCCCGCAGCACGACCACGTCCGCGCAGGTCTGCCACTGGAAGACCGCCGCGTAGATCTCCGGCGCCTCCCGGCCGCCGAACAGGTGCAGCACCCATTTGCGGCGCCGGAGTTCCTCGAGCAGTTCCTCGAGATCCGGGCCGCCTGATCCGGTGTGGGATGTGGGCGGGGACACACTTTCGAGGGTAACTTGCGTACTAGAGCGCAGTCCAGCGCGTGTACTAGTACACCTGGGTGGTTCTGAGCAGGGCTTTGAGGGAGACCCCCTGGCGTGCTAGAACACTTGTGCGTAGTCCTCGTGAGGAGCCGCCTTGCCCACCCTCGACCGTCCTGAGCCGCCGTACCTGCAGATCGCGGGCCGGATCCGTGACGACATCCTGTCCGGCCGGTTGCAGGAGGGCGACGCGGTGCCCTCCGCCCGCGAGATCGCGCGCACGTGGGCCGTCGCGATGGCGACGGCCACCAAGGTGCTGGCCACGCTCCGCTCGCAGGGTCTCGTGCGCCCGGTGCGCGGCGTCGGCACGGTCGTCGACCGCGGCGGCCTGCACCGCAGCGCGCTCGACCGCAGCGTCGCCTCGGCGCGGACCGGCAAGATCTACCCGCCGGGCCACTACGCCGTGATCCGGTCGGCCGGGCTCGAACCGGCGATCGAGCGGGCCGCGGCCGCTCTCGGCCTGGAGGCGGGCGCCCCGGCCATCCGGCGCCGGCGCACCACCTACGGGCCGGACTCGCGCCCGCTGTCGACGTCGACCTCGTGGTTCGACGGCGCGCTCTCGGCCAGGGCACCGGCGCTGCTGGTGCCGGAGCGGATCGTCGAAGGCACGTCGGCCCACGCGGCCGCGCGGCTCGGCACGAAGATCGCCGTCACGCAGGAACGGCACGCGGCGGGCCGGGCGGACGAGAACGAGGCGGCCGAGCTGGCGGTGCCGGCCGGGTCGCCGGTGCTGCTCGGCCGGAGCACCTTCCTCGCGGCCGACGGGACGGTCGTGGAATACGGTGAGTCCGCCGCGCTGCCCGAACACTGGGTTTTCCACGAGTACACGACTGAGGACGGCGAATGAAGCACATCCACGCGGGCAAGGTCCGTGACCTCTACGAGCTCGACGGCGACCTCCTGCTGGTCGCCACCGACCGCGTCTCGGTCTACGACGTCTCGCTCCCGACGCCGATCCCGGACAAGGGCAAGCTGCTCAACCAGCTGTCGGCGTGGTGGTTCGACCGGATGTCCGACGTCGTCCCGAACCACGTCGTCTCCGCGACCGACGTCCCGGACGAGTTCGCCGGCCGCGCGATGCGCTGCAAGCCGCTGAAGATGGTCCAGGTCGAGTGCATCGCCCGCGGCTACCTCGCGGGCCTCGGCCTGCGGGAGTACCAGCGCGACGGCAAGATCTCGGGCGTCTCGCTGCCGCCGGGCCTGGTCGAGGGCGACAAGCTGCCGGAGCCGATCTTCACGCCGACGACGAAGATCTCCGACACCGGGCACGACGAGTTCATGACCTTCGACGAGGTGCTGAACGAGATCGGCGAAGACACCGCGAAGCGGCTTCGCGAGCTGACGCTGGAGATCTACGCGAAGGGCGCCGAGCACGCCGCCGCGCAAGGCGTCATCATCGCCGACACCAAGCTGGAGTTCGGGTTCGACGCCGAGGGCACGCTGACCCTGGGCGACGAGGTCCTGACGTCGGACTCGTCGCGCTTCTGGCCCGCCGACGAGTGGGAGCCGGGCCGGCCGCAGCACGCGTTCGACAAGCAGTTCGTGCGCGACTGGTCGCGGAGCACCGGCTGGGACCAGACCCCGCCCGGGCCGGAGATCCCGGCGGACATCGTCGAGCAGACGCGGCTGCGCTACACCGAGGTCTACGAGCGGATCACCGGGAAGACCTGGCCCCGTGGTTGAGCCGCGGGGCTACGACCCGTACCGGCTGATGGACGACGTCGAGAGCCTGCTGGCCGAGCGCGGTTTCACGCCGGAGCGGCTCCCGGGCCGCGGCGGCGACCGGCTGGCCGGGGCGAGCCGCTTGCTGCGCGGGTTCGGCGTCGAGCCCCGCGTCTCCCCGGAGGACGGCCTCGACCTGGACGGCCACGTGCCCTACCAGGCCCGGATCAACCAGGACTGAAAGCCGTGAAGGGCACCCTCATGGCTTTTATGCCCATGAGGGTGCCCTTCACGGCGTTGGGCGTCAGGGGCTCTTGGTGAGGCTCGCGTCGCGCTCCACGACGTCGCCGAGGACGTCGTCGATCGCGGTGAGCAGGTCGGCGTCGAGCTTCTTGCCGGCGGCCTGGACGTTGTCCACGACCTGCTCCGGACGCGAGGCGCCGATGATCGCCGACGCGACGTTCGGGTTCTGCAGCACCCACGCGACGGCCAGCTGCGCCATCGACAGGCCCGCCTGCTTGGCGAGGGGCTCCAGCTCGGCGACGCGCTTGAGGACCTCGTCGTCGAGGAAGCGGCGGACCATGTTGGCGCCGCCCTTCTCGTCGGTGGCGCGCGAGCCCTCGGGGAACGCCGCACCCGGCTTGTACTTGCCGGTCAGCACGCCCTGCGCGATCGGCGACCAGACGATCTGGCTGAGCCCTTCGCGCTCGGAGGCGGGGATGACCTGGTCCTCGATGACGCGCCAGAGCATGTTGTACTGCGGCTGGTTCGACACGAACGGGACCTTCAGCTCGCGGGCCAGCGCCGCGCCCCGGCTGATCTGCTCGCCGGTCCACTCCGAGACGCCGACGTAGAGCACCTTGCCCTGGCGGACCAGGTCGGCGAAGGCGAGCATGGTCTCTTCGAGCGGCACACTCCGGTCGAACCGGTGCGCCTGGTAGAGGTCGACGTAGTCGGTGCCGAGCCGCTGCAGCGACGCGTTCGCCGACTCCAGGATGTGCTTGCGGGACAGGCCCTTGTCGTTGGGGCCCTTGGGGCCCGTCGGCCAGAAGACCTTGGTGAAGATCTCCAGGCTCTCCCGCCGCTGCCCCTTCAGGCCGCGCCCGAGCACCGACTCCGCGGCGGTGTTCGCGTAGACGTCGGCGGTGTCGAAGGTGGTGATGCCGGCGTCGAGCGCGGCTTTGATGCAGGCGTGAGCCTGGTCTTCCTCGACCTGGGAACCGTGGGTGAGCCAGTTCCCGTACGAGATCTCACTGACGTTGAGGCCGCTGCGGCCGAGACGACGAAACTCCATGCCGCCCAGCCTAGGCGGTAATCGTTTGCTTTGCTAACGACCTGGAGCAACTCCAGCCCCGGCGACCGAACCGCAGCTAAGCCCGATCAAGTCACCCGCCAAGCACATCCGCCCGGTGGTGGCCAACACGGCGCCCGGAGCGGCCAACACAGCGCCCGGAGTGGCCAACACAGCGCCGAGGTCGGTCGCCGCCGACGTGTTGGCCGTTCCGGGCAGTGTGTCGGCCGCTCCGGTTGGCGTGTTGGCGGTTCCAGACAGCGAAGAGCCGGGTGAGACACGTCTCACCCGGCTCTTCCGGAAAGCTCAGTTGGGGATCGGGTCGCCCGGCTTCAGCCGCGGCTTCGGGACCCGCAGGCGCCGGATCTGGGAGGCCCGGACGAACGCGTACCAGCCGACGGACCGGCCGTTCACCGTCTCCTTGGGGAACTTCTCGCGCACCAGCTTGCCGATCTTGCGGCCGTTGACGAAGCCCTCGATGGCCATCACCAGCAGCAGCGCCGTGCACAGCAGGGTGATGTACGACTGGACCTGGGGCAACGGCACCAGCAGCGCGAGGAACACCAGGATCGCCAGCGGCATGAACAGGCCGAGCAGGTTGCGCCGGGAGTCGACCAGGTCGCGGACGTACGCCTTGACCGGCCCGCGGTCGCGCGGCAGCAGGTACTTGTCGTCGCCCGACATCATCCGCTCGCGGCGGACCTTCGCCTCCGAGCGGCGGTCCTCCTTACTCTGCGGGTTCGCCTTGCGAAGCTCCTTGTTGCGCTTCATCGCCTCCCGCATGGTGGTCGGCGGGGGTGCGACCGGGCCTCGGCGCTTCGCTTCCGCCTCCCGCCGCTTGGGCGTGGCCTTGCCCTTACCGGGCGTGAACGACTTGCCGCCGACGTCGACGGCCTCGGTCGTGGCCGGCTCGTCGGCGGCGGTGTCTGTGGTGCTTCGGCGCAGGAACCTCACGTCACCAGGGTATTGCAGGCGTCACGCCGCCGTTTCACCAGGTCGATCGATGTGCGACCATGGCAGGGAACAGATCGGACGCACCGGGTGTTGGACGTAGGGCACCAGGAGTATCCGCAGTGAGTTCGAACCTATGAGGAGTGCCATGACGACCGCTGAGCACGCCGGCGCGACGCAGGCCGAGACCGCCGAGGAGACCCACGGCGTCACGCTGACCGACACCGCGGCTGCCAAGGCGAAGGCCCTGCTCGACCAGGAGGGCCGCGATGACATGCACCTGCGCATCGCCGTCCAGCCCGGTGGCTGTGCGGGTCTGCGCTACCAGCTGTTCTTCGACGAGCGCACGCTCGACGGTGACCTGTTCCGCGACTTCGACGGCCTCAAGGTCGCCGTGGACCGGATGAGCGCCCCGTACGTCTCGGAAGCCGTCATCGACTTCGTGGACACGATCGAGAAGCAGGGCTTCACGATCGACAACCCGAACGCGACCGGCTCCTGCGCCTGCGGCGACTCGTTCCACTGAGCGTCGCGCGCCGGTTCTGAGCAAGACGCGAGAAGGCCCCGCCTCCGAACGGAGGACGGGGCCTTCTTCGTTGCTGCGGGGTTGCGGGCTCAGACGTAGGCGTCGAGCTCCGCGACCTGGGCGTGACACGCCTCGTCGACCTGCCACGGCGGCGCCTGGACACGCGGCAGCGGGACGTCGTCCGCACGCAGCGTCCTGGGGATATGGGCGCAGTCGGCGATCAGCTCGGACAGGGTCTCGGGTTCGGTGACGGCTTTCACGATTCGTAACGCTATTGATCGCGACTCGACTGGAGAAGGAGTACCAGCCGGTAGTCTCGGGTGGTGTGCGCGAACAACCCGGATGGGGCACGACCCGGGGGTAGGTTCGCGCCGTTTGCCGTGAGGTCGACCACAAAGGAGCAGCCGGTGGCAGACAGGGCCAGGATCGCAGTGTCCGGGAGTATCGCAACCGACCACCTCATGCACTTCCCCGGAAGGTTCGCCGAACAGCTGGTGGCCGAGCAGCTGCACCGGGTTTCGCTGAGCTTCCTCGCCGACGACCTCGTGGTCCGGCGCGGCGGGATCGGCGCGAACATCGCGTTCGGCCTCGGCGTGCTGGGCGTCAAGCCGGTGCTGGTGGGCGCGGTCGGCGCCGACTTCGCCGACTACCGCTCGTGGCTGGAGCGCCACGGCGTCGACACCTCGGGTGTGCACGTGTCGGAGACCGCGCACACAGCGCGGTTCGTCTGCACGACGGACGAGGACCTCTGCCAGATCGCGACGTTCTACGCGGGCGCGATGGCGGAGTCCCGCAACATCGAGCTCGCGCCGATCGCCGACCGCGCCGGCACGCTGAGCCTGGTGCTGATCAGCCCGGACGACCCGGAGGGCATGGTCCGCCACGCCGAGGAGTGCCGCCAGCGCGGGTACACCTTCGCCGTCGACCCGTCCCAGCAGCTGGCCCGGATGTCCGGGGAGCAGGCGCGGGCGTTCGTCGCCGGCGCGAAGTACCTGTTCAGCAACGACTACGAGTGGGAGCTGCTGCTCCAGAAGACCGGCTGGACCGAGGCCGACGTCCTCGACCAGGTCGGCGTGCGCATCACGACGCTGGGGGAGAAGGGCGTCGAGATCGTCGGCAAGGACGGCGTCGCGCTGCAGATCGGCGCGGTGCCCGAGCGCGCCAAGGCCGACCCGACCGGTGTCGGCGACGGCTTCCGCGCGGGCTTCCTGGCGGGCCTGGACGGCGGCCTGAACGTGGAGCGGTCCGCGCAGCTCGGCTCGCTCATCGCGGTGCTGGTGCTCGAGACGGTGGGCACCCAGGAGTGGACGTTCGACCGCGCCGACGCGCTCGCCCGGATCGGCGAGGCCTTCGGCCCGGACGCGGCCGAGGAGATCTCGGTGGTCCTGCCCGTCTGACGCACTGTCGTGCGAAGGCCCTCTCGCCGGTCGGTGAGGGGGCCTTTTCATGGCCCTGACCTGGTGGTTTGCGTCTGGGCTTGAGTCCCTCGACGACGCCCCGTCCGGTGCGGAGAATGGCGGACGAGGCGGCCGAGAGGGGATCGGGCGGCTCCATCAGGGGGAACCCCGGCAGCGGCCCGGCGGCACCAACCAGTGGTGGCGCTGACACAGCGAAAAGGGCCTCCCCGCCGCGGCGAGGAGGCCCTTTTCGGTGTCCCGCGCGCGGGACATTCACTGTCTACAATGGACGGTCAGAGCTTGACCGGGTAGACCGGTTCGGGGATCTCCGGCTTGATGCGGTGCTCCACGAAGATGCCGTGCCACAACATGAACACGATCAGCGCCCACAGCTGGCGGCTGCGGTCCAGCTGGCCCGCCTTGTGCTCCTCAAGCAGGGCCAGGATGGCCTTCTTGTCCAGCAGCTCTTCGGTCCGCGAATCGTTGATGATGCCCTTGGCCCAGTCGTACATCTCGTTGCGCAGCCACAGCCGGATCGGCACCGGGAAACCGAGCTTGCGGCGGTTCAGCACGTGCGCCGGGATGATCTTCGCCAGCGCCTGGCGCAGCGCGTACTTCGTCGTGTTGTGCGCCAGCTTCTGGTCCAGCGGGATCGACGCGGCGACCTTGAACACCTCGGCGTCCAGGAACGGCACCCGCAGCTCGAGCGAGTTCGCCATGGTCACCTTGTCCGCCTTGACCAGGATGTCGCCGCGCAGCCAGGTGTAGAGGTCGACGTGCTGCATCCGGGCCACCGGGTCCCAGCCGCGCGAGACGTCGTACCAGGGCGCCGTGACGTCCTTGAAGCCCACGCCTTCCTGGTACGTCTTCAGCACGTGGCGCAGCTGGTCGTCGCGGAAGTTGCGGGCGTTGCCGTAGTAGCGGTCCTCCAGCGGCAGCGCGCCGCGGCGCAGCAGGTCCTTGCCGCGGGTGCCCTCGGGGATCTTCGTGGAGACCTTGCCGATCAGCTTCCGCATGCCGCCCGGCATCTTCTCGAACGGCGCCAGCGAGATCGGCTCGTTGTAGATCGTGTAGCCGCCGAACAGCTCGTCCGCGCCCTCGCCGGACAGCACCGCCTTGACGTGCTTGCGGGCCTCGCGCGCGATGAACCACAGCGGCACCAGCGCCGGGTCGGCCACCGGGTCGTCGAGGTACCAGACGATGAGCGGCAGCACCTCCATCATCTCGTCCGCGGTGACCGTGCGGACGACGTGCTTCACGCCGATCGCGGCGGCCGACTCGGCGGCGACGTCGACCTCGGAGTAGCCCTCGCGCTCGAACCCGGTGGTGAACGCGATCAGGTTCGGGTTGTGCTCCTTGGCCAGCGTGGCGGTGGCCGTGGAGTCGATGCCGCCGGAGAGGAACGCGCCGACGGTGACGTCCGGGTCGGAGATCATGTGCTTGCCGACCGAGTCGCGCATCACATCGGCGATGCGCTCGTACAGTGCCTCGGCCTCGGCCGGCCCGTTGACCGGCTTCGCCGCGAACTGCGGGTGGAAGTAGCGGGTGAACTTCACCTCACCGCCGGGGACCACCTCGAACGACGTCCCGGACTCGACGCGGCGGATGCCCTGGTGCAGCGACTCGGGCTCGGGCACGTACTGCAGAACCAGGTAGTGCTGCAGTGCCTTGCGGTCCAGCTCCTGCGCGACGCCGAGGGTGTCCGACAGCTCCAGCAGGCTCTTCTTCTCGCTGGAGAACGCCACGCCGCCGGGGCCGGCCGAGTAGAACAGCGGCTTGATCCCGAACGGGTCGCGCGCGCCGAAGACCCGCTTCTCCTGCGAGTCCCAGATCATGAAGGCGAACATCCCGCGCAGCTTCTCGACCCACGCGGCGCCCAGGTAGTGGTAGCCGGCGACGATCGCCTCGCCGTCGCCCTCGGTCTCGAACTTCGCCCCGTGCTTCCCGGCCAGCTCGGCCCGCAGCTCCAGGTAGTTGTAGATCTCGCCGTTGAAGTTCATCGTGTACCGGCCCGGCGCCTCCGGCGGCCCCCAGACCAGGGGCTGGTGCGCGTGCTCGACGTCGATGAACGCCAGCCGGTTGAAGCCGTAGACGACCTCGGCGTCGGCCCAGGTGTCCTGCTCGTCGGGCCCGCGGTGGCGCTGGCAGCGCATGGCCGCGCCGACGGCGTCACGCGCGTTCGCAGCGCCGGTTTCGGTCGCGCAGATCAGTCCAAGCAGGCCGCACACGGGTACTCACACACCTTCAGGGTCTTCGTGGGGCTGGGGAGCGCCCAGTATGCCGGGCGCGCCGTGGCGAGTACCACGCGCGTCGAGGGAGGCCCCTTGGTCAGCGGACTGCGCCAACTCGGCTAGGCTCCGCCCTGTCACAAAGATCGGTCGTAGGAGGCTCTGGGTGAAAGGGCGAGGCGCAGTGGGAAAACCCGAGCGCACCCTGGGTAAGCGGACCGTGCGCGTAGCCGCGCTGGCCGTGCTGGTCGCGTTGACCGCGACGGGCTGCTCCGGCGACGAGATCCTGCGGTTCGGCTGGCCGGTGGGTGTCACCGAGCAGGCGAACGAGATGCGGAACCTCTGGACCTGGACCGTGATCGCGGCGCTCGTCGTCGGCGTCATCGTCTGGGCCCTGATCTTCTGGACCGCGACGTTCCACCGCAAGAAGAAGACGGTCGACGGCGAGCCGGAGGAGCTGCCCCGGCAGTTCCAGTACAACATCCCGCTCGAGCTGTTCACGGTCGTCGTCCCGACGATCATGGTCTGCGTCCTGTTCTTCTTCACCGCGACGACGGAGTCGAAGGTCCTGGACAAGATCCCGAACCCGGACGTCAAGGTCCAGGTCGTGGCGTTCCAGTGGAACTGGGAGTTCAGGTACGAGGACCCCAGCGCCGCGAAGCCCGACGGCAGCGGCCAGGTCAGCACGGTCGGCTCGTCCGGCGAGATCCCGCTGCTGGTGCTGCCGGTCGGCAAGACGATCCAGTACGACCTGATCTCGACCGACGTCATCCACTCTTTCTGGGTGCCTGAGTTCCACTTCAAGCGGGACGTCATGCCGAACCCGGACAAGAACAACCAGGACAGCTCCTTCCAGAACAAGATCGACCGCGAGGGCTCCTTCGTCGGCCGGTGCGCGGAGCTGTGCGGCACGTACCACTCGGTGATGAACTTCGAGGTCCGCGCGCTGTCGGCGGACAAGTACGACCAGTACATCTCGCTGCGCAAGCAGGTGAACCCGGCCACGAACCAGACGTTCACCGCGTCCGAGGCGCTGACGAAGATGAACTGCGGCGAGCTGTGCACCCCGCACGCGGTCACCACCCAGCCGTTCAACACCGACCGCACGGCGCGGACCGCGTCGAACTGACTCTGAGCGACTGTGCCAACCGGAGCTCCGCCCCGGGCCGGGGGCTCCGCCATCCGGACCCCCTGAAGAGCGATAACAGGAGTAGGACAGACCCATGAAGGTCGAAGCGCGAATCTTCTTCATCGTGGCGAGCTTCGCCGTGTTCATGGCGGCCGTGTACTGGGTGTGGACCGCGCTGGCCGCCACCCACGGACCCGAGCCGGTCGGCATCGTTTCGCTGTTCCTCACCGGTGGTCTCGCGTTCCTCGCGGGCAGCTACATGCAGTTCGTCGCCCGTCGCATCGAACCGCGCCCCGAAGACCGCGAAGACGCCGAGATCAGCGACGGCGCCGGCGAGCTGGGCTTCTTCAGCCCGGGCAGCTACTGGCCGGTCAGCATGGCGGCCACCGCCGCCCTGGCCGCCCTCGCACTGGCGTTCTTCCACATCTGGCTCCTGGTCATCGCGCTGGTCGCGCTGCTCATCACGATCGGCGGCCTGGTGTTCGAGTACCACACGGGTCCGTCGCACGACTGACCTCAAGCTCCGCTGACCGGCCGTCACGCTGCTCGACAGTGTGGCGGCCGGTTTTCGTGCGTTGCGGGGCCAGCGCGGCGGCCAGCACCGCGAGCATGCCGACGGCCTCGGGCCAGGTCGGGCGGTGGCCGTAGAAGGCGATGTCGACCAGCACGGCGACCACCGGGTAGACGTAGGACAGCAGCGCCACCGTCGTCGTGGGCAGCTTGCCGATGCTGGCGTAGATCAGCACGTACATCAGGGCCGTGTGCACCGTGCCGAGCAGCACCAGCCAGAGCAGCCCCGACGTCGTCGCCGGCAGCGGCGTGATCAGCAGCACGGGCGCCAGCAGCAGCGCGCCGACCGTGGTCTGCACGGCCGCGAGCAGGTGCGGGCGGACGTGCTTCAGCTGCTTCGCGACGAAGGACGCGCCGGCGTAGAGCACGGCCGCGCCGAGGGCGAGGCCGATTCCCGCGAGCTGCACCGGCTTGCCGTCCTCGCCGTGGGCCGACAGTGAGATGAGCGCCACGCCGCCGAACGCGATCCCGGCCCGGATCAGGTGACTCTTCGCGAACTTCTCGCCCAGGAACGCCGCCGCCAGACCGACCAGGATCAGCGGCTGGGTGTGGTAGACGACCGTGCTGACCGAGATCGACGACAGCGCGTACGAGGCGAACAGCAGCACCCAGTTCCCGACCAGGAACAGCCCGCCCAGCACGGCCAGCCCGAGGTCGCGGCGCGACGGCCGCCAGGCCTGCAGCCAGCCGCGCGCGAGGCACCAGAGCACGAGCAGCGTCCCGCCGACGAAGCAGCGGGCGAACGCGACGGCCGGGGCCGCGGCGCCGCTTTCCAGGACGACCGCGCCGATCGTCCCGGACATCGCCATCGCCGCGGTCCACTGGAGCAGCGGGCGGCTTTCCGAATTCATCATGCGGACCAGGTTCGTCCCGCGCGCGCCGGCCGACCAGTGTCAGAGATGACAACGACCGCAAAACTTGTGACATGCTCTCCGGCATGGACGTCAACCGGGTCGCGGTGGTGCTCGCCGACCACGTTTCACCGTTCGAGCTGGGCGTCGCGTGCGAGGTGTTCGGCACCGACCGCAGCGCCGACGGCATCGAGGGCTGGGACTTCGCCGTCTGCTCCCCGGGTGGCGCGCCGATCGCCAGCTGGTCGGGTTTCGGGCTGTCCGGGCTGGCGGACCTGGACTTCGCGGCGTCGGCGGACCTGCTGATCGTGCCGACGTGCGCGCCGCGGACGGCACCGCCGCCGTCGCCGGTGCTGGACGTCCTGCGCGACGCGGCCGCGCGCGGCGCGTGGGTAGCGGGGTTCTGCGCGGGCGTGTTCACCCTGGGGTACGCGGGCCTGCTCGACGGCCGCCGTTGCACGGTCCACTGGGTGTACGAGGCGGAGTTCCGGCAGCGGTTCCCGACGGCGCTCGTGGATCCCCAGGCGCTGTACGCCGACGACGAGGGCGTCCTGACCAGCGCGGGCACGGTCGCGGCGGTCGACCTGTGCCTGCACCTGGTCCGCCGCCTGCGCGGCGTCACGGCGGCGACGACGCTGGCCCGCCGGATGGTGGCGGCGCCCTTCCGCGCGGGCGGCCAGGCCCAGTTCGTCCAGGCCCCGGTCCCGGCCCTGCCGGACGACTCCGTGGTGGCCGAAGCACTGGAATGGGTGGAGCGGCGGCTGGACCAGCCGTTCACGGTGGCGGAGCTGGCCCGCCGGAGCGGCCTGGGGGAGCGCACGTTCCTGCGGCGGTTTTCGGCGGCGACGGGCACGACCCCGCACCGCTGGCTGACGGAACGCCGGCTGGACCGCGCCCAAGCGCTGCTGGAAGAGGGCCGCTTGTCGGTGGAGGACATCGCGGTGGCGTGCGGCTACGCCTCGGCGGCGGCGTTGCGCCACCAGTTCACCCGGCTGCGGGGGACGAGCCCGACGTCGTACCGCACGGCCTTCCGCGGCTGAGGCGCCCGGCCGGCCTCCGGCGGGTGGCGGTCGATGGAGGATCCGGGCCGTCCAGCGTCCCAAATCCGCCATCGACAAAGCCGGGACGTCGGAGCACCGGGAGGCCGGGTCCGGAACGCGTGCGGGACCGAGTGGCCGCGGCTGTCAAATCCGCGGTCGCCGGAGGGGCCGAGTTGTCCACATCGGGTCCGGTTGTCCACAGATTCCGCGACCGGCGGTTTTGCGTGCCCGCCACCGATAGACTGGACAAGGGCACGCCCCCCTGAGGAGGGTGGGGGCGCGCCCGGCGAGTGTTCAGCGGCCGGCTACCGGAACGCGATCCAGCGGTCCAGCAGGGCCGCTGCCGCGCCGGAATCGATCGCCTCGGCCGCTCGCGCCAACCCCGCTCGCAGGTCGTCCTCCAGGGACGCCGAGAAGCCCGTGAACGCCGCCAGGGCCGCCGCCGCGTTGATCAGGACGGCGTCGCGGACCGGGCCCGGCTTGCCGCCCACCAGCTCGCGGACGACCTCCGCGTTCGCCGCCGCGTCGCCGCCGCGCAGGTCCTCCGCCGTCGCGCGGGGGATTCCCAGCTCCAGCGGGTCGAGGCCGCGCTCGGTGACCTCGCCACCGGAGACCACCCAGATCGTCGACGTCGTCGTGGTGGTGATCTCGTCGAGGCCGTCGTCGCCGCGGACCACCAGGGCCCGCGTGCCGCGCCGGGCGAACACCTCGGCCAGCACCCGGGTCTTGTCCGCGTACGCGCAGCCGATCAGCGCGCTGCCCGGCTGGGCCGGGTTGGTCAGCGGGCCGAGCAGGTTGAACGTCGTCGGCACACCGAGCTCGCTGCGGACCGGGCCGGCGTGGCGCAGTGCGGGGTGGAACGCCGACGCCAGGAAGAACCCGACACCGACCTCCGTGAGGCTGCGCTGCACCTCCTCCGGTGGCAGGCTGATCCGCACGCCGAGGGTCTCCAGCACGTCGGCCGCCCCGGACTTCGACGACGCGCTGCGGTTGCCGTGCTTGGCCACCGGCGCGCCCGCCGCCGCCGTGACGATCGTAGCCATCGTCGAGATGTTCACGGAGTTCGAGCCGTCACCGCCGGTGCCGACGATGTCGACGGCCGGGCGGTCCAGCTCGACCCGGCGCGCGTGCGCCAGCATCGTCGCGGCCATGCCGGCGATCTCCGCGGGCGTCTCGCCCTTGGCGCGCAACGCCACCGCGAACCCGGCGATCCGGGCCGGGCTCGCCGCGCCGCTCATGATCTGGTCCATCGCCCACGCCGTGTCGTCCTCGGACAGGTCGACCCGCGCGATGAGCTGCTTGAGCAGGGGTGGCCAGGTGCGGGGGACCGGGGTGGTCACCGGGCTCAGCCGTTCACGACGGGGACCCGTCGCGCGCGCAGCACGTCGGCGACGGTCTCCGCGGCGGTCAGCGGGTCCAGCGGGTGCACCAGCACGGCGTCCGCCTGCGACCAGGTGGCCAGCCACCGGTCGTCCCGTCGCCGCACCGCCACCACGATGGGCGGGCAGTCGGTGATCTCCGCCTTCAGCTGGCGGCACAGCCCGATGCCGCCGGTCGGCTGCGCCTCGCCGTCGAGGATCGCCAGGTCGACGTGGCCCGCGTCCACCTCGGACAGCACGTCCGCGATGCCGGCCGCCTCGACGTACTCCACGCGGCCCACGTCGGCGGCGGGCCGCCGGCCGACCGCGTTCACGATCGCCTCGCGCACCTCCGCCTTGTGGCTGAACACCAGGACCCGCATCGCCCGCTCGGCCATATTGAGCACGCCTCCGTCTTCGTCAAAGCTCCACTCGCACCGATCGTATCGGCCGAGACCGACATCACGCGGGCGCCTCCGGCTGGAGCGCGTCCCAGCCCAGCGCGTCGCCGCCCAGCCGCTGCGCCAGGCCCGCCATCCGGGACCGTTCCTGGGCGCAGTGGAGCGCGTCGAGCACCTGGACGCGGACCGCGTGCACTCGCGCGCGATCCCCTTCGGGTGACTCTTCTCGCAGGTCGTAGCCGTCCTGGGCGAGGATCGACGCCGCTTCGGCGAGGCGAGCGGGCGGAAGCAGCAGGTGGTGCCGCAGAACGGCGGGTGCCGTGCTGACCCAGGCGGGTGAACCGGCGAGCACGGCGGAGTCCGCGACGACCGGGTCGAAGGCCTCGGCGACGATCTTCAAACCCGGCGTATCAGGCGTCAGAACAGCGGTTTCGCCCTTCTTGACCAGGTCACGAAGCCGATCGAGTAAACCCATGAGTAGCTCTCACCTTTCCGCGGTGCCGGTTTCCGGGGGTGTGATCGGCTCCGCACGCGACTTGCCGTGGACCCACCCGGCGGGACGGCGGTGCGGGAGGACATAATGCGATCCGTGACAACGGCAGCTCCCACCATCAGTCAGCGGGTTCACTCGCTGAACCGGCCGAACATGGTCAGTGTCGGCACCATCGTGTGGTTGTCCAGCGAACTGATGTTCTTCGCCGGGCTCTTCGCGATGTTCTTCACCGTCAAGGCGCAGAACTCCACCGGCGCGTGGCCACCACCGCTGCACGGCGAGGAGTTCCACCTCAACGTGACGTACGCGATCCCGTTCACGGTGATCCTCGTGCTGTCCTCGCTGACCTGCCAGTTCGGTGTGTTCGCCGCCGAGCGCGGTGACGTCTACGGGCTGCGCCGCTGGTACATCATCACGTTGATCATGGGCGCGATCTTCGTCGGCGGCCAGGCCAACGAGTACCACAACCTGGTCGAAGAGGGGATGACGATCCCGTCCGGCCCGTTCGGCACGGTGTTCTACCTCGCCACCGGGTTCCACGGCCTGCACGTCATCGGCGGGCTGATCGCCTTCGTGTACCTGCTCATCCGCACGAAGCTGAGCAAGTTCACCCCCGCCCAGGCCACGTCGGCGATCGTCGTGTCCTACTACTGGCACTTCGTCGACATCGTGTGGGTCGGCCTGTTCGGTGTGATCTACCTCCTGCCGTGAGGTCCGCACCTTCAGCCGCCACCACCTTCTCCATCGGCCTGAACTGACAGCAAGGGTTGCCGCAAGATGACCACCAGCACCAAGTCCTCGGAGCGCGGTTACCGCGCGCGGTCGAAGCTGCGGAGGCGGTTCGCCGGCCTGCTCGCGCTCGGTATCGCGCTGGTGAGCGCCGGCGCCCTGTACGCCGTGTTCGCCCCCGAGCCGCAGACCGCGCAGGCCCAGGGCACGCCGGCGCAGCTGCGCCTCGGCGAGCAGGTCTACAACAACACCTGCATCGCGTGCCACGGCGCGAACCTCGAAGGCGTGCAGGACCGCGGCCCGAGCCTCATCGGCATCGGTGACGCCGCGGTGTACTTCCAGACCTCTTCGGGCCGGATGCCGGCCGCGCGGCAGGAAGCGCAGATCGAGCGCAAGCCGCCGAAGCTGAGCGAGGCCGAGATCGACGCGGTCGGCGCCTTCATCCAGGCGCACGGCGGCGGCGCCCAGCGCCCGGCCGAGAAGGGCGAGGCGCTGCGCGGCAGCGACCCGGCCCGCGGTGGCGAGCTGTTCCGCCTCAACTGCGCCTCGTGCCACAACTTCACCGGCCGCGGCGGCGCGCTGTCGGCGGGCAAGTACGCGCCGAACCTGGACCCGGCGAGCGAAGAGCAGATCTACACCGCCATGCTCACCGGCCCCCAGAACATGCCGAAGTTCTCCGACCGGCAGCTTTCGCCCGAGGAGAAGAAGGACATCGTCGCCTACGTGAAGTCGGTGTCCGACGGCAACAATGACCCGGGCGGTAACGGCCTCGGCGGGGTCGGCCCCGCTTCCGAGGGTGTCATCGCCTTCATCGTCGGGATCGCCGCGCTGATCGGCGTGACGTTGTGGATTGGATCGAAGGCATGAGTGCCGAGGGGCCTAAGCCGCCGACGGAGGCGGAGCTGGCGGAGATGGACCGCGACCAGCTGCTGAAGCTGGGCGGTCAGCTCGACGGCGTCGAGATCGCCGAGTACCCGACCCCGTGGCCCGTGGAGGGCACCCGCGCGGAGAAGCGCGCCGAGCGCCTGGTGGCGTTCTGGTTCGCGCTGTCCGCGGTGGCCGGGCTGGGGTTCGTCGTCTCCCTGATCTGGTGGCCGTGGCAGTACGAGGCGCCGGACAACGAGAGCGGCCACTTCTGGTACAGCCTCTACACCCCGATGCTGGGGCTCACGCTCGGCCTGGCCATCCTCGGCCTGGGCATCGGCGTGATCCTCTACACGAAGAAGTTCGTGCCCGCCGAGGTCTCGGTGCAGGAGCGCCACGACGGTGACGGCAAGGGCTCGACCGAGGTCGACCGCGCCACGATCCTCGCGCACCTGGCCGACGCCGGGAGCCGCAGCACCATCGCCCGCCGGTCGCTGATCAAGCGCTCGGCGATCGCCGGGGCCGGCACGCTGGGCCTCGCGGCCGCCGCGCTGCCGCTCGCGTCCTTCATCAAGAACCCGTGGAAGGACACCGAGGGCCGCGACTCCCTCTGGCACACCGGCTGGCAGCCGAACTTCCCCGGCGAGAAGGTCTACCTGCGCCGCAACACCGGTAAGCCGCTGGAAGAGGGCCAGGAGGCCAGCCTGGTCAAGGCCGAGGACCTCGACGCCGGCGCGATGGAGACGGTGTTCCCGTACCGCGACTCCGAGAAGGACAAGCCGGAGCTGCTGGCCGCCGCGCTGACCCGGGTCGACAACCCGGTCATGCTGATCCGCCTGCGCCCGACCGACGCCGCCAAGGTGGTCAAGCGGTCCGGCCAGGAGGACTTCAACTTCGGCGACCTCTACGCGTACACGAAGATCTGCAGCCACGTCGGCTGCCCGACCTCCCTGTACGAGCAGCGGACCAACCGCATCCTGTGCCCGTGCCACCAGTCGCAGTTCGACGCCCTCCACTACGCCAAGCCGATTTTCGGCCCGGCGACCCGTCCGCTGGCCCAACTACCGATCACGGTGGACGAAGAGGGATACTTGATCGCGCGAGGCGACTTCATCGAGGCCATCGGTCCGGCCTTTTGGGAGCGTAAGTCATGAGTTCACTCACCACGCCGACCAAGGGGTCGAGCGCGATCGAGCGGGCGGTAGGCGACGCCGCGGACAACGCCGATCAGCGCTACCGCCTGGCCAAGGGCCTGCGGCACCAGATGAACAAGGTGTTCCCGACCCACTGGTCGTTCCTGCTGGGCGAGATCGCGCTCTACAGCTTCATCATCCTGCTGCTCACCGGTGTGTACCTGACGTTGTTCTTCGACCCCTCGATGCAGGAGGTCGTCTACCACGGCAGCTTCACGAACATGCAGGGCCTGGAGATGTCGCAGGCGTTCCGCACGACGCTGGACCTCTCGTTCGACGTCCGCGGCGGCCTGTTCATGCGGCAGCTGCACCACTGGGCCGCGCTGATCTTCGTCGCGTCGATGGCCGTGCACATGCTGCGGGTGTTCTTCACCGGCGCGTTCCGCAAGCCACGTGAAGCCAACTGGGTGATCGGCGGGCTGCTGCTGGTCCTGGGCTGCTTCGAAGGCTTCTTCGGCTACTCGCTGCCGGATGACCTGCTCTCCGGTACCGGTATCCGGGCGACACTGTCGGGGATCGTGTTGTCGGTGCCGGTGATCGGCACCTGGATCCACTGGGCGTTGTTCGGCGGGGAGTTCCCCGGCGACCAGATCATCCCGCGGCTGTACACGCTGCACATCCTGCTGCTGCCGGGGATCATGCTGGCGCTGGTCGGGGCCCACCTGGCGCTGGTGTGGTACCAGAAGCACACGCAGTTCCCGGGGGTGCGCCGCAAGGAGACCAACGTCGTCGGTGTCCGGATCATGCCGTACTTCGCCCTCAAGGGCGGCGCGTTCTTCACGCTGGTCATCGGCGTGCTGGCGCTCATGTCCGGCCTGTTCCAGATCAACCCGGTGTGGAACTTCGGCCCGTACAACCCGGCGCAGGTTTCGGCGGGGTCTCAGCCCGACTGGTACATGGCCTGGGCCGACGGCATGCTCCGGATCTGGCCCGCGTGGGAGGTCTACCTCGGGAACTACACGATCCCGGCGGTGTTCTTCCCCGGCGCGGTCGGCATGCCGATCCTGATCGGCCTGTTCATCAGCTACCCGTTCATCGAGCGGAAGCTGTCCAAGGACAACGCGTACCACAACCTGCTCCAGCGGCCCCGGGACGTCCCGGTCCGCACGGCGCTGGGCGCGATGGCGCTGGGCTTCTTCATGGTGATCGAGCTGTCGGGCTTCAACGACATCATCGCCGACCAGTTCGACATCTCACTGAACGCGACGACGTGGGCCGGCCGCATCGGCGTCCTGCTCGTGCCGCCGGTCGCCTACTACCTCACCTACCGGCTCTGCCTGGGCCTGCAGCGGGCCGACCGCGAGGTGCTGGAGCACGGCGTCGAGACGGGCATCATCAAGCGGCTGCCGCATGGTGAGTTCATCGAGATCCACCAGCCGCTCGGTGGCGTCGACAGCCACGGCCACGCGATCCCGCTCGAGTACCAGGGCGCGTCCGTGCCGAAGAAGATGAACAAGCTGGGTTCGGCGGGGCACGCCGTGCCGGGCACTTTCTGGTCGCCCGACCCGGCCGAGGAGACCACCGCGCTGCAGCGGGCTCACGGCAACGGGCACTCGAACGGCAACGGTCATGCGAACGGCAATGGCCATGCGAACGGCAACGGCCACACGCGTGCGGAGATCGAGAGCGCCGAGACGGCGTCGGAGCGCTCCGAGCACTAGACGGTACTGACGCTGAAGGCCACCTTCCGGATCGGAAGGTGGCCTTCAGTGCGTTCGCAGTCTCGTGACGGTCTTCCCGGCCCGGGAGACGCGGGTCTCGGGCTTCTTGGCCTCGGCGACCCACTTCGTGTATTCCCGCTGGTGGGACGGCGGCAGCGCCGCGAAGAGCGCCGCCGCGTCCGGGGCCGCCGCGAGCGCGGCGGCCAGCTCCTCCGGGAGGTCGCTCACTCCTCGGCGCCGATCGAGAAGGCCGACTCGGTGTCGGCGCGGGAGTACGAGCGGAACGCGATGTGCGTGACGGTGTTCAGCACGCCCGCCACCTTCCCGATCCGCCCGGGGATCAGCTCGGCCAGGTCCTCGTGCGCGGAAACCTGCACGGTGGCGATGAGATCGACGTCCCCGGCGCACGAGTAGACCTCGCCGACCCCGTCGAAGTCGGCGATCGCCTGCGCGGCGTCCGGGATCGCGTCCGCCTCTACCTGGATCAACACGATCGCGGTGATCACCTGGGTCCTCCAAGACTCGTCTGCTGGTATCGCCCGCGATCCTAGTGAGCCCGGCCCGGCGCGGCCGGTCTGACTCGTCGCCGGGCAGGCCTGCTTGGGCTCGACGCGGCCTGGCTAAGGGCCGCGGGAGCCGCTCCGGCTGACTCCGCCCAGCCGCCGAGTGTGCCGGTCGTCGCTGAGCGCGACACGCACCGCCTGAGCCGTGCCCGGCGCGGCCGTGAACGCGGAGTCGCTGCCCGCCTGAGCCACGGCGTTGCCGTCGGCCGGACCCGCTCGCGACCCACCAGACCCGGCTCTCAGCCGACGTGTTCCAGCGAATGGGCCTCTGTCACCAGATCCAGCCACCCCCGCCACCCCGCGACCGTCGCCGGTTCCGCCCAGGGGCGGGTCGTGCGGACCAGCCGGACGCCCGGGCGGGCCAGCCACCGCAGCAGCACGCCCACCTCCTCCGGGGGCGCGCCGTGCAGGGGCCCTGGGTCCGGCAGGACCGTCTCCGCCGAGGCCACCAGCGCCTCCACCACCGGCATCGGCGGCACCCCGCGGCGGGCGACACCCGCCGAGGCCAAGCGGCCGTAGCGGATCACCGACAGCTCCCAGCCGCCCGCGCCGTCCGGGTTCGCCGCGATCAGCTCGCCGATCGAAGCCAGCGCCGCCTGGCGGTGGGCTCGGCCCAGGACGCGGATCAGGCCGGCCAGCTCGTCGCGGTGGCGGGCCGCCTGCTCGTAGTGCTGCGCCTCCGCCAGCCGCTCCAGCTGGGCCGCCGCGGCGCGCAGCGGGGCGCCGTCGAGGCCCGCGATGAGCCCCGACACCGACTCGACCGCCGGGCCGTACTCCTCGACGTTCTGCCGGCCGGCGCACGGCGCACCGCAGCGGCCCAGCTCGGCGAGGACGCACGGGGTCCCGCTCGGCGCCTTCGGCGAGATCCGCTGGGTGCACGTGCGCAGCCCGGACGCGCCGGCCAGGGTGTCCGCCGTCGTGCGGGCGTCGGCCTGGTTGCGGAACGGGCCCAGCACCCCCGGGCGCGGCAGCCGCACCACCGACAGCCGGGGGAACGCCTCGTCCGTCAGGCCGACCCACCAGCCCTGGTGCCGGTTCTTCGACCGCCGGTTGTACGCCGGCCGGTGCGCGCCGATCAGCCGCAGCTCCCGCACCTCGGCCTCCAGCGAGTGCGCGCAGACGACGTGGTCGACGCGCTCGGCCAGCGCGACCATCTCCCGGATCCGGCTGCGCCCCTCCGAGCCGGTGAAGTACGTCCGCACGCGCCGCCGCAGGTCCTTCGCCGTGCCGACGTACAGGACCTCCTCCTTCGGCCCCCGGAACAGGTAGACGCCCGGCGCGGCCGGCAGGTCCGCGGCCAGGTGCCGCTTCGCGCGCTGGGCCACCGTGACCTCGGGCAGGTAGCCCATCAGCTCTTCGAGCGAGTGGACGCCCAGGTTGCCGACGCGCTCCAGCAGGCCGTGCAGCACGTCGACGGTGGCGCGGGCGTCGTCCAGCGCCCGGTGCGTCGGCCGTGTCCGGGCCCCGAACAGCAGCGCCAGGGCCGTCAGGTTGTAGCGGCCCACCTCGTCGCGCGGGACGACCCGCCGGGCCAGCCGGACGGTGCACACCACGGTCGCCTTCGGCCAGGCGTAGCCGTGTCCCTCGCAGGCCGCGCGCATGTGCGAGGTGTCGAACCCCGAGTTGTGCGCCACCAGCACCGACCCGCCGATGAACTCCAGGAACGCCGGCAGCACCTCCTCAATCGGCGGCGCGTCGTAGACCATGGCGTGGGTGATGCCCGTCAGCGAGACGATCTGCGGCGGGATCGGCACGCCCGGGTTGACCAGCGTGGCGAACTCGCCCAGCACCTCGCCCGCGCGCACCTTCACCGCGCCGATCTCGGTGATCCCGTTCGGGCCGGGTGCCGCCCCGGTCGTCTCGAGGTCGAACACCACGAACGTGGTGTCCCGCAACGGGGTTCCGAGCTCGTCGAACGCGAGCTGTGCCTGGACCGGACGCATGGCCGGGACCCTAGAGGCCACCCCCGACAATTTTCGGCGACCGGCCGGTCACCGCGGGTTCGCATGGCGTGCGACGCGGGATCCGGGGGCGGGGCCTACCCTGGAGCGATGCACCCGCAGCCGCTCGTGCCGGAGCCGCCCGGGGACCACGCCGGTCCCGCGGGTGTCGCGCCGCGCCCCGAGCCGGCCGACGACGCGGGGGAGCGGCCCGAACCCGCCACCTGGCCCGCTCTGCCGGAGCCGGTCCGCGACCGGATCGCCGAGCTCGCCGCGGCCGCCGTCGCCAAGCTGCCGAACACCGACGTGCCCCGCCAGCTGCGCCCCGTCGCCAAGTTCGCGCCGGCCAAGCGCGCGAAGCTCGGCGGCGCCGCCCTGCTGGCCGCGCTGGGCGAGTCGTCCCAGTTCCGCACCGCCGTCATCGAGTGGCTGCGCGAGCACCGGACCGACGCCCTCGACCCGAACGCCGTCGACTCGATCGCCGGGGCGGCGGCCGCCGTCCTGCTCGGCGAGTCCGGGGCCGCGGGCCGGGTCCGGCTGGTCGCGAAGAACGCCGAGGAGAACCTCCTGCGTGCCGAGCGGGACGCCGCGCTCGCCCGCGCCCAGCGGCTCGAAGCCGAGCTGACCCTGGTCCGGGCCGAGCTCGCCGACGTGAGGCTGGCCGCCGAGAGCGTCCGCGGCGAGCGCGAAGGTGAAGTCGAGAAACTTTTGAAGCGGCTTCGCGAGCAGGGCGTGCAGCTCCGGCAGGCCAAGGACGCGGCGCAATCGGCTTCGGTGGACGCCGAACGCGGTATTTCGGCGCACGCCGAGCAGATCGCCGCCCTCACCGCCCAGCTCGCCCGCGAACGCCAGCGCGTCGCCAACGAACACGCCCGGGCCGAACGCGCCAGCGCCGACGCCGACATCGCCCGGCAGTCGGCCCGCGAAGCGCGCGAAGCCGACGAAGTGCGGCTGGCGCTCCTCGTCGACACGATCGACGGCGCGGCCAACGGCCTGCGCCGCGAACTGGCCCTCGGCGCCCGCGGGGCCCGTCCGGCGGACATGGTCCGCGGCGCCAGCTCCGGCCTCGGCCAGGGCGGCAAGATCGCCGACGTGTCCACGTTGGACCGCTACCTCGCGCTGCCCAACGTGCACCTGATCGTCGACGGCTACAACGTCACCAAGACCGGCTACCCCGAGCTCGCACTGGCCGACCAGCGCGACCGGCTGATCCACCAGCTCTCCGCGCTGGCCGCGCGGACTTCGGCCGAGGTCACGGTGGTCTTCGACGGCGCCGGCGTGCTGTCGGTCCCGGCCTCGGTGCCACGCGGGGTCCGGGTGCTGTTCTCCGACCGCGGCGTGCTGGCCGACGACGTGATCCGCAACATCGTCCGGGCCGAGCCCGCGGGCCGGCCGATGGTGGTCGCGACGTCCGATCGCGCGGTCGCCGATTCGGTCCGCGGCGGCGGCGCGCACCCGACGCCGTCCGCGGTGCTGGTGAGCCGTCTGAGCCGGGTCTGAGCATTTCTCGCCCTTGACCCCGATCGGGTGAACCGGAGCCGTTCTCGGCGATCTGAGCGCCGGAAACTGTCGGTGGTGCCGCCTAACGTGCGGGGCAGCAGTTCCGACGTGAGGAGGACCACATGACCGGCACCCCCGAGTTGTCCGAAGTGGACGTCTCGCACATTTCCGTTTCCGACATCGAGAACGTCGTGGTGGATTGCGACCGCTGCGTCGTGCGCGGCATCTCCTGCCACGACTGCGTGGTGACCGTCCTGCTCGGCGCGCCACCCGCCGTCGGGTGGGACGCCGACGAGCGCCGCGCCGTGGCGGCGCTGGCCGATGCGGGGATGGTGCCCCGGCTGCGCATGGTCGAAGGACCGGCTTTGCGCACCGCCTGAGTGACCCGTTTCGTGTCGGCGCGCCGAGTGGTCGATCGGATCAGGTGAACGGTAGGTAGTCGAAATGGCGAGCAAAGAAACCCCAGCGTGTAACGCCCATCACATGTTTTCTCCCTCGCTGGTCCGATGGTGTTTAGCGGCGCTACGCAGAGTTTTAGCGCAGGGGGTGGTGGACGCGGTGGCGGTCTTTTCGTAACCTGTCCGAGATCTCGTGGCCCCTGGCCGTCGATGAGACGGCGACGCGAGATCGCCGCCGGACGCAGCTTTGTCGGGAAGCTGGGAACCGGAACCACCATCGCGGGCTTCCCTCTCGGGGGAAAACGCGCGCGATGGACGGGACAACGGCGAAGAGGAACCCCCGACCTCTTCGTGCCCCGGTCCCCCTCGGCGGCCGAGACGCAAAGGAGACCCGCGCGACCGTGCAGTCGCATTCCATCAGGCGCGTGGTGTCAGGTGCCCTCGCCGCGGCTTCGGTGATCACCCTCGTCACCATGGCCCAGCCGTCGGCCACCGCCGCCCCCATCCCCGTTCTCCAAGCCCCGCCCACCGGTTCGGACGCGCTCGCCCAGTACCGCGATCTCGCGGCACAGGCCGAGAAGCTGAACGAAGACCTGCTCAAGGCCCAGGACGACCTGAAGGCCAAGCAGGGTGAGCTCGACAAGGCCACCACCGACGTCAACGCGGCGAAGGGCCAGGCCGAAGCGGCGAGCGCCAACGAGAAGAAGTACCAGACCGAGGTCGACAAGTTCGCCGGCGCGTCGTTCACCAGTGGTGTCCAGCTGAACAAGCTGTCCGCGCTGCTGGCCGGCACGTCGACGCAGGACTTCCTGGACCGCTCGTCGGCCCTCGAGGTCATCGCGACCGACAAGAACGCCGCCATGGGCAACCTCAGCGGCGCCGTCCAGCAGGCCACCGATGCCACGAACAAGGCGACCGACGCCGCCAAGCGGGCGACTGACGCCCGTGACGCCGCGGCGAAGCTGACCTCGGACATCCAGGCCAAGCAGAAGACGCTGAACGACCAGATCGACCAGCTCAAGGCGGCCAACAAGAACCTGAGCTCGCTCGACAAGGCGGCGCAGCGCGACACGGGCTCCGCGCCTCCGGGACTCAAGGCCCCGACCGCGGACGCCCAGACCGCACTGGACGCGGCGCTGAGCAAGCTGGGCAGCGCCTACGTCTGGGGTGCCACCGGGCCGAGCACGTTCGACTGCTCGGGCCTGATGCTCTGGGCCTACAAGCAGGCCGGCATCACCCTGCCCCGGTCCAGCCGGGAGCAGTCCACCTTCGGCGCCGCGGTGCCGCGGGACCAGCTCCAGCCGGGCGACCTCGTGTTCTACTACTCGCCCGTTTCGCACGTCGGCATGTACGTCGGCAACGGCAAGATGGTGCACGCGCCCGACACCGGTGACGTCGTGAAGATCTCGCCGCTGCAGAGCCAGTACGCGGGAGCGCGACGCCCGACGTCGTGACCCACGCAGCACAGCGCAGCATTCGAAGGGGCGGTACCGCACACGCGGTGCCGCCCCTTCGCCGTAGGTGGCGGCCGCTAGCCTCAGGAGCGTGCTCAAGACCCTGCTCGTGACCAACGACTTCCCGCCCCGGCCCGGGGGGATCCAGAACTACCTGAACTCCCTCGCGACCCGGCTGCCGGCGGACGACCTGGTCGTCTACGCGCCGTCGTGGGAGTCGAGCACGGGGTCGCACCAGGAGTTCGACGCCGCGGCGCCGTTCGAGGTCGTCCGGCACCCGACGTCGCTGATGCTGCCGACGCCGGACGTGCTGCGCCGGGCGAAGGAGATCATGCGCGCGCGGGACTGCGAAGCCGTCTGGTTCGGCGCCGCCGCGCCGCTGGCGCTGCTGGGCCACTCGCTGCGCCAGGCCGGGGCGCGTCGCGTCGTGGCGTCCACGCACGGCCACGAGGTCGGCTGGTCGATGCTCCCGGGCTCGCGGCAGGCGTTGCGGCGCATCGGGGACACCGTGGACGTCGTCACCTACGTCAGCCGCTACACCCGCGGCCGGTTCGCCGCCGCGTTCGGCGCGATGGCCGGGCTGGAGCTGCTGCCGTCCGGTGTGGACACCGGGATCTACCGGCCGGACCCGGCGGGGCGCGCGGAGATCCGCGCCCGGCACGGCCTCGGTGACCGGCCGACCGTCGTCTGCGTGTCGCGGCTGGTCCCGCGCAAGGGCCAGGACCAGCTGATCCGCGCCCTGCCGAAGCTGAAGGAACGCGTGCCCGGCGCGGCTTTGCTGATCGTCGGCGGCGGCCCGTACCGCAAGCGGCTGACCGAGCTGGTCGCCGAGTGCGGCGTCGAGCGCGACGTCGTCATCACCGGGTCGGTCCCGTGGGCCGAGCTGCCCGCGCACTACGCCGCCGGTGACGTCTTCGCCATGCCGGCCCGCACCCGCGGCCGGGGCCTCGACGTCGAGGGCCTCGGCATCGTCTACCTGGAGGCCTCGGCGACCGGCCTGCCGGTGGTCGCGGGCAACTCCGGCGGCGCGCCCGAGGCGGTCCTGGACGAGGTGACCGGGCACGTCGTCGACGGCCGGGACGTCGGCCAGCTGGGCGAGACCGTCGCCAGCCTGCTCGCGGACCCGGTGCGGGCCCGCCGGATGGGCGAGGCGGGCCGCGCGTGGGTGACCGAGAACTGGCGCTGGGACGTCATGGCGGACCGGCTGTCCGGCCTGCTGGACGGCGACCCGGTGGCCGCGATCCGCTGACGCCGAAAGCCGTGAAGGCCTCCTTACCGGCCATAAGAGCCGGGAAGGAGGCCTTCACGGCTTTCAGACGGGCGCGGGGAAGCCGGGAGCGTCAGGGCGTGTAGAGGGCCGGGTGGCGGGGGTCGTCGACGCGGACCACGACGTCGGCCAGCGCGCTCGGGTCCGCTTCCTCCTCGTAGCGCTCGTAGGCCGGGACGGCCCAGGCGTCCGGCACGCGGCGGCGCAGCGCGGCGGGGGAGAGCCACAGGTGCACGGCCAGGTCGAAGGCCAGGCCCGCGCCGAGCAGCAGCTCGCCGTCGAGGATCACGACGCCGCCTTCGGGCACCGGCACCCGGGCGGCGCGGGTCGCGCGGTCGCGCTCGGTGTCCCACAACGACGGCAGGATCTCGCCGGAACCGGCGCCGGCCAGGGGATCGAGCACTTCGCGGCGCAGCGCGCCGAGGTCGAGCCAGTCGGTGTAGCGGGCGTCGGGGTTCGTGCGGCCGTGCTCGAAGCGCAGCGACGCCGGGCGCAGGAAGTCGCGCGCGGACACGCGTAGGGCCGCACGGCCGCGCAGGCGCAGGGGCTCGACCAGGGCGTCCGCGAGTTCTGTGGTTTCCGTCGCACCGTCCGCGCCGTCGACGGCGACCGCGATCCGGGGGCGCTCGGTGAGCGCGCTGATGCGCTCGGTCAGTTCTTCGGCCAGGACGGCGGGGGAAATCGGGCGGTAGCGCACGGGAAGAGATCCTCCACCCGGACCGGGGACGGTTTTCGTCGTACCCCGGTGGGATGATGCGAGCATGACCTCTTCAGTGAGCTCTTCAGTGGGGAAGACCGCCGATGTCGGTTGGAACATAGGGGTTTCCCGCACCTTGCCGTACTCCGGCGCGGAGGTCTGGGACTTCCTGGTCAGCCGGGAGGGCGTCGCGATCTGGCTCGGCCCCGGCGTCGACCTGCCGCAGGAGCCGGGCGCGGAGTACGAGACCGAAAACGGCACCGTCGGGGAGATCCGCGGCTTCGTCGCGGGCGACCGCGTCCGGCTCACCTGGCGGCCGCAGGACTGGGACCACGACTCCACCGTCCAGGTGCGGCTGAGCGGTTCCGGGGCCAAGACCACGCTGCGGTTCCACCAGGAATGGCTTTCGGACGCGGAAGAACGCGAAGAACAACGGGCATACTGGCAGGACGTGATCGATCGCGTGGTGGCGGCGCTCGCCGAGCGCTGATGATTTGCTTGGGGGACGGTATGACGACGGTCGAGGTAGCCGACGATTTCGCGCAGGACGCGCACTTGTTCGCGGAACTGCTGCGCGCGGGCGGGCCCACGCGCCTGGTCCGGATGCCGCGGGGCCTGACCTGCTACATCGTCACGGACTTCACGCAGGCCCGGGCGCTGCTGGCCGATTCCCGGCTGCAGAAGGACAACGTGCGCGCGCACGCGCTGTTCGAGGCCAAGCTGCCCGACGAAGTGGCCGCGCAGGGTGGCTTCGGCGAGTCGCTGGGTCACCACATGCTCAACATGGACCCACCGGACCACTCGCGGCTGCGCAAGCTCGTCAACAAGGCGTTCACGGGCCGGACCGTGGCGCGGCTGCGGCCGCGGATCGAGGAGATCACCGCCGAGCTGCTCGACGCGCTGACCGGGCGGGAGCGGGCCGACCTGCTGCCCTCCTTCGCCGCGCCGCTGCCGATCACGGTGATCTGCGAGCTGCTCGGCGTCGCGCCGGAGCACCGCACGGAGTTCGCCGACTGGTCCAAGACGCTGCTGAGCGCGTCGGAGCCGGCGGCCGGGCAGGCCGCGGCGCAGAACATGTTCGGCTACCTCACCGGCCTGATCGCTCAGAAGCGCGCCGAGCCGGCCGAGGACCTGCTGTCGGACCTGGTCCACGCGAGCGACGACGGCGACTCGCTGTCCGAGCCCGAACTGGTGTCGATGGCGTTCCTGCTGCTGGTCGCCGGACACGAGACCACCGTCAACCTGATCGCCAACAGCGTGCTGGCGCTGCTGCGCGAGCCGGCGCAGCTCGCCCTGCTGCGCGAAGACCCGTCGCTGCTGCCGAACGCCGTCGAGGAGTTCCTCCGCTTCGACGGCCCGATCCACCTGGCCACCCTGCGGTTCACCACGGCGCCGGTCGAGGCCGGCGGCGTGACGATCCCGGAGGGCGAGTTCGTGCTGATCTCGCTGCTGGGCGCGAACCGGGACGAGGCGCGCTACGCCGAGCCGGCCAAGCTCGACGTCACGCGCGCCGCGGGCGGGCACCTGGCCTTCGGCCACGGCATCCACTACTGCGTCGGCGCCCCGCTGGCCCGCCTGGAGGCGGAGATCGCCCTCGGCGGCCTGCTGGCGCGGTTCCCGGACCTCGAGCTGGACGCGAAGCCGGACGAGCTGGTCTACCGGCCCAGCTCGCTGATCCACGGCCTGGAGTCCCTTCCGGTCCGGCTGCGCTGATTTAATCGGCGGATGGACTCCGCCGACCTGCTCGCCCTGGACGCCCAGCACGTCTGGCACCCGTACGCGCCCATGCCCGCGAAGGTGCCTTCGCTGCTGGTGACCGAGGCGAGCGGGGTGCGGCTCAAGCTGGCCGACGGCCGGGAGCTGGTCGACGGGATGTCGTCGTGGTGGTCGGCGATCCACGGCTACCGGCACCCGGCCCTCGACGCCGCGCTCGCCGCGCAGGCCGGGCGGATGAGCCACGTGATGTTCGGCGGCCTGACGCACGAGCCGGCGATCACCCTGGCCAAGACGCTGGTCGACCTGACGCCGGACGGGCTCGAGCACGTCTTCCTCTGCGATTCGGGCTCGGTGTCGGTCGAGGTCGCGGCGAAGATGTGCCTGCAGTACCAGCGTTCCCGCGGCCTGCCGGAGAAACGGCGGCTGCTCACCTGGCGCGGCGGCTACCACGGCGACACGTTCACGCCGATGAGCGTCTGCGACCCCGACGGCGGCATGCACTCGTTGTGGCGCGGGGTGCTGCCCGAGCAGGTCTTCGTGCCCATGCCGCCGCCGGGGTTCGACACCCCGCCCGACCAGTCCTATGTGGACCTGCTGGGCGAGGAGATCGCCCGGCACGCCGGGGAGCTGGCCGCGGTGATCGTCGAGCCGGTGGTGCAGGGGGCCGGCGGGATGCGCTTCCACCACCCCGCCTACCTGCGCGCGCTGCGGGAGCTGACCGAGGCGCACGACGTGCTGCTGATCTTCGACGAGATCGCCACCGGCTTCGGCCGCACCGGCGCGCTGTTCGCCGCCGAGCACGCGGGCGTGACGCCGGACGTGCTGTGCCTCGGCAAGGCGCTGACCGGCGGCTACCTGAGCATGGCCGCGACGCTGTGCACCCCGGACGTCGCCGCCGGCATCTCGCGCGGCGCGCTGCCGGTGCTCGCGCACGGCCCGACGTTCATGGGCAACCCGCTCGCCTCGGCGGTCGCGAACGCGTCACTGGCGCTGCTGGCGGGCGGCGCGTGGAAACGCGACGTCACGAGGGTGGAGAAGGGCCTGCTGGACGGCCTCGCCCCGGCCCGCGACCTCCCGTCGGTGGTGGACGTCCGGGTGCTCGGCGGCATCGGCGTGCTGCATCTCGACCACCCGGTGGACATGGCGGTGGCCACAGAGGTGGTGACGGCGCGGGGCGCGTGGCTGCGGCCGTTCCGCGACCTGGTGTACGCGATGCCGCCGTACGTGGCGAGCGACGCGGACCTCGCGGTGATCACCGGGGCGATGCTGGCGGTGGCGGAGAAGGCGTGATCACCCGCGGGAGACTCCCGGGGCTTGTAAACGCTTGATTTCAGCCCATCGGGTGTGACCGCGCGCACAGCGAGACCCGAAGGTCCCTCATCGTCGCTCTGCGTGCAAACCCCTGATCTACACCACGCGAACGGCGGAGGCGTCGAGTGTGAAAGGTCCCCGGTGCGGCACCGATCCCGTACCGGTGTAAACGCGAGAAATGCTTGCATAGCAGACATTTCGCGGTCTTTCGGCGATCCTGCCCCCATGATCGAGATCGTTCGTGGTGAACACGACACCGGCCCGCCGTCTCCGCTGGACAACCTGAAGCAGAACCTCAAGCACGACCTTCCCGCCTCGATAGTCGTTTTCCTCGTCGCCGTACCGCTTTCCCTCGGCATCGCGCTCGCCGCCGGGGCTCCCGTGCTCGCGGGACTCGTTTCCGCCGTCGTCGGCGGGCTGGTCGCGAGCGTCTTCGGTGGATCCCCGCTGCAGGTCAGCGGCCCGTCCGCCGCTCTCACCGTGGTGCTGGCCGACACGATCGCCACCCACGGCTGGCCCGTCACCTGCGCGATCACCGTCGCCGCCGGGCTGCTCCAGATCCTCTTCGGCCTGACCCGCACCGCCCGCGCCGCGCTCGCGGTGTCGCCGGCCATCGTGCACGGCCTGCTCGCCGGCATCGGCGTCACGATCGTGCTCGGCCAGCTGCACGTGGTCCTGGGCGGCACCGCGCAGGGCTCCGCGCACGCCAACGTCGTCGCGCTGCCGCGGCAGATCGCCGCCCACCACGACCAGGCCGTGCTGATCGGGGTCGTCACCCTCGCCGTGCTGCTGGCCTGGCCGCGGCTGCCCGCCGTCGTCCGCCGGGTGCCCGCGCCGCTGGCCGCCATCGCCCTGGCCACCGGGCTGTCCGTGCTGACCGGCATGACCCTGCCGCGCGTCGACCTGCCCGCCGGCCTGCCGACCCTGCACCTCGTGCCGCGGCTGCCCGACGGCGGCTGGGGCGGGTTCGCCCTCGCCGCCGTCACCATCGCGCTGATCGCCGGCCTCGAGAGCCTGCTGTCCGCGGTCTCGGTCGACAAGCGCCGCGGCGGCCCGCGCACCGACCTCGACCGCGAGCTGGTCGGGCAGGGCATGGCGAACGTCGCCGCCGGCGCGCTCGGCGGCTTCCCGGTCACCGGCGTCGTCGTGCGCAGCATGACCAACTACGAAGCCGGCGCGCGCACCCGGATGTCGGCGATGCTGCACTGCGCCTGGATCCTCGCCGCCTGCCTGCTGCTCACCGGGACGCTGCGGCTGATCCCGCTGGCCGCCCTCGCCGCGCTGCTGGTGTACGTCGGGACGAAGCTGGTCAACCCGGCCGCGATCAAGGACGTCCGCCGCCACGGCGACCTCCCGGTGTACGTCGTCACCCTGGCCGGCGCGGTCGCGGTCAACCTCCTCACCGGCGTCGCCGCCGGGATACTGCTGGCCCTCGCGCTGATGCTGCGGCGGATGATCTTCTCCGGCATCCACGTCGAAATACACGGCGACAGCCACCGCGTCGTCATCGAAGGCGCGCTGACCTTCCTGTCCGTGCCCCGGCTGACCCGGGTGCTCGCCGAGGTGCCCGCGCACGCCGAGGTCACCCTGGAACTGCTCGTCGACTACCTCGACCACGCCGCGTTCGACTGCCTGCGCGGCTGGCAGCAGGCGCACGCCGGACCGGTGACGGTCGACGAGATCGGCCACCCGTGGTTCGAACGCGGCCGCGCGGGGACGCCGACCGTGCGCCGGGGCCTCGCCGCGCGCGTGGTGCCGCGCTGGCTGGCGCCCTGGTCGGAGTGGCAGGCCGAGCACGTCGCGCTGCCCGTGCAGCGCAGCGCGAGCTCCCTGCTGTGCCGCGGCGCGTCGGAGTTCCAGCGCCGCACCGCGCCGCTGCTGCGCGACACCTGGACCGGGCTCGCGGACGGCCAGGAGCCGCACACCCTGTTCATCACCTGCGGCGACGCGCGGATCGTGCCGAACCTGATCACCACCAGCGGGCCGGGCGACCTGTTCACGGTGCGGAACATCGGCAACCTCGTCCCGCCGGCGGACGGCGGCGCCGACTCCTCGGTCGGCGCGGCGATCGAGTACGCCGTCGGCGTGCTCGGGGTCGCGGAGATCGTGGTCTGCGGGCATTCCGGCTGCGGCGCGATGAAGGCGCTGCTCGGCCAGGCCCCGGCGGGCCTGCACCAGCTCGGCGCCTGGCTGCGCCACGGCGAGCCGACGCTGCTTCGCCGCGGCCGGGAAGCGCCGCTGCTGCTCGGCGGCCGCCGTCCCGCCGCCGAGGCCGACCAGCTCGCGCTGCAGAACGTCGTGCAGCAGCTGGAAACCCTGCGCGGCTACCCGGTGGTGGCCGCGGCGCTGGAGCGCGGCGGCCTCCGGCTGACCGGGATGTACTTCGACGTCGGCGCCGCGCAGGTGTCCCTGCTGGACGACGCGGCCCGCGGCTTCGTCCCGGCCGGCGCACTGGAGCAGTGACCCCGGCCTCCGGAGGTCGCCTCGCATGCCGGAGGCGGCCTTCGGAGACCGGGCGGTCCCGCGAAGCCGGTTCAAGCGTTCGTCACGCTCCTTCCGGAACGGCCAACACGGCGCCCGGAGTGGCCAACACGGCGCCCGGAGTGGCCAACACGGCGCCCGGAGTGGCCAACGCGGCGTGCGGCGTTGGCCGCGGTACTCCGGTGTCGGCGTGTTGGCCGTTCCGGGCAGTGTCTTGGCCGTTCCGGGCGGGATGCTGGCCGTTCCGGTTCCCGGGGAACCCTTGTGTCGTAAAGGGTTCAACTGTCGGGTGACAGGCACGCGGGGCGTGAATGGCGGGTTAAGCGGGCGTCCGATTTATGTCATTCGGGCAAATTATGGCCAGTCGTTCACTCGATCGGGTGGTGCATAGCGGACATTTCACACGATTTCCGGTTGCATGGCGATCATGAGACCCCTCGCCGTGCTCCGCCACGACCTGCCGGCCTCCCTGGTCGTTTTCCTCGTCGCCGTACCGCTTTCGCTCGGCATCGCGCTCGCCTCGGGCGCGCCGGTCGCCGCCGGCCTGATCGCCGCCGTCGTCGGCGGGGTCGTCGCCGGTGCCCTCGGCGGCTCCGCGCTCCAGGTGAGCGGGCCCGCCGCCGGCCTGACCGTGATCATGGCCGAAACCATCAGCACCTTCGGCTGGGCCGTCACGTGCCTGATCACGGTCGCCGCCGGTGCCCTCCAGATCCTGCTCGGGCTGAGCCGCATCGCGCGCGCCGCGCTGGCCATCTCGCCGGCCATCGTGCACGGCATGCTGGCCGGCATCGGCGTCACGATCGTGCTCGGCCAGCTGCACGTCATCCTCGGCGGCAAGGCCCAGAGCTCGGCCGTGGAGAACGTCGCCGAGCTGCCCGGCCAGATCGTCGCCCACCACGACTCCGCCACCGTGATCGGCCTGCTCACCATCGCGATCCTGCTGATCTGGCCGCGGCTGCCGAAGGCCGTCCAGCGGGTCCCCGGGCCGCTGGCGGCGATCGCGTTCGCCACCGTGGCGTCGGTCGCCACGGGGATGACGCTGCCGCGCGTCGAACTGCCCGGGGACCTGCTGAACGTCCACCTGGTCCCGCAGCTGCCCGACGGCGGCTGGGGCGGGTTCGCGCTCGCCGTCGTCACCATCGCCCTGATCGCCAGCGTGGAGAGCCTGCTCTCGGCGGTCGCCGTCGACCGCATGCACACCGGCCCGCGCGCCAACCTCGACCGCGAGCTGGTCGGCCAGGGCGCGGCCAACATGGTCTCCGGGGCGCTCGGCGGGCTGCCCGTCACCGGCGTCATCGTCCGCAGCTCCACCAACGTCGCCGCCGGGGCGAAGACCCGCGTGTCGGCGATCCTGCACGGCGTCTGGGTGCTGGTGTTCGTCGTCCTGCTCGCCGGGCTGATCCAGAACATCCCGCTCGCCGCGCTGGCCGGGCTGCTGGTGCACGTCGGCGCGAAGCTGGTCAACCCCGGGCACATGAAGACCGCGCTCAGGCACGGCGATCTGCCCGTCTACCTGCTCACCCTCGCCGGGGTGGTGGTGTTCGACCTGCTCACCGGCGTGCTCGCCGGGATCGGGCTGGCGCTGGTGCTCATGCTGCGCCGCACGGTCTGGTCGGGCATTCACGTCGAAAGCGACGGCGACCGTCACCGCGTCGTCGTCGAAGGCGTCCTGACGTTCCTGTCCGTGCCGCGGCTGTCGAAGGTGCTCGGTGCCATCCCGGCCGGGGTGCCGGTGCGGCTGGAACTGGTCGTCGACTACCTGGACCACGCCGCTTTCGAAAGCCTCACCACCTGGCAGCAGGCGCACGAACGCGCGGGCGGCACGGTGGACGTCGACGAGGTCGGCCACCCGTGGTTCGGCGAGGGCAAGGCCGGCCGGCCGACGCGGTCGCGGTTCGCCGCGAGCCAGGCCGTGCCGCGGTGGCTCGCGCCGTGGTCCGACTGGCAGGCTGCGGAGTCCGTCGACATCCCGGCCCAGCAAACCCGCCGCGGCGCCACGGAGTTCCACCGCCGGGCCGCGCCGCTGCTGCGGGACACCCTGTCCGGGCTGGCCGACGGCCAGAAACCGCGGACGCTGTTCATCACCTGCGGCGACTCGCGGATCGTGCCGAACCTGATCACCACCAGCGGGCCCGGCGACCTGTTCACCATCCGCAACATCGGCAACCTGGTCCCGCCGGGGCAGGCCGACCCGTCGATGAACGCGTCGATCGAGTACGCGGTGGGCGTGCTCGGCGTCGAGGAGATCGTCGTCTGCGGCCACTCCGGCTGCGGGGCGATGGCCGCGCTCGCCGACGGCCCGCCGCCGGGGCCGCTGGAGACGTGGCTGCGCTACGCCGTGCCCAGCGCCCGCCGGTCCGGCCCGGTCACCGTCGACGGCGCGCGCCCGGCTCGCGAAGGCGACCGGCTGGCCCTGCTCAACGTGCTGCAGCAGCTCGACCACCTCCGGGAGTACCCGCAGGTCGCGGCGGCCGAGGCGGCCGGGAAGCTGCGGCTGACCGGGATGTACTTCGACGTCGGCGCCGCCCAGGTGCACCTGCTGGAGGGCGACGCGCGCTCGTTCCGCCTCGCCGGAGCGGTGGTGCCGGAGGCCTGACGCGGGCCCGGGCCGCACCGCCCGGGCTGCGCGGCCCGGGCCGGGGTCACTAAGTTGATGGTCCGTGACGATGCTGGTGATGACGGGGACCGGGACCGGGGTCGGCAAGACGATCTCCACGGCGGCGATCGCGGCGCTGGCCGTGGCCGGCGGGCAGCGGGTGGCGGTGCTGAAACCGGCGCAGACCGGGGTCGGCCCCGACGAGCCCGGTGACCTCGCCGACGTCGTCCGCCTGGCCGGGGCCGAGGTGACCACGCGCGAGCTGCGCCGCTACCCCGACCCGTTGTCGCCCGAGGCCGCCGCCCGCCGCAGCGGCCTGCCGACGCTCGACCCCGGCGAGATCGCGCGGGCGGCGTCCGACCTCGACACCGACCACGACCTGACGCTGATCGAGGGCGCGGGCGGCCTGCTGGTGCGGTTCGACGCCGCCGGGTCGAGCCTCGCCGACGTCGCCTGGTCGCTCGGTTCGCTGGTGATCATCGTGGCCGAGGCCGGGCTGGGCACGCTCAACGCGACCGCGTTGACCGCCGAGGTCGCCACGAAGCGCGGGCTGACCGTCGCCGGGGTGATCATCGGCTCCTGGCCGGCCGAGCCGGACCTCGCGGCGCTGTCCAACCTCGAAGACCTGCCGGTGGCGGCCGGGGCGCCGCTGCTGGGCGTGCTGCCCGCCGGGCTCGGCACCGCGTCCCCCGAGGAGTTCCTGGTGGCGGCGCGGGCCGGGCTCTCGCCGTGGTTCGGCGGCGAGTTCGACCCGGAGCTGTTCACCGGACGGGCGTCCGCCCAGAAGTGACCTGCGTCGCTGTCGCCTCGACCGCGCTTCGTGCACGATGAGAGACGCTTTCCGCTCCACCACGACCAAGGAGACGCCCGTGACCGCAGTCCCGGACACCGATGTCCTCGCCTACGCGCGCGAGCAGGTCCTCGAAAACGGCGTCGGCCTGGGTGAGGCCGAGGTCCTCGAGCTGCTGCGGCTGCCCGACGACCGGCTCCCCGACCTGCTGGCCCTGGCGCACGAGGTGCGGATGCGCTGGTGCGGCCCCGAGGTCGAGGTCGAGGGCATCATCAGCCTGAAGACCGGCGGCTGCCCCGAGGACTGCCACTTCTGCTCGCAGTCCGGCCGCTTCCCGACGCCGGTGCGCTCGGCGTGGCTCGACATCCCGAACCTGGTCAAGGCCGCCCGGCAGACCGCCGAGACCGGCGCGACGGAGTTCTGCATCGTCGCCGCCGTCCGCGGGCCCGACAAGCGGCTGCTTTCGCAGGTCCGCGAGGGCGTGAAGGCGATCCGCGCGGACGGCAACGACATCCAGATCGCCTGCTCGCTGGGCATGCTCACGCAGGAGCAGGTCGACGAGCTCGTCGAGATGGGCGTCCACCGCTACAACCACAACCTCGAGACGGCGCGGTCGCACTTCCCGTCCGTCGTCACGTCGCACACCTGGGAAGAGCGCGCGGACACGCTCCGGATGGTCGCCGCGGCGGGCATGGAGGTCTGCTGCGGCGGGATCATCGGCATGGGGGAGACGATCGAGCAGCGCGCGGAGTTCGCCGTGCAGCTGGCCGAGCTGAGCCCGCACGAGGTGCCGATGAACTTCCTCATCCCGCAGCCTGGGACGCCCTACGAGCACTACGAGATCGTCGAGGGCAAGGACGCGCTGCGCACGGTGGCGGCGTTCCGCCTGGCGATGCCGCGCACGATGCTGCGCTTCGCCGGCGGCCGTGAGCTGACGCTCGGTGACCTCGGCGCCGAGCAGGGCATGCTGGGCGGCATCAACGCGATCATCGTCGGCAACTACCTGACGAACCTGGGCCGCCCGGCCAGCGCGGACCTGGAGATGCTGGATGAGCTCAAGATGCCCATCAAGGCCCTCAGTGACAGCCTCTGACGCGGTTTCCGCGACCTACTGCGTCCACTGTGGACAGGAGTCGCCGGGTGGCACGGACCACCCGGCGTGCCACAACCCGCGCACGGCGCTGGAGCCCCCGCGCTTCTGCACGTACTGCGCGCGCCGCCTGGTGGTCCAGGTGAGCCCGCTGGGCTGGACGGCCCGCTGCAGCCGTCACGGCAACACGGCCGGCGGCTGAGCGCCCACTCCCGGAAAGCCGTGAAGGCCTCCTTCCCGGCTCTTATGGCCGGTAAGGAGGCCTTCACGGCTTTTGCGCCCGACCTCCGGAGCCGGGCCGGTGGGTGAGGGCCGCCGACACGGCGAGCGGCTGACGCCCGCCGCGCATCGACCGGTTACGCTCGGTCGCACGTGTTGCAGGAGGGAGTCCGGGTGAGTGAGTCGTCGGGCCCCGCGCACCGGCCGTCGGCCGTGCCGGGACCGTGGTCCGTGCCTGTGCTGTTCCGGGAGCGGCAGCCGCGGGTCGTCGTCAAGGCCGACCTGCTGCCCGCCGTGAGCGTGCTCGGCATCCTCAGCGTCCTGAGCTTCCCGCTCGCCTTCCTGTGGTCGCGGATCGCGCCGCCGGAGCGCGTCCGGATCATCGCCTCCGACGGCACCCAGGGCGCCCTCGAACTCGAGAGCTGGCACCGCTTCGACGATCTCGCGATCTTCGGCTTCCTGACGCTGGGCCTGGGGATCGTCGTCGGCGTCGTCGCGTGGCTGATGCGTGAGCGCCGCGGGCCGGTCGTCTTCCTCGCCGCCGTGCTCGGGGTCGCGCTCGCGAGCGCGCTGGCCATGCTGCTCGGCGTCGGCTGGGCCAACAGCCACTACACGATCGGCAGCCCGCCCGCGCTCGGTGCGGTGATCGAACTGGCGCCGCGCCTGGAGTCGTGGTGGGTGCTGATCACCGGCCCGTTCGGCGTGGCCTTGGCCTACAGCCTGTTGACCACCTGGAACGGCCGGGACGACCTCGGCCGCCGGCTCGGCTGAGCGTTCCCTAGGCTGGGCCCCCTCGAACCACAGGGGGTTTCAGCAGTGACCGAGGACATCGAGATATCGCGGCACAACGCCGTCCGTTTTCCCGGCATCAGCCCGCGCGCCTACGAGCACCCCGTGGACCGCGGCGCGCTCGCCACGCTGCGCGCGGTGCCGGGGTTCGCGCAGGTCGTGAAGGCCGTTTCGGGGTTCTATAACGAACGCGGCGAGCGGCTGATGGCGCTCGCGTCGTCGATCCGCGTCGGGCCGAAGCAGTACCCGGAGCTGGAGAAGCTCCGCCACGAGTGCGCCGAAACGCTGGACCTGCCCGCGGTGCCGAACGTGTTCGTCTACCAGGACCCGCGGGTCCAGGCGTCGGCCGTCGGCATGGACGAGCCGTTCATCCGGCTCAGCACCGGGCTCGTCGAGCTGATGAGCCCGGACGCGCTGCGGTTCGTGCTGGGGCACGAGATGGGGCACGTGCTGTCCGGGCACACGGTGTACCGCACGATCATGGTGCGGCTGATCAGCCTGCAGCTGTCGATGTCGTGGACGCCGGTCAGCGCGCTCGGCATCCGGGCGATCATCGCGGCGCTGCGCGAGTGGTACCGCAAGGCCGAGCTGTCCTGCGACCGCGCGGGCCTGTTGTGCGGCCAGGACCCGACGGCGGCGCTGCGGGCCCAGATCCAGGTCGCCGGCGGCATCGACCCGGCCCGCATCGACATCCCGTCGTTCCTGCAGCAGGCGACCGAGTACGAGTCGGTCGACGACATCCGCGACAGCTTCCTCAAGCTCCGCTACGTCGAGACGGAGTCGCACCCGTTCGCCGTGGTCCGCGTGGCGCAGCTGCAGAAGTGGGCGGCGTCGGCGGAGTACCGCGCCATCCTGGCCGGCGACTACCCGCGCCGTGACGACGACAGCCCGACGGCCGACTGGAAGGACGACCTGAAGTCGGCCGCGAAGTCGTACAAGGACTCGTGGAGCGCGTCCGCCGACCCGCTGACGAAGGTGTTCAGCGACGTCGGCGAGACGGTGTCCGGCGCCGCGGGCAAGGTCTGGAACAAGTTCGGCAACGGGTCAAGTCCGGAGTCCGGCTCCGCTTCCTGAGGCCCCCATGCGCCCCAATGTGGCGTTGGGTGCGTCCAACGCACCCAACGCCACATTGGGGCGCTCGGGTCCGGGTCAGTTCAGGCTGGCCGGGCGGCTGAGGTCCGTCAGTTCGCCCGGCGGCAGGGGCACCGCACCGAGCGTGTTCAGGAAGCCGGTCTCGCGCGTCAGCAGGCGGCAGGCGATGCGCAGCCGGCGCAGCGGGTGGCGTTCCTCCAGCAGCCGCTGGCGGTCTTCGAGCGGCAGCAGGCAGTCCGCGGCCAGCAGGTAGGCCAGGTCTTCGAGTGCGGCGTCGGCCTCCGGTTCGACCCAGTCGTCGCTGCGCCACGCCGTTTCGCAGTAGCGCTGGTGGGCAGTGCGCGCCACGGCGGCCAAGCGCTCGGCGACGCCGCCGCTGGGCGCCACCGGCTCGTCGTCGACCCACTCCACCGAGGCGATCAGGTACGGCGCGGAGGTGCAGTCCAGCTCCCGCAGGCGGAAGCGGCGCTGGGCCAGCGTCACGACGTCGAACCGGCCGTCCGGCAGGCGTTTCGCCTCGCGCAGCACCGTGCTGCAGCCGATGTCGTACAGCTGGTCCAGACCACGCACCTCGCGGGTCAGCGACGAGCGCAGCGCGACCACGCCGAACTCGCGCCCCGGCACGGTGCCGCTCACCAGGTCCGCCATCAGCTGCCGGTACCGCGGTTCGAAGATGTGCAGCGGGAGCCGGGTGCCGGGCAGCAGCACGGTCTGGAGCGGGAACAACGGCAGGATTGTCGTCGTCGCGTCACTTTCCGATTCCGGCTCGGTCACGCGTCCCACGGTAAGGGGAAGTCGGTCCTCCCGCAGGATGGTCACCGGTTCGGCGGCCTGAACACCGCGAACGGATCGGTGATCTGCATGCCCTTGCCGGCGAAGGAGAACAGCGCGGCGGGACGTCCGCCCGCGCGCCCGGGAGGCGCCGTGTGGCCCGTCGGGACCAGCAGTCCCCGCCGGGAGAGCACGCGCTGGAGGTTCGTCGCGGACACCTTGTAGCCCAGCGCCGCCGAGTACAGCCCGCGCAGCGCCGACACCGTGAACTCCTCGGGCGCGAGGGCGAACCCGAGGTTCGTGTAACAGAGTTTCGAGCGCAGCCGGTCGCGGGCGCGCAGCACGATCGACTCGTGGTCGAACGCCGTGCGCGGCAGCTTCGCGACGTCGTGCCACTCGGTGTCCTCGGGCACCTCGGGGTCGACGTCGGAGGGGACCAGGGCGAGGAACGCGGTCGCCACCACGCGCGGGCCGGGGACGCGGTCCGGGTCGCTGAACACCGCGAGCTGCTCGACGTGCTTGAGCTGGCGCACGTCGACCTTCTCCTTCAGCTGGCGCCGGACGGACGTCTCGACGTCCTCGTCGGGCCGCAGCCGGCCGCCCGGCAGCGACCAGCGGCCGAGGTGCGGGTCGAGCGCGCGCCGCCACAGCAGGACCCGCAGTGTGTCCGAGCGCACTTGCAGTACCGCTCCCAAAACCTCGTGGGCCAGGGGGGTCTGGGTGTTAAGATGACTTCGCACGGTTTTCGATTATAAGGCGAAAACCGGAGAAAGGTCCAGGAGGGCCAGATGACCACCACGTTGGTTCCGGAAGGTCTCACGCCGTTCGGCGGCGTCGAGGCGAACGCGGCCTGGGCGGAGGAGGTGCGGCGCCTGGCGAAGCAGCGCGACGCGGTTCTGCTCGCGCACAACTACCAGCTCCCGGAGATCCAGGACATCGCCGACCACACCGGCGACTCGCTCGCGCTCAGCCGCATCGCGGCGAGCAGCGACGCGTCCACCATCGTCTTCTGCGGCGTCCACTTCATGGCCGAGACCGCGAAGATCCTGGCCCCGCAGAAGACCGTCCTGATCCCCGACGCGCGGGCCGGCTGCTCGCTCGCCGACTCGATCACCGGCGCCGAGCTGCGGGCCTGGAAGGCCGAGCACCCGGGCGCCGTCGTCGTCTCCTACGTCAACACCACGGCCGAGGTGAAGGCCGAGACGGACATCTGCTGCACGTCCTCGAACGCGGTCGACGTCGTCGCGTCCATCCCCGCTGACCAGGAGGTTCTCTTCCTGCCGGACCAGTTCCTCGGCGCGCACGTCAAGCGCGTCACCGGCCGGGACAACATCCACGTCTGGGCCGGGGAGTGCCACGTCCACGCCGGCATCAACGGCGCGGAGCTGGCCGAGCGCGCGGCCGAGGACCCGGAGGCGGACCTGTTCATCCACCCCGAGTGCGGCTGCGCGACGTCGGCGCTCTACCTGGCCGGCGAGGGCGCGGTGGCGCCGGAGCGGGTCAAGATCCTCTCGACCGGGGACATGGTCCACGAGGCCCGCGCCACCTTGGCCAAGACCGTGCTGGTGGCCACCGAGATCGGCATGATCCACCAGCTGCGCAAGGCCGCGCCGGACATCGACTTCCGCGCGGTGAACGACCGCGCGTCCTGCCGGTACATGAAGATGATCACCCCGGCGGCGCTGCTGCGGTGCCTGCGCGACGGCCTGGACGAGGTCCACGTCGACCTCGAAACGGCGTCCCGGGCACGCGCTTCGGTGCAGCGGATGATCGAGATCGGGCAGCCCGGCGGCGCCGAATGAACACGCCGGTTAATGACCCACAGGCGAAAACCCCGGTCTGGGAAGCGCGCGCCGACCTGGTCGTGATCGGCAGCGGCGTCGCCGGGCTGACCGCGGCGCTGCGGGCCCAGGTGCTCGGGCTGCACGTCCTGGTGGTCACCAAGGCGGCGGTCGCGGACGGCAACACCCGCTGGGCCCAGGGCGGCGTCGCCGTCGTCCTGGAAAACGAGCACGACCTCGACGACTCGGTGGAGAAGCACGCGGAGGACACCTTCACCGCGGGCGCCGGGCTGGTCGACGAGGTCGCCGCCCGCTCGATCCTCGACGGCGGACCGGCCGCGATCGCCCGGCTCCGCGCGGACGGCGCGACGTTCGACTCGTCCGGAGACGGCTTGCTGGCGCGGACCCGCGAGGGCGGGCACAGCGCGTTCCGCGTGATCCACGCGGGTGGCGACGCCACCGGCGCCGAAGTCGAGCGCGCCCTGGTCGCGCAGGCCGGCCAGGCGCGGGTGCCGGTGCTCGAACACCACATCGCCGTCGACGCGCTGCGCACGCCCGGCGGCCGGGTCGCCGGGGTCACGGTGCTCGACCGCAACGGCGTGCCCGGGGTCGTCCGGGCGCCGGCCGTCCTGCTGGCCAGCGGTGGGGTCGGGCAGCTCTACCAGGCGACGTCGAACCCGGAGATCGCCACCGGCGACGGCCTCGCGCTCGCGCTGCGGGCCGGGGCGACGGTGGCCGACATCGAGTTCGTCCAGTTCCACCCGACGGTGCTCTACACGCCGGGCGCGCGCGGCCGCTGCCCGCTGGTCACCGAGGCGGTGCGCGGCGAGGGGGCGACCCTGGTCGACGGCGCCGGCGCGTCCGTGATGCACGGCGTGCACCCGCTCGGCGACCTCGCCCCGCGCGACGTCGTCTCGGCGGCGATCACCCGGCGGATGCTGACGGCGCCGGGCGGCGTCGACGACCACGTGTTCCTCGACGCCACCGGGATCGCCGGGTTCGCCCAGCGGTTCCCGACCGTGTTCGCCGCGTGCGCGGTGCTGGGCCTCGACCCGGCCCGCGACCCGATCCCGGTGACCCCGGCGGCGCACTTCTCGTGCGGTGGCGTGGTGACCACTGTGGACGGACGCTCGTCGGTGCCCGGTCTCTACGCCGCCGGCGAGGTGGCGCGGACCGGCCTGCACGGCGCGAACCGGTTGGCGTCCAACAGCTTGCTCGAAGGCCTGGTCGTCGGGCAGCGGGTCGCGGAGGCCGTTTCGGCGGACCTCGCGGCCGGGCTGCTGGCCGATCCGTCGCGGGGGCGGCTGCCGTCGTGGACGACCGCGCCGACGGCCGAGCGCGACGCGCTGCAGCGCGTGATGAGCCGGTACGCGGCGATCGGCCGGGACGCCGACGGCCTGGCGGCCGCCGGATCCGTGCTCGACCTGTCGACCCAGGACAGTCCATTGTGGACGCACGCGGCCGTCGAAGACGCGGCGCTGACCGTGGTCGCGCAGGCGTTGCTCACCGCGGCCGACCGGCGCACCGAGTCGCGCGGCTGCCACGTGCGGACCGACTTCCCCGCGTCGGCCGAGACCTGGCGGCGCAGCCAGCACATCCGGCTCAGCCTCTCCGGTCAGCCGGTGCTGGCCGACCCGATCCCCTTGGAGGGCGTGGCATGACTTTCCCGATCTCCGAACCGGTCCTGCGCTTGATCGCCGCGTCGGGCCTCGACGTCGAGGACGTGACGCGGGTGGTCACGACGGCGCTGGGCGAGGACCTGCGGTACGGGCCCGACGCGACGACCGCGTCGACCGTGCCCGCTGACGCGATCGCCGTCGCCGAGCTGACCCCACGGGTGGCCGGTGTGGTCGCCGGGCTGCCGGTCGCGCTGGCCGTGTTCGACATGGTGCTGGGCGACGAGTACGAGGTGCTGGCCGGGCGCGAGGACGGTGACCGGCTGGTGGCGGGGGAACCCGCGCTGGTGCTGCGTGGGCCGGTCCGGGGGCTGCTCACAGCCGAGCGCACGGCGCTGAACCTGCTGTGCCACCTCTCCGGCGTCGCCACCGCGACGGCCGCCTGGGTGTCCGAAGTGGACGGTACCGGCGCGGCGATCCGGGACTCCCGCAAGACGTTGCCGGGGCTGCGGCTGCTGCAGAAGTACGCCGTCCGGTGCGGTGGCGGGGTCAACCACCGGCTGGGGCTGGGTGACGCGGTGCTGATCAAGGACAACCACGTCGTCGCGGCCGGTTCGGTCACCGCCGCGCTGGAAGCGGCCCGGGCGCACGCGCCGGAGCTGCCGTGCGAGGTCGAGGTCGACTCGCTTGCGCAGCTGGAAGAAGCGCTGGCGGCCGCGGCGGACGAGGTGCTGCTGGACAACTTCACGCCGGAGGAATGCGCCCGCGCGGTCGCGCGCCGCGACGACGTCTCCCCGAAGACGCGGCTGGAATCCTCTGGTGGCCTCACCCTCGACCGTGGTAGGGCCTACGCCGAGTCCGGTGTGGACTATCTGTCCGTTGGCGGGTTGACGCACTCTTCGCCCGCGTTGGATCTCGGCATGGACCTTCGCTGAACGGTGTTTCCCCGGTAGACTGCCGGTGGCGGAAGTCCTTTTCCGCCACCGGCTTTCTGGGGGTTGGGGTGCGGTTTCCGGCGGTGCTCGCGGTGGCGGGCCTGATGCTGACCGCGTCACCCACGCTCGCCTTCGCGGCCCCCGAAGCCCAGTGCGCCAACCCGTCCGGCACCTACACCGGCGGCGTCCCATGGGGGCAGCGGCTGGTCGACCCGGCGCGGCTCTGGCCGCTGACGCGGGGTGCGGGCCAGCTGGTCGCCGTCATCGGCACCGGCGTCGACGGGCAGAACACCCAGTTCGCGCCCGGCCAGCTCGAAGGCGGCGGCGGCACCGAGGCGTCCGACTGCGACGGCCGCGGCACGATCGCGGCCGGGATCGTCGGCGCGCAACCGGATCCGTCGACGACGTTCGCCGGCGTCGCGCCCGGCGCGCACCTGCTGCCGATCCGCTACACGCAGGCGAACGGCTTGTCCAACGACGGCGGTGACCCGGGCGCGCTGGCCGGCGCGATCGACACGGCGGTGGACCGGCACGCGGGCGTGATCCTCGTGGCCGTCCCCGCAGCGTTCGACAGCCCGGCGCTGTCCGGCGCGGTCGCGCGGGCGCGGGCGGAAGGCTCGGTGGTCGTCTCGGCGGCGACGGCGACCCAGCAGGGCGCCCGGACGTACCCGACGGCGACGTCCGGGGCACTGGGCGTCGGCTCGGTGAACCAGGCGGGCGAGCCGGTGCAGACCGAGGCGGGCGACTACGTCGGCGTCGCGGCGCCGGGCGCGGAGCTGGTCAGCACGTCGGCCGGCGCGGGCGGCGCGGTCGCGCACCGCTGGCCGGTGACGGACCCGGGCCTCGCGGCGGCGTACGTCGCGGGCGTCGCGGCGCTGGTCCGCGCGTACCACCCGGACCTGACCGGCGACCAGGTCGTCACCCGGCTCACGTTGACCGCGCACCGCCCGCCTTCCGGGGCACACGACCCGCGGCTGGGCTGGGGAGTCCTGGACGCCTACGCTGCCGTCTCCTCGACCCTCCCCGCCGACGTCGCGCCGCCCGGCTCGGCCGTCGCCCCGGCCCCCGGCCCGGCGGTGATCCCGGCCGCGGCCCCGGCCCGCCCGGCCTCGAACGTCGCGGCCGGCACGATCGCCCTGGCGGGCGTCGCCTTCGCGGCCGCGGCCGGGGTCACGGTGGCCGCGGTCCGCCGGGCCCGCCGTCGGGGCTGGCGCCCCTCCCGCTTCACCCCGTAACCCGTGTCGACCCTCCAATCACGAGTGTCGTCTCCTCAATCACCCGAGTCGGCTTTCCCATCACGGGCGTCCTGAACCGGGAGGGCGAACTCGCGTGCCTGGAGGGTCGGCTCGTGTGATCAGGAAGCCGACTCGTGTGATTAGAGGGTCGACACTCGTGTTTGGGAGGTCGACACGAAGTGGGTCAGGCGGGGACGGGGCGGGTCGAGCCGATGATCGCCACCGCGTGGCTGGCTCGGGCGACGTGGACGGTGAAGTCCGCGCCTTCGCGGCTGAAGCGGGCGATGAGTTCGCGGGCCGTGCTGCGGTCGTGGGCCTGCCAGCCGCGCTCTTCCAGGGACGGGAGGATCACCTCGGCCAAGCGGCGTTCCGGCTCGCCCGTGTGCTCCAGGCGGACGCCGTACTGCCAGCACAGCAGGTTGCCGGGCCGGGTCGGGTCGCAATCCAGTTCGCCGTCGACCGTGGGGTCCGCGGGCGAGCCGAAGACGGCCGCGACACTGTCGATCACGCCGGTCAGCTCACCGGCCAGGCGGTCCAGTTCGACGCTCATCGCAGCACACCTCCGTCGTTGAGGAACTCGACGCCGTTCTCGAGGATGCCACGCGGGTCGAAGGTGCCGTTCGCGGTGGTCGGGCCGCCGGTGATGACGCGGTAGATGTTCGTCCACGACTCCGAACCCGGCTTGAGCACGTCGCTGTGCGACGACAGGCCCCACATCTCGTTGCCCGCCGCGTCGCGCCCGGTCTCCAGGTCGGTGACGCCGGGGAAGGTGTCCGGGTCGGCGCCGTGGCCGATGCCGGTCCACTCGAGGCCCCACGCGTTGCCCTGGGCGACCTGGATCGGGTCGAGCGGCGCGGTCATCGAGAACCGCTGCACGCCCGCCTGGCTCGCCGGCAGGTCCGCCGGCGACCAGACGCCGTGGCCCATGCCCGCCGACTCGACGTGCAGGACGCGGTCGACGTCGAGGCCCTGCGTCTCGGCCAGCCCGACCGTCGCGCCGCCGTAGCTGTGCCCGATCGCGGTCAGCGTGACGTCGGAACCGGCGTGGCTCGCGATCTCGCCGCGCAGGTCGTCGGTGAAGTGCTTGAGGTCCGGCGCCATCGTCTGCGCGTAGCTCGCGTCCGGCCCCTGCACCACCGGGTTCTGCGGGAACACGCCGTCGGCCCAGACGACCATCGCGGTGCGCCCGGTCGGGTCCGCGGCCACCAGGCTGCGCCCGAGGCCGGCGTAGGCGTCGAAGTTGGACATCTGCGTGTTGACGCCGGGCACGAACAGCCCGACGTCGCGCGTGCCCGGCTCGATGTGCCCGACCAGCTCGGCGATCCGGCCGTTGCCCGACGGGTCGAACTTCAGGATCTGCCGGTTGTTCGCGAGGATGTCCTCGTACAGCTTGATCCGCGCCTGGGACGCCTTGATCGCGTCGGCGTCGGTGAGCTGCGCGAGCCGTGAACGCTCGGCGGTCAGCGCGTCGGCGACCAACGCGTGGTTGGACGCGATCGCCTGGCCCCACGCGCCGGTGTCGGCCGCGCCGCCGATGCCGGCCGGGTTTCCGGCCTTGGGCAAGGGATCCTCGGGCAGCAGGGCCCGGTACATCGCGGCGACCTGCGCGTCGGCCCGCCGGTACCCGGCCGCCGACTCGGTCAGTCCACTTTGGAGCTTCTTGGCGAGCGTGACGTCGCCGGAGAGCTTCGAGCCCAGCTCCGTCATCGTCTTCTCGAACGTCTTGGCCGCGGCTTTGGACGCGTTGACCTGCCCGAAGGCCGCGGCCGGCACCTTCTCGCCCGCGACGGCGGACTGCGCCGAAGACAGCGCTTCCGCCCGCGTGCCGTACTCTCCCGCCGCCGTGTCGAGGCGAGCGGGGGCCACGCGATACCCGGCAGCCGTCACGGCCCGCCTCCGTTCTGCAGCAAGGGGTCGTGAGTGCGTAACAGTGTTAGAACACTGTTACGCACTCACGACCGGGTCAGTAGACGTCCGGCTCTTCGCCGATCACCGGCGGCGCGACCGGGGCGGACTGACCCCAGACGTTCTCGGTCTCCACCAGCCAGGCCGGGATCCGGCGGCCGGAGCCCATGTCCCCGCCGCCGCCCATGCCCATCGGCATCATGGGCATCATCGGCATCGCGCTCTTGGCGGCCGCCGCACCGGCGGCCCCGACCGCGCTGCCGGCCAGGCCGCTGAGCGCGTTGCCCGAGCCGCCGTCGCCGGCCAGGCCGGAATGCGCCGCCGGGGCGTCCGCGCCGCCGCCGGCCGAAAGGCCGCCACCGCCCGGGATGCCGCCGCCGATCGACGGCGCGTCGCCCCCGCCGATCGGGATGCCGCCCCCCGCCCCGCCTTCGACGCCGGCACCGCCGCCGAGCTTCGTGCCGGGCGCCTCGTCCTTGTTCTCCTTGGGGTCCTTGCCGGACGCCCAGCCGGGCACCTTCGGCATGATCGAGCCGAACCGGCCGAACGCGGCGGCCGAAGCCGCGGCGAGCCCGGCGGTGAACATGTCGCCGAACAGCGGGTTCGACGTCGGTGCGGTCGTGCCGGGCTGCTGCGTGGTGCCGTCGGCGCCGGGCAGCGGGTGCCCGTCGGTCGGCGTGACGACGACGCCGGGGTCGGTCGTGCCGTTGCCGACGAGCCCGGGCGCGCCGGCACTGCCCGCGCCGCCGCCACCGGCGGGCGGGGCGACCGGCGTCTCGACGGCGTTCGGCGACGCCGGGATCGAGTCCTCGGCGACGCCGTACTCACCGGCCAGTGTGGTCATGACCGCGATCGCCTTGCCGTGCGCGGATCCCGCGGCGTTGGCGGCGGACTGCTGCGCCTCGACGTTCGAGATAGCTTGCTGGCGCTGCTGCGCGGCGGCCTGCATCACGGCGGGCGAGGCGTCCGGCGGCAGCAGCGGCGGGTTCACCGCGAGCGCGACGTCGGAGGGGGAGACGTCCGGCACCGAAACCGGCGGCGGCATCTCCTTCTTGGCCTTCACCAGCGCGTCGGCGGCGTCGTCGAGCATCACGTTCATCGCCTCGGCGGTCTGCGCCACCTTGGCGATGCCGTTCGCGAGGTCGACGATCATGTGCTGGTACTGGTCGGCGGCGCCACCGGTCCACTGGTCCTTGAACTCGGTGAGCTCGGAGTTCAGGTTGTGGGCCTGCTCGTGCAGGTGCAGCGAGGCGGACTTCCACTTGTCGGCGGCGTGCCGCGCGCTGTTCGGGTCGCCGGCCTGCAGCATCGCGTACAGCTGCTGATGGCTGTACGCGGCGAAGTTCGTGTGGGCCGTGGTGTCGTGGTGGTGGGTCATCCCTTGCTCCCGTCACTGTGCCCGAGGCCGAGCAGGCCGAGCACCGGGTCCAGCAGGCCCGTGACGGCGCCCGAGCTGTGCAGGTCACCGGCCACCGACTGGTCGGCGTTCGCGTAGCCGTCGGCGACCGTGTTCGTGACGTCCTGCGCGAACCCGATCGCGCTGCGGACCTGGTCGAGCAGGCCCTGCATCTCCGACACCGCGGCGCGGTTGGCGTCGGCCAGCGACCCGGCCTCGCCGAACTCGCCGAACAGCAGGGGCTCGTCGCCGAGGGTGAGCAGGAAGTCGTTCGGTTTGGACATCGCCTGGATCTGGGTCTCCAGCTCCCGCACGAAGTCCTTCAGCGATTCCAGGTGGACGTAGTACGACTGGTCGTGCATCGGATCCCGTCTCTGTCCGCACGTGGGGGATGAGGGAAAGCCGGTCGGCCGGTGCGAGCGGGGGGTTTCCCGCACCGGCCGACCGACGTCTGGGCGCGGATCAGCCCGCGAACAGTCCCTGGTTGCGGTTCTCCAGCTGCTGCTGGAGGTCGTGGGCCTCGCCGACCTTGCCGCCGAACTGCGCGATGATGGCGACGATGTCCGCGGTGGCCTGGCGCAGCCGGGTCTCCGACTGGCGCGCCGCGTCACCGGCGGAGCTGCCGGAGGCGTACCAGGTCGCGGTGATGGGCTGGAGGTTCTGGTGCAGCTGCTCCAGCTGCGAGGTGAGCGCCTTGGCCTTGGCGGCCAGGGACGCCGAGCTGTGCTGCAGCGCGGCGAAGTTGATTTCGACGACGTCGGCCATCGGTACGTCCTCTCAGGTCAGGGGTTGAGGCGGGGGATCACGCCCGAGCCCTCGAGGGTGTTGCCGACCCCCTGGAAGCTCTGGTGGACGTCGGAGTCGCCGCGGCCGTAGTTCGCGTGGCTGGTGTGGACGAGCTGCGACATGGTGTCGAGCTCCTTCACGGCCGTGGTCATCTTCTCCTGGAGCCGGCGCTGGAGGTCCCAGAACGCCACGGCCTGGTCACCCTTGTAGTTGCGCAGGGCCTCGGTCAGCTCGGACTCCAAGCTGGCCATCGTGGACTTGGCGTTCGTGGCGGTTTCCTCGAAACCCTGGACGGCGCGCGTCATAGCAGCGGAATCTGCCTGGAATCCCGGACTGGACATCGACGGGCCACCTCCTTCCTGAAGCGAATTTCCCCTGGCGCGGTGATCCGCGCGGTGTGAAAGTCACGCTAGAAAGAAGGGAGGTGTGGTCAAACGGCACAACTGCCGGTCGTGCTGACGGCACTATTACCCACAGCGGCCCGGCAGGCCCCGCCCCGGCCCCGGGCGGGGGCGCGCTCCAGTGCCCGTCGTGACCGTCCCGGCCAGGCTGTATGCCATGGCAGACAAGGGAATCCGCTGGTCACGCTCCGGTCGTGGCACCGCCCCCTGGTCGTGCTCGCCGGAGCACGGCGCCGCAGTGCGCGGCGTCGGTGCTCGGGCTGCTCGTAGATGATCGCACGGTGGTCAACACGCCGATCCGGCTCCGGGTGGTCTCTGCCGAAATTCTGAGATCCGCCCGGTAGACCCGGGGGCCCCGGACGGAAGGCGGCCCGAGATGGTCCACCCGCACGCTCTGCTCACCGAACTGGACCGCGCGCCGGACGTGCCCGCGTTCGAGCGGGGGGACGCGGTGACCACCCGGGCGTCGCTGAAGGAGCTGGTCGGCCGGTTCACCGCCGGGCTGCGGGCCGCCGGGGTCGGGCCGGGCGCCGGCGTCGGGATCGCCACCGCCGTCACGCCCGAGGGCTTCGCCGCGATCATCGCCGCGCACGTGCTCGGCTGCCGGGTCGTCTGCGTGCGGGCCGGGCTGCCGGTGCCGCAGCTGCGGCACATCGTCGAGGACATCGACGCGCTCGTGGTCGACGAGGCGACCGAGTCGCCCGAGCTGCTGGGCACCGTCGCCGGCGCGCTGATCCTGCGGATCGGGCCGGAGCTGCTTGCCGCGTACGAGGAACCGGTGCCCGACGGCCGGCCCGAGGACATCGCGACGGTCGTGTTCACCAGCGGCAGCACCGGCGTCCCGAAGGGCGTCGCCTTCGACTACCGGGCCCTGAGCGAGGGCCGCGTCTGGCGGGCCCCGGTGCCCGGCTCGGCCCACGAGAAGCTCGGCGCGGGGTTCAGCCGGTTCCTGCTGTTCGGCACGCTCTCCAGCGCCGTGATGCTCGAACAGCTGGCGCTCTGCCTGCTCTCGGGCGGCACGGCCGTGATCCCCGACGGGCTCCCGGACTTCCCGTGGATCCTGCCGCGGCTGCGGGTGAGCGCGGCGCTGATGACCGTGCCGCGGCTGCACCAGGTCCTCGACACCCTGCGGGCCGAGGACGTCGACCTGAGCGACCTGCGGACGCTGATCGTGGCCGGGTCGCCGGTGCCGCCGCACAAGCTCGCCGAGGCGGCCGAGCTGATCGGGCCCGCGATGCACCACGCGTACGGCCAGACCGAGACCGGCATGCTGACGGTCTGCGGCGCGGACGAGGGGCCCGGGTCGGTCGGGAAGGCGTGCGACACGGTCGAGATCGAGGTCCGCGACGCTGACGGGGCGGCGGTGGCCCAGGGGCGGGAGGGCGAGGTCTGGGTGCGCACGCCGTCGGCGCTGGCGGGCTACTGGCGCGACGAGACCACGACAGCGGAGGTCCTGCGCGAGGGCTGGGTCCGCACGCAGGACCTCGGGCACCTCGACGCCGAGGGCTACCTGCACCTGTCCGGGCGCGCCCGCGACGTCGTGATCGTCAACGCGATCATCCACTACACCGGCCCGATCGAGCACGCGATCGCCGCGCACCCCGACGTCGACCAGGCGTACGTCGTCGCGGTGCCGGACGCGCTGACCGGTGAGGCCGCGGTGGCGTTCGTGGTGCCGGTGCCGGGGCGCTCGCCGGACCTGGCCGAGGTGCGCAAGGGCGTGGCGGCCGAGCTGGGGGAGGCCGCCGTGCCGGCGCGGTTCGAGCTGGTGGACGCGGTACCGGTGGCACCGTCGGGGAAGCCGGACAAGGCGGCGCTGCGGGCGTCCATTGTGGACTAGAAGTGGGTGTCGACGCCGAATTCTTCACGCAGGGCCCGCATGTCCGCGAGGTCGCGCCGGCCGGCCCGCCTCATGCGGGCGCAGGTCGGACGTCCCGAAGTAGCGGCGCCCCGGCCGGGGCCAGGGTTTCGAGCACCCGCAGGACCGTGCGGGCGTCCATCACTTCCCGGCGCGCAGGTCCGTGACGACCTTGGCGATCCGCCGTTGCCGGGTCTCCTCGGTCTTCGCCTGCCCGATCGGCAGCACGAACCCTTGCTTCCGGCTGTAGGACAGGCTTTCGAACCGCTTCTGGGCTTCGGGATCGGCGGCCAGCGCGGCGGCCAGGTCGTCCGGGATCGCCAGCTCGCGCGGGGCGGTGTCGAGGACGATCTCGACGTCGACGTCGTCCCCCGCCGCGACCCCGGCCTGCTCGCGGTTCTCGGCGCTGAGCGGCGCGAGGAACTGCCCGCCGCGGCTCGCGACCGTGGTGCGGTAGCTGTGGCCGCCGAGGGTGACGGTGACCGCGGGCTTCTTGCCGGCGCCGAGCGCCTCGACGACGTCGTCGGGCACCGGCAGGCCGGTCGCCGTCTTGCCGCCGAGCAGGACCGTGGTGCGGAACTTCATGGGGCGAGTATGCCCCGCGCCGGCCTCCCGGGCGGTGAGGCCGGCGCGGGGCGCGTGTCAGACGCCGGCCGTGGTGCGGATCCAGCTGCGGCTCGACGCGATGCTCGCGTAGTTCTGCGTGCCCTGCGGGTTCGAACCGGAGTTGTTGCCGGTGGAGCAGACGCCGACCTGGACGCCGTTGTAGAGCTCCGGGCCGCCCGAGTCGCCGTGCCAGGCCGAGCCGTTGACGCCCTGGCTCGCGATGGCCGTGCCGCCGAAGGCGTCTGTGCTGGTGCCGGTGACGCGGACGTTGGCGGTCTTCAGCGTGCTCGACGGCGGGCTGGTGCCCTGCGTGCGGCCCCAGCCGTAGATCTGGTTGGTGGCGCCGGCCGGCGGGTTGCCGGTGCCGAGCTTCATGAAGGTGGTGTTCACCGCGGTCGTGAGGTGCAGCAGCGCGACGTCGCCGTTGGGCGAGGCCTTCTGCTGGTCGACGACGGCGTTCGTACCCTGCTGGAGGGTCACGTTGCCGACCTTCACGTGCATGCCCGGCGAATTCAGGCAGTGCTGGGCGGTGAGCACCCACTGCGGGGCGATGATCGTGCCGGAGCACTCGAACCCGCCGTAGGTGGTGACGTTGTTCCAGTAGATCTGCGCGCCCCACGGCGCGGAGGAGACGGTGCTCCCGCCGATGATGTCCTCCTGGGCGCCCGCGACTCCCGCGGAGACCAGACTCAACGCGGCGGCAGCGGCACCCACGGCGGCAGCCGCCCTCGAAGCCCTCGACATTCGCATGAAAATGCCCTTCGGCCTGGTGATCCGTCCCGAGCGGGACGATCAGCCCAAGGTAAGTTGCGCCGGAATTTTCCGAAACCTACCGAAGTCGGAAAGTCGTCGACGGTGAATGTGCTCCGGCCCGGTGGCCGGGACGGGCTAGAGTGCCCGCGGCCACGCACGAGGGGGAACCATGGCGGCACCGGAGCACGACCCGGAACTGTTCGACGAGCCGATGCGCACCGAACGTCGCCGTCGGCCGGTCAGCCGTGTCGCGATCGCGGCGCTCGTGGTCGGGCTGATCGTCTTCGCCGCCTGCATGGTGTGGTGGCGGCAGCCGTTCCGGGAACAGCTGCCCGCGGGCGAAGCGCACGGGCTCGACGTCACGGCGGGCCAGTGCTTCTGGTCTCCGACGGGCACGGGTGAAGTCGACGTGCTGCTGACGCCCTGCACCGAGCGGCACACCGCCGAGGCGTTCGCGGTGCTCCCGCTGGCCGAGGGCTCGATGCCCGACGTCGGCGTGTCCTACCAGCCGATCCTGGACCGCTGCCAGGCCGCCGCCCGCCCGATTCCCGGCGTGCGCGTCCAGGTCATGACCCCGATCTCGGTCAGCGGTATCGGCGGCAAGCCGCGGGCGGTCTGCTACTACCGTTTCGCGGTCGAGATGACCGCGCCCGCGCGCTGAGGGGTCAAGCCGAGCCGCAGTACCGGGCCTTCACCGGGTCGGGGTCGTAGCGCAGGCCGGTGCGCTCGAACGCGCCCGCCAGGTTGTCCCGGAAGCGCTCGAACGTCCACGGTGCGCGGACCGAGTCCAGCATCTCGCGCACCTCCGGGCAGGCCAGCGTCCGGCGGATCGCCGCCAGCCGGTCCGGCGGGAAGCCGGCCGGGGTGCCGATGCCCTGGTCCGCCACCGTCCAGATCGGGCCCGCGTACTTGTCGTGGCCGACGCGGCGGCCCGGGTACGGCGTCATGTGCGCGGCCAGCGGGTTCGTCAGGCCGATCGGGTCGTGGACCGCCACGTCGAGGGGCAGCAGCAGGCCCGGGCCGCCGATGTTGAAGAACATCCCGGTGCTGTGGCCGGCCGCCGACGGGTACGCGTGCCAAGAACCGTCGTCCCAGAAGAGCACCGGGCCCGGTTCCGCCGCCAGGTGCGGGCGGATGCGGTCGGCGATCGCCGTGAACTGCGTGAAGTCCTTGGCCAGTACCGGGTTCGTGTGGCCGCTGGCGACGACGTAGCTCGCGCGCTCGTCGGCGATTCCCGTCGCCTCGTCGAGCGGCGCCGGCAGGTCGGCGTAGGCGGTCCGCAGGTCGCCGGCGGCGATCAGGGCGTAGGCGCCCAGCGCGGCCACCGGCAGCGCCGATGCGCGGGTGAGCCGGACCGTCATCACCGGCAGCAGCAGGCAGAACAGCGCCGGCAGCAGCATCCGGGCGTGCATGAAGTCACCGCCCATGCGGACGACGTACAGCGCTAGGCCGAGCCCGGCCACCACCGGCACCGCGCACACGACGACCACTCGGCGGTCGAAGGAAAAGCGCCGGAGAAGCGCCGCCACCGCGCACAACGCCAGCGGGATCCACAGGAGGTACGGCGTGAAGAAGTCGTCCAGGTACGCGAAACCCTGGTCCCACCGCACCCTCGACGCCTCCTTCACCAGCGCGGTGTTCGGCGTCAGCAGGCCGTAGTAGCCCATGCGGAACACCTGGTACGCCACCGGAAGCGCCGCGCCGGCCGCGAGCCAGGCCGCCGCGGCCCGCCGGCCCCGCCACTCCAGCACGAGCAGGCCGATCCCGGCGAAGACGCTGAACAGCAGGAGATCCGGCCGGACGAGCACGCCCAGGCCGGCCACGACGGCCGTCGTCCACAGTGGACCGGACGGCTGCCGACGGGCGCGGCGGACCAGCAGCCACCACGTGCCGCCCAGCCACAGGAGGATCAGGCCGGTCTCGAGCCCGGACGTCGCGAAGTCCCGGAACGGCGGCAGCGCGAGCACGACCAGCCCGCCGGCCGGCAGGGTGAACCCGCCGCTGAGCCGGCGGGCGCCGTCGAGGGCCAGCAGTAGCCCGGCGGCCGAGCAGACGAGCCCGGTGACCACGGCGACCCATTCGAGCGGGACGCCGGGGACCCAGCCGAACGCGGCCAGCAGGTACGTCCAGAGCGTGCTGGTGTTGGCTTCGACGCGCTCGCCGACGTTGAAGACCGGCCCGTTCCCGGCCAGCAGCTGCCGCACGGTCCGCAGCACGATCAGGCCGTCGTCGCTCATCCACCGCCGATCCCAGGCCGCGGCGGCGAACCCGGCCACGGTGAGCCCGAGCGTGACGCGGTTGACGAGCCGCCACGGCGAGACGGCGGCGGGTTCCTCGACGACCACGGTCTTCACGGACAGCTCCCTGGGGAAGACGCCGGCGACCGCGCGCGTCCGGGAAGCCGGCCGCGCCCGCGGTGGCGCAGGCCGGGAACTGTAGCGGAAAACGGCCCCGGCCAGGACGCCCGCGGACGGCCAACACGCCGACCGGAGCGGCCAACACGCTGACCGGACTGGCCAACACGCTGACCGGAGCGGCCAACACGCCCGGACGGCGTCGGCAGGCGATCCGCCGCGGTCAGGACTCCACGGGCTTGGTCCACGCGACCTGCACCAGACCCGTGCCGTGGCGGCGCGAGACCAGCGTTCCGCGGCCCGGCGGCTGCGGTGACGGCTTCACGTCCGACAGCAGCGCGCCCTCGTCCTTGGTGCCCGACATGATCAACCCCGGCGAACCCAGCTCCCGCAGCCGCTGCAGCACCGGCTCGAACAGCGCGCGCCCGGCGCCACCCGAACCGCGGACGATGATCACGTGCAGGCCGATGTCCCTGGCCTGCGGCAGGAACTCCAGCAGCGGTTGCAGCGGGTTGCGGCCGACCGTGGCCACCAGCTCGTAGTCGTCCACCAGGACGAACAGCTCCGGTCCGCGCCACCACGAGCGGTTGCGCAGCTGCTCCGGCGTGACCGAGGGGCCGGGCAAGCGGTTGCGCATCGCCGTGGCGCAGTCCGCGATCAGCTCCGTCAGCTTGCCTTCCGCGCCCGCGTAGCCCAGCAGGTGCTCCTCGGAGATCGCGCCGAGCAGGCCGCGGCGGTAGTCCGCGACGATGATCGCCGCTTCCTCCGGCGTGTACGCCGAGGTGATGCCGGTCGCGATCGCCCGCAGCAGCGAGCTTTTGCCGGACTCGACGTCGCCGAAGGCCACGAAGTGCGGGTCCGCCGCGAAGTCCAGGTACACCGGGCGCAACGTCGACTCCGCGATGCCCAGCGTGACCTGCTTCCCCGGGCCCGCGGCCAGCGTGTCCAGCGGCACCTCCGGCGGCAGCAGCCGGACCTGCGGCGCGCGCGGGCCCTGCCAGGCCTCGTTGATCCGGCGCGTGAGGTCGACGCCGCCCGCGCCGATCGTCTCCGGGCGCTGGTCCGCGTCGATCCGCGGCAGCGCCGCGAGGAAGTGCAGCTTCTCCGCGGTGATGCCGCGGCCGGGGCGGTCGGCGGGGACGTTGATCGCGACCTTGCGGTCGATCGAGGAGTCCATCGGGTCACCGAGACGCAGCTCGAAACGCGTGCCGATGGCGTCGCGCAGCTGCGCGCGGACGCCGATCCACTGGTTGAGCGAGACGATCACGTGGATGCCGAACCCGAGCCCGCGCGCGGCCAGCCCGGTGATCTGCTCCTCCAGCTGCTCGTACTCCTGCCGGATCGTGGTCCAGTTGTCCACGAACAGGAAGACGTCGCCGAACTCGCGGCCTTCGGTGCTCTCGGTGAACTCCGCGCGGCGCTGGCGGAACGTCGTGATCGACTCGATCCCGTTGGCGGCGAAGAACTCCTCGCGCTGTTCGAGCAACGTCGTCAGCTCGGCGACGACGCGGCGGCAACGCTGGGCGTCGCGGCGGGTCGCGTAGCCGGAGGTGTGCGGCAGCCCGGCGATCGGCGCGAGGGCACCACCACCCATGTCCAGCACGAACAGCTGCACCTCGGCCGGGGTGTGAGTCAGCGCGAGCATGCCCGCGATGTCCTTCATCAGCGTCGACTTGCCGGTCTGCGGGGCGCCGACGATCAGCGCGTGCCCGCCCGCGCCGGAGAAGTCGGCCCACAGCATGTCGCGGCGCTGCTCGAACGGCTTGTCCACCAGCGCGACCGGGACCGTCAGCTTCCCGTTGCCGCCCCAGCCGAGCGGGCACAGGCCGCGCGCGGCGTCCTCGCCCAGCGGCGGCAGGAGCTGGTCCAGCGTCGGCGGTTCGGCCAGCGGCGGCAGCCAGATCTGGTGCGCGGACGGGCCACGGCCTTCCAGCCGCGAGAGCATCGCGTGGATGATCGTCTCGCCGGTGCCGTCGGCGGCCGGCGCGTCTTCGACTTCGGTCGTCACCGGGATCTCGACCGGGGCCAGCGAGAACGGCAGCACGCCCAGTGCCTGGCCGTCCTCGCGCACGACCGTGCTGCGCGGCGGCAGCTCACCCGAGACGTAGGCCGCTTTGAGCCGGATGAGCGTGTCGGTGTCGGCCTTCAGGTAGGCCGACCCCGGCACCGGCGGCAGGTGGTAGGCGTCGGCGACCCCCAGCACCGCGCGGCTTTCCGCCGCGGAGAACGTCCGCAGGCCGACGCGGTAGGACAGGTGCGAGTCGAGCCCGCGCAGCCGGCCCTCCTCCAGCCGTTGCGACGCCAGCAGCAGGTGGATGCCGAGCGAGCGCCCGAGCCGGCCGATCGCGACGAACAGGTCGATGAACTCCGGCCGCGCGGAGAGCAGCTCGCTGAACTCGTCGATGATGACCAGCAGCGACGGCAGCGGGTCGAGCGCGACGCCGTCCGCGCGGGCCTTCTCGTAGTCGCGCACCGACGCGTAGTTCCCGGCCGCGTGCAGCAGCTCCTGCCGCCGCAGCAGCTCGCCGTTCAGGGCGTCGGCCATCCGGTCGACGAGCGCGAGGTCGTCGGACAGGTTCGTGATGACGGCGCAGGTGTGCGGCAGGCCGGTCATCCCGGCGAACGTCGCGCCGCCCTTGAAGTCGATCAGCGCCAGGTTCAGCGTCTCCGACGAGTGCATCACGGCCAGCGCCGTCACCAGCGTCCGCAGCAGCTCGCTCTTGCCGGACCCGGTCGCGCCGATGACCAGGCCGTGCGGGCCCATCCCGCCCTCGGCCGACTCCTTGAGGTCCAGCTCCACCGGCCGGCCCTCCGGGTTGATGCCCAGCGGGATCCGCAGCCGGTCCCGGGCCGCGCGCGGCGCCCAGGTCACGGCGGTGTCGGTGTCGCGCGGGTCGCCGATGCCGAGCAGCCCGGACAGCCCGAACGTCGCCGACATCGGCTTCTCGCCGGCGACGGCCGCGGGCGTGTGCAACGGCGTCAGCATCCGGGCCAGCGCTTCGGCGGCGCCGCGGTCGAGCACGTCGGGGCGGCCGAGGAAGCCGAGCCGCTGCTCGGTGGCGTCGCCGACGACCATGCCGAGCGAGTCCGGCGTGGTGTGCAGGCTCAGCAGCTTCTCGGTCGAGTACGTCCGCGGGTGCTCCGCGCCGACCTCGATCACCGTGACGCCGAGCCGGCCGTCCACGCCGATCAGCCGGGGCTCGCCGTGGGCGTTGCCGCCGTCGACGACGACCACCAGGTGCGGCAGGTCGAGCTCGCTCGCCGCGCGGCGGCTGAACACCGGGCGCTCGCCCAGGTCCGGGCCGAGCAGCTCGGCCAGCGCGGCCGCGTTGTCGGCGGCCAGCCGCCGCGAGCCGACGGCGTCGGACGCCGTCGCGGCCGTCGCGTGCGGCAGCCACTTCAGCCACTCCCAGTCGTGCTGGCGATCCGGCGACACGCACAGCGCGAGCCGCAGGTCGGAGGGGGAGTGGAAGGTGGCGAGCTGGCACAGCAGCGCCCGCGCCAGGCCGAGCACGTCCGGCCGGCGCCCGGCCAGGCTCACCGCGGCGAACGACCGCAGCGACAGCGCCACCGGCAGCCCGTCGACCGTCGAGTAGGTGCGGATGAAGTGCTTGAGGCTGGTCGAGGACACCGGGTCCAGGTCCTCCAGCGGCACGGTCTGCGGCGCCTTCAACGGCGTCGCCAGCCGCTGCGGCCCGGTGCCCGCGCGGACCTGCGCGAACTGCCCGTCCGTGCGCCGCCGGTCCCACAGCTGCCCGGTCTCGACGTAGGCCCACAGGTCGGCCGGGTCCGGCTGGACGGCGACCATCGCGGCGCGCTGGCCGTCGGCGATGTCGCGGACCTGGCCGCGCAGGCCGGTGAGATAACGCTGGTAGTCGCGGCGCTCGTCGTTGATCTGCGCCTTCTTCGCCATCCCGCCGCGGCCCAGCGACATCACGACCATGCCGCCCATGGCGCAGATGAACAACGCGCCGAAGATGTAGGTCATCACCCCGCCGTCGCGTCCGATGTAGACGAACGACATCGCGCCCATGCCGAGCATCATCGGCAGGAACATCATCAGCTGCATCATCCCGCCGGACGAGCTCTTCGGAAGCATCGGCGGCGACTGCAGCACGATCTCGGTCGGGCGCTCGGGCGTAAGGCTCATGCGGCGAAAACTCCAGATCGGGACGGCTCTGCCCGGTATTTTGGCCACTCACCGCCCGCTCGCGGTGGGTACTTTTGCCGTCCGCCCGCTTCCGGGGACGAACTTACGCTCTGCCGAGCAGCCATCCGCGGAAGGAGAGCCATGGCCGGCGAGTACCGGGCGGAGCCCGAGGCGATGCGCTCCGCCGTGGGCAACGTCGGTGGCATCATCGCCCACGGCATCAACGCCGTGGCCGATCTGGAACGCCTGGTCGTGCAGCCGACGTCGTTCGCGACGTTCGGCAGCGCGGTCGCCGCCGCCAACGCCGCCCTGCACTCCGGCCAGATCACCGCGGTCCGCACGCTCCTGCAGCTGTTGCAGCAGATCAACGGGCTCGTCAAGGCCAGCGCCGACGCCTACCAGGCGGCGGACCAGGACGTCGCCACCGGCTACGGCGGCGGCACCGCGACCGGCGGGGCGACACCCCCCGCGTCGATCTGGGGGAACTCGCACGCTTCCGAGCTCGCCACACTGGCGATCAACGACAGCGCGGGCGCCCACGGCGAGCCGTCGTCGGTCGGCAACGTCCTGCGCTACCTCGGCGACGCGGACCTCGGCAAGCTCGGCGACCACCCGATCACCGACACCCGCTTCCACGGGGTCGCCGACTTCAACGACTGGCTCGCCGGCGACGCCGACAACCAGGCGCGGATGGGGCTGATCGAGGTCTACGCGGGGACCGCCCGCACGTTCTCCGACGTCCCCGGCGGCGTGCACAGCGGGGACGTCGTGGTGGTCGAACCGCTGCTGTTCTCCGACCGCCAGCCGGTCATCGGCGTCGCCGGCGACGGCGGCCGCCTGTACAACCACGGGCTCCTCGACGCCCGCATCAGCGGACTGGCGAAAGTCAGTGTGTACCGGCCCGCTTCCGTCGTCTGAGCTGTGTTTCCCGCCCGATGAGACTTTGTGAGGTCGTCCGATGCTGACTTTCCCGAACTCCAGCGCGATGGACGCGACCGCGTCCTCGGGCGGGCCGATCACCATCCTGCCGCAGATCGTCACCGGCCAGCCGGAGCAGATCGCCCAGCACGTGCTCGACCTGGTCAAGAAGGCCGAGCAGTTCCTGAGCATGTACACCGAGCTGTCCAAGGCCGCCGACCAGCTCGGCAAGATCTGGTCGGGCGCGGCGAGCGAGTCGGCGCTGAAGAAGATCACCGACTCCCTCGACCAGCTCACCAAGATCATCGGCGTGGTCCAGAAGGGCGCCGAGCTGCTCGGCATCTCCGGCACGCTGATCAAGACCGCGCAGGAGGCCTACCGCGCGGTCGTCGCCGCGGTGAACCCGACGGTCGCCTCGCTGATGTCGAACCCGTGGACCTACGGCGCGGCGGTCGCTTTGTCGACCGGGACGAGCGCGTCGCTGCGGGCCTTCATCACGTCGATCGGCGCGCTGCTCAAGGCGCTCGGCGCGACCGACCTCGCCCAGCAGATCACCCAGCTGGCGACGGTCATCGGGGAGATCGAGAAGCTGTTCCACCACGACACTCCAACCGCGGGAGCGACGACGCCGTCGGCCGGGACCACCCCGGTCACGGCCCCGCAGGCCCCGTCGTCGGTGGCGAGCCCAGCCGGGCAGCAGGCGGTGGCGGGCGGGAGCGGCGGGGGGATCCCGCAGCAGCCTTCGTTCACCGACTACACCCCGCCCGCGCTCGCCACCGGCGGCGGTTCCAGCACCGGAGCGACCGGGGCAACGACGCCGGTGACGGCCAACGGCACCCCGCTCGACCCGTCGAACAGCTGGATCGCGGTGGACCCGGCCCAGCACGGCGCGACCGTGCCGACCCAGCCGGCGCCGGTCACCCAGCCCGTCACCCAGCCCGCCCCGGTCACCGGCGGCTCCGGCGCGATCGGCGGCGCGAACGAAGTCGTCATCCACACCAACCTCACCACCGGGGAGTCCACTGTGGAGGCTCCGGGCGGGCAGGACTTCGACGTCGACATCAACCTGGACTACAACGGAAAGCACTTCAGCCAGCACGTCGGCTACGACGCGGCGGGGAACTAGCCGATGTGGGGCTCGGGGGTCGTCGACGCGTCGGGCGTGGTCAGCTCCGTGCTGTCCGGGTACCGGCAGGTCCTCGTCGAGTGCCAGCGGCGCGTCACGGGTGACCCGGGCGCGCTGAGCGCGGCGTCGCAGCGGGTCGCCACCCAGGCCTCGACGGTTTCGGGCAAGGCCAAGGAGATCGACGAGTCCGCGAAGACGCTGCACGCGGACTGGGACGGTGACGCCTACACCGCGTTCGCCACCGCGGCGCAGAAACTGGGCGGGGAGCTGACCGACGCCGCCACGAAGCTCGACGACCAGGCGAAACGGCTCAGCACGGCGGCGCAGCTCGTGCAGTCCGCGAAGGCCGCCGTCGACTCGGTGCTCGCGCAGTTCGACCAGTACGCCCAGCAGCTGACCGCGCAGGCCCGCGCGGTGAACTCGGCCTCGGTCGGCGCGTTCATCCAGGCCGCCCGCCAGCTCGGCGAGCAGAGCGTCCAGGCGGCGCGCCAGGTCGTCGACGAGTTCTCCGACGCGCTCGCCGAGCTGTTCCCGCCCGAGGGCACCCAGCGGCTGGAGTACAAGCTGGGCAAGAAGACCGCGGGCCCGCTGGGCTGGCTCAACGGCAGCCCGCTCGACGGGCGCAAGCGGCCGCGCGACGCGCCGTCGTGGTTCAAGAACTCGGGCTGGAAGAAGCTCACCTGGGACGGCCTGGAGGGCACGCGCGCGCCGAAGAAGGCGGACACGCCGTTCGGGCAGCCGAAGCCCGAGGGGCTCAAGGACAAGCTGGGCAACAACACCGAGATCACCTACTACAAGTTCAAGCAGGACCAGGACGGGCTCACCCCGGAGTACGACGGGAAGATCACGTCGAAGGGCTGGGACGTCGGCGCGTCCGGGCACACCGAGCTGGCCGCGGTGAAGGAAGAGGGCGAGCTCAAGGGCGACTGGGGCGTCTCCTCGGCGCACGCCAAGGGCACGCTGTTCGCGGGCGGCGAGGCCAGCGCGTCCGGCACCCTCGGCGCGCACGGCGTCGGCGCGCACGCGAACGTCTTCGTCGGCGGCAAGGTCGAGGGCGAGGTCGCCGCGGACGTCGCCGGCATCGGCGTCGGCGCGAACGGCACGCTGCAGTACGGCATCGGCGCGCAGCTCGACGCCCAGGCCGTCTACGACGCCGGCCACCTCAAGGTCAACTTCAAGGCGGGCGCCGCGCTCGGCTTCGGCGCCGGCGTCGGCGCGAAGATCGATATCGACCTGCCGAAGGTCGGCCACACGATCAGCGAGTACGGCGGCGCGGCCGCCGACTACGTCGGCACCGCGGCGCACGACGCCGCCAACGCCGTCGGTTCCGCTTGGGACGACGCGGTTTCGTCGGTGGGGGCGTGGTGACTCTTCCCCTGGACTTCGTGATCCCCGACGGCTGGACGGCCGTCGACCCCGGCGACTCCGGCGCGGTGTTCGTCGCCGTGCACGACGCGCCGGCCGGTGAGTTCGTCCCGAACATCACGGTGAGCGTGCAGCAGCGGCCCGACGCGAAGTCGATCGACGACATCGCCGCCGAAGCCGTCGAACGCCTGTCTCTCAGTTCGGCCGGGCTCGACGTCCTCAGCCACCGGGACGTCGGCGCCCCGGCCGCGCCCGGTGTCATGCAGCTGCTGCGCCTGCGCACCGGCGAGGGCACCGAGCTGATCCAGACCCAGGTGCACCTGACCGTCCCCGGCGCCACGCCGGAGCAGCGGCTGGTGCTCGAGCTTGCCTGCACGGCCGCGCCCGCGACCGCACGGGCGCTCTCACCCGGTTTCCAGCGGTTCGTCGGCAGCGTCCACGTCCGCCAGCACGAAGGGAGACAACAGTGACCGATCCGTACGCGGTGCCGGACATGGACGAACTGCTGGCGCAGGTGCGCAAGCAGACCGAAGAGGTCCAGCGGATCCAGCGCACGGTCGAGGCGATGGAGGTCAAGGCGCACTCGCGGCAGAACGAGGTCACCGTCACCCTCCGCGGCGACGGCCGGTTCACCTCGATCGACATCGACCCCCGCGCGATCCGCGAGTACGACGCCCGTAACCTCTCGGAGATCGTGCTGGAGGCGGTGAACGCCGGGCTCACGAAGCTCGCCGAGGCGTCGAACGCGAAGTTCGCCCCGGTCATCTCGGCCGCCAAGAACATCTGATGACCGCCGACGTGTTTTTTCCCGCGGAGGCGCCACGATGACCGCCGCCGCAATCACGGGGACAACCCGCCGGGTCACCGTGGTCACGCCGCGAGCCCGGGTGGACGTCGCGCTGCCGCAGCAATCGACGTTCGCCGAATTGGTGCCACAGCTGGTGCGGCTGGCCGGAGCCGCCGGGCAGGCGTCCGCGGACCACCCCGGCTGGGTGCTCTCCCGGCTCGGCGGGGCGCCACTCGCACTCGGCCTGAGCGTCGCCGCGGCCCAGATCCGCGACGGCGAAGTCCTCCACCTGACCCCGCGGGAACGCCCGCGGGGTCCGCTGCTGTTCGACGACGTCATCGATTCGATCGCCAGCGTCGCCGACTCGAACGGCGGCTGGGGCCCGTCGGTCGCGCGGCGGTCCGGGCTGGTGGCCGCGGTCGTGCTGCTGCTCGCGGGCGGGCTGCTGGTGCAGGCCGCGGCGTCCGGCAGCGTCCTGGCCCCGATCGGTACCGGGCTGCTGGCGCTGGTGCTGCTCTTGGGCGGCGGCGCGCTGAGCCGCGCGTACGGCGATGCCGAGGCCGGCGCGGCCGGGTCGCTCGCCGGGGTCGGCGTCGCGCTGCTGGCCGGGATGTCCGTGCTGCCGCCGCACCCGCTGTTCTCGCTGTCGGCGGGCCCGCTGGCCGCCGGGTTCGCCGCCGTGACGATCTACGGCGTGCTCGCGGCGGTCTCGGTCGCCGACCGGCTGCCGTGGTTCGTCGCGATCACGGTCGCGGCCGGCTTCGGCGCGGTGACGACCGGAGTCGTGCTGCTGGCCGGCACCACTCCGGTGGCGGCCGCGGCGGTGGCCGCGGTGCTCGCCACGGCGCTGGCCGCGGTGGCCCCGATGCTGGCGCTGCGCCTGGCGCGGCTCCCGCTGCCGCGGGTGCCGGAGGACATGGAAGCGTTCCGCGCCGACGAACAGCCGTCACTGGGCGACGAGATGTTCGGCCGGACGTCCCGCGCCCAGGCCGTCTTGACGGGCCTGCTGGTGGCGCTGGGCCTGGTGGTCCTGTTCTCGACGGTGGTCCTGGCGACGGGCGGCCCGTGGGACGCCGGGCTGGCGGCGGTGCTGGGCCTGGCGTGGATCCTGCGGTCGCGGTCGTACGCGGGGAAGACGCAACGCCTGGTGCTGGTGGGTTTCGGCATCACGAGCCTGGTCGTCGCGGGCGCCTGGCTGGTGGCCTCGGGCAACCGCACGGCGATCTTCGCGACGGGCTGCGCGGTGGTCCTCGCCGCGGCGATCTGCCTGGCCTACGCCACGCGAGTCGCCCGCGGCCTGCGATCGCCGTACTGGTCCCGGCTGCTGGACGTCTCGGAGTTCCTGGTGCTGCTCTCGCTGGTCCCGTTCGTCGGCATGATCGCGGGAGTCTACGAAGCCGTCCGCGGCTGACGCTGGTCCCAAGCCGTGAATGGCACATCGAGGGACTCAGGGTCCCTCGATGTGCCATTCACGGCTTTCAGGAATCCAAGGCCAGCGGGAGCGTTCGGCGGACTCCGGCGCCGTGCCGGCCGTGCAGCGGGACGGCCGAGTGGCCCGGTGACGGCACCGGCTTGCCGGGACGGCCGCCCACCCGGATCGTCAGCTCCTCGTGTTCCTTGCCCGCCGCCGTGCGCCGCAGCGTGTACGACGTCGCCGTGAAGGCCGCCTCCGGGACCGAGACGTCCAGCGTCCGCACCGAACGCGGCATGAAGCACATCTGGCTCGCGTCGCCCCACGTCCACGCTCGCCAGTGGTCGGCCTGCGCGGCGGACGGACCCTGGACGCCCAGCGCCACCCGCAGCTCCTGGCCCAGCTCGCCCGCCTCCAGCACCGTGCTCGGGTAGCCGGCCTCGGCCAGCTCGCCCATCAGGCTCAGCGCCGCCGACGCCGTGCTGCGCAACGCACCCAGATCGCCGCCGCCGCGGGCCAGCGCCGCGATCGGCGCGAGGTCCGGGCGGTAGCGCACGGCCAGCCAGCGCACGCGCAGTACCTGGTCGCCGCGCGGGACGGCCCACGTCAGCAGCTGCGCCGACGCCAGCGGGACGTCGGTGCGGCGGTAGGCCGCGCGCAGGATGTCCACCAGCGCCGCGGACGAGGGCGAGCCCGACCCGGGCGTGAGGCGCACCAGCGCGCTCCACCCGCCGTCGACCTCGGCGACGCCGAAGCGGTTGCCCGCGCGGTCGACGTGCTGGCGCACCTTCACCGGCCCGGCGACGCGCATCAGGGGGTCCGGACTGCCGGCGGTGCGGGGGGTCCGGGGTGGCGAAGCCCCCCGGCGTGGGGTGCGGGGGCCGGCCCCCGCGAAGGCGCTGTCTTGGCGGGTGTCGTGGCGCCGCAGCCGGTAGGCGATCCACGTCAGCGTCCAGCCGGCCGGGTGCCGCCCGGCGAACCGCACCGACGTCAGCAGTACCACCAGCCCGGCGGCGGCGCTGACGCCGATCCGGACGGGCTGCGCGAGGCCGCCGACGGTCCACGCGAGCAGCGCGGCGATGGCCGCGATCTCCCACACCGCGGCCTGCAGCGGCCGGATCGGCAGCAGCCAGGGCAGCGGCGCGCGAGCGGGTCGCGGCGGCGCCGGGCGGACGGCGGATTCAGCGGTTCCGACGGACACAGGTTCCCCTTTCCCCGGTCCGGGACGCTAGTACCTCCCCAGATACGGCGTGGGCGTAAAAATTACCCTCGCCGTGTCCGGATCGGGTGCTTAGCATCAACCGCTCGGAGGGTCGGTACGCACACACCGGGGGCGCAGCAGCGTGTGGACGCAGCGGGACCAGATCCAGGCGTACCAGTTCCTCCGCCGCAGGCTGGTCTCCGCGCTCGTCGCCGCCGACGCCAACCACCCCGTCTCGCCCAGCCGCCGCCTCGTGCTCGGCACCGTCCTGGGCCTCGTCGCCGCCCTGCTCGTCACCGCCGTCTTCGGCATCATCGGCCTGCTGAACCCCTCCGGCGGCAAGGACTGGCTGGCCGGCGGCAAGGTGATCGTCGAAGAGGGCACCGGCGCGCGGTTCGTCCTCGGTGCCGACGGCGTGCTGCACCCGGTCCTCAACTACGCCTCCGCCCGGCTGCTGGCCGGCGGCAACGGCGACGCGACCGTTTCGGTGTCCTCGGAGAACCTCGGCAAGGCCGGGCGCGGCGCCCAGATCGGCATCGCCGGCGCCCCCGACTCGCTGCCCGCGGCGCCGGCGCTGGTCACCGCGCCCTGGACGAGCTGCAGCCGGACCACCCAGGACGCGCCCGCGTCGGCCGAGCCGCGCACCGCCGTCCTGCTCGCCGCGCCCGCGTCCGGCGTCGAACTGCCGCGTGACCAGGGCGTCATCGTCCGGCTGCCGCAGGGCGAGAAGTTCCTGCTCGCCGGCGGCCGCCGCTACAAGCTCGGCGACGAGGCCGCGACCGCGCTGCAGTTTGACAGCTACCCGACGATCGCGGTGTCCGCCCGCTGGATCGACACCGTCGCCTCCGGACGGGACCTTACCGCGCTGCCGGTCGACGGCGCCGGCGGCCGCGGGCCTGCCGTCGGCGGCCGCGACACGCGCGTCGGCGAAGTGCTTTCCGTGGTCGACGCGATGGCCGCGCCCGGCACCGCGACGTCGTACTACCTGGTCCGCGCGGACGGGCTCGAGCCGGTCGGGCAGACCGAGGCGAGCCTGCTGGTGACGACCGAGGCCAACGCGGCGGCCTACGCCGGCACTCCGGCGCCGGTCCAGGTGCGCGCCGCCGACGTCGCCGGGGCGCCGAAGCTCGCCGCGCCCCGCGCCGGCGGCGCCGACCCAGCCGCCTTCCCGGACCGCATCCCCGGCAAGGCGCCGATCACCGGGAACTCGGTGACCCTGTGCAGTCAGGGGAACCGGTTGCTCGTTTCGGCCGAACTTCCGCTGCCCGCCGGATCCCGGGCCATCCAGGTCGCGACCCGCTCCGAAGCACGGGTGGCGGACGAGGTGTTCGTGCCGCCGTCGGGAGGTGCGGTGGTCGTCGAAGCGGGTTCGGCGACGACGTACTTGGTGACCGACACGGGCTTGAAGTATCCGGTGGTGAACACACAGGCGCTGGCCTCGCTGGGGTACGGAGGAGTGGCCCGCCAGTCGATCGCAGGTAGTTTGCTCGCATTGGTGCCGACGGGCCCCGCGCTGGATCCGGTCACCGCCGGCCGGCCGGCCCCGTCGGGTGGAACGGGGTGAAAGTCGTGCACATGACAGAAGAGCGCTCGACCGAAGACGCACTGGCCGCGATGGGCAAGATCCGGGTCGCGGTCGTCGAGGACCACCCGCTGTACCGCGTTTCCGTGGAGCGCGTGCTGGCCGAGGCCGACTTCGTCGAGCTCGGCGCGGTGGTCGACTCGGTCGCGCGCTTCCACGTCCACCGGCAGCCGCCGGGCAGCGTGGTGCTGCTCGACCTCGGCCTCCCGGGCGTCGCGGGCGCGGCGGCCGTGCTGGAGGTCTGCGAGCTGGGGCACCACGTGCTCGTCGTGTCCGCCCAGGCGGAACCGGACGTCGTGCTCGGCGCGATCGCGGCCGGCGCGCGCGGCTTCCTGTCGAAGGACGTCGACGCCGACGAGCTGCTGATCGCGATCAAGACGGTCGCCGACGGCGGCGCGTACGTCTCGGCGGTGGTCGCCGGGATGATCATCAAGGACAACGCCGACCGCCCGGTAACCGCGGCGGAGGTCGAGCTGTCACCGCGTGAGGAACAGGTGCTGCGGCTGGTCGCGGCGGGGGAGCGGGACGTCGACATCGCCCTGATCCTCGGCATCGGCGTCCGCACGGTGCGCGGTTACCTCGACCGGATCCGCGACAAGACGGGCGAACGCCGACGGCCGGGGCTGGTCAAGGAAGCCATCCGGCGCGGTCTCATCGGCGGGTCGGGCCCGCGGCGTGGTGGTCGCAAGTGAGCGACTCCGGCGAGCAGACCCCGGCCCCGCGGCGCATCCGCGTCGGCGTGATCGAGGACCACCCGCTCTACCGGTACGCGCTGACCCGCGTGCTCACCGAGGCCCCGGACATCGAGCTGGGCGCGGTCGCCGACTCGGTGGCCCGCTTCGCGGTGCAGGACCAGCCGGCGGGCAGCGTCGTCGTCCTCGACCTCAAGCTGCGCGGCGTCCAGGACGCGGCCGCGGTCCTGGAGGTGGGGCACATGGGGCACAAGGTGCTGGTGGTGTCCGCCCACGCGGAGCAGCCCGAGGTCCTGGGCGCGATGCAAGCGGGCGCGAAGGGCTTCCTGTCGAAGGACGTCGACGGCGACGAGCTGCTGCGCGCCATCCGCACGATCGCCGACGACAACGCCTACGTGTCGCCGACGCTGGCCGGGATGATCATCCAGGACAGCGAGGAGCGGCACGCCGGGCCGAAGATAGTGCTGTCGGAGCGCGAGAAGCAGGTGCTGCGCCTGGTGGCGGCGGGCGAGCGCGACGTCGACGTCGCGGAGATCCTCAACATCAGCGTCCGTACGGTCCGCTCCTACCTGGACCGCATCCGCGACAAGACGGGCGAACGCCGCCGCGCGGGCTTCGTCCGGGTAGCGATCCGCGAAGGCCTGCTCCGCTGACGCCCAAGCCGTCACTTTCATAGGGAAAGATGCGTCTGAAGGGCCCTTGGACGTATCTTTCCCTACGAAAGTGACGCTTTGCGGTTCAAATTCGGCGGTTGGCCAGGGCGCCGGTGGCGGTCCGGGCTCGCGCGGAAACCGCCGGGTCCATGTCCACCACCAGGGTCTCCATACCTGGCCCGGCGGACGCGTGCACCCGGCCGAAGCCGTCGGACGCCAGTGAGTACCCGATGCCCGTCGGCGCCTTCGGGTTCACCGTGACGCCCGTCGCCGCCGGGTCGGCCTGGCCGCACGCCAGGACCCAGCAGCCCGAGTCCAGCGCGCGGGCCCGCACCAGGACTTCCCACTGCTCGCGCTTGCCCTCGCCCGCGCCCCACGACGCCGGCAGCAGCACGACGTCGGCGCCGTCGTCGGCCAGCGCCCGGAACAGCTCCGGGAACCGCACGTCGTAGCACGTCGCGACGCCGTAGACGACGCCTTCGAACTCGAACGTCGTCAAGGTGGCACCCGGCGCCACCGTGTCGGACTCGGCGAAGCCGAACGCGTCGTAGAGGTGGATCTTGTCGTAGCCGCGGTGGTGCCCGCCGCCGGTGACCAGCAGCGTGTTGCGCACCCGCCCGTCCGCCGGGGTGAACATCCCGGCGACGATCACCACGTCGTGCTCGGCCGCCACCGCGGCGACCGCCGACGCCCACGGCCCGTCCAGCGGCTCGGCGACCGCGTCCAGGGGCCGGCCGAAGCGCGCCATCGTCGCCTCCGGGAACACGACGATCCGGGCGCCGCCGGAGACCGCCGCTTCGACGCCCGAGCGAACCAGCTTCAGGTTCGCTTCCGGGTCGTCACCCGAGGTGAGCTGGCACAACGCGATTCGCGCCACCGTGGCCTCCTGCATGCTGGGATCCGCCGTCACCGGGGAGTATCGCCGAACGGGCCGGGATCGTGACCTCGTACCCTGGTGGGCATGCTGAACCGCACCGACCTGCGTGGGCAGGTCCCGACCGCCGCCGAACTGCGCGCCACCCTCCCGCGTGCCGAATACGACGTGGACGCGGCGCTGCATCAGGTGCGGCCGGTGGTCGAGGCGGTCCGCGATCGCGGTGTCGAAGCCGTCCTGGAGTACACCGAGAAGTTCGACAAGGTCCGGCCGGTGAGCGTGCGCGTGCCGCGGGAGCGGCTCACCCAGGCCCTCGCCCAGCTCGACCCGGCCGTGCGCGCCGCGCTGGAGGAGTCGATCACCCGCGCCCGCAAGGTGCACGACGGGCAGCGCCGCACCGACGTCACGACCACGGTCGTCGACGGCGGCACGGTCACCGAGAAGTGGGTCCCGGTGGAGCGCGTCGGGCTGTACGCGCCGGGCGGGCTCGCGGTGTACCCGTCGACCGTGGTGATGAACGTCGTCCCGGCGCAGATCGCCGGCGTCGGCTCGCTGGTCGTCTGCTCGCCGCCGCAGGCCGGGTTCGCCGGCCTGCCGCACCCGACCATCCTCGCCGCGGCCGAGCTGCTCGGCGTCGACGAGGTGTGGGCGGTCGGCGGCGCGCAGGCCGTCGCGCTGCTGGCCTACGGCGGCACGGACACCGACGGCACCGAGCTGACCCCGGTCGACGTCGTCACCGGGCCGGGCAACATCTACCTGACCGCGGCGAAGCGCATGCTGCGCGGCCTGATCGGCATCGACTCCGAGGCCGGCCCGACCGAGATCGCCATCCTCGCCGACGAGACGGCCGACCCGGTGCACGTCGCCGCCGACCTGATCAGCCAGGCCGAGCACGACCCCCTCGCCGCGAGCGTCCTGGTGACGACGTCGCCGGAGCTGGCCGACGCCGTCGACAAGGAGCTGGTGGGGCGCGTCTCGGCGACCAAGCACACCGAGCGCGTCACCGAAGCCTTGGGCGGCAAGCAGTCCGGCGTCATCCTGGTGTCCACTGTGGATGACGGCCTGACCGTGGTCGACGCCTACGCCGCCGAGCACCTCGAGATCCAGACGGCCGACGCGCGCGCGGTCGCCGCCCGCGTCCGCAACGCCGGCGCGATCTTCGTCGGCGCGTACGCCCCGGTGTCGCTCGGCGACTACTGCGCCGGCTCCAACCACGTGCTGCCCACCGGCGGGTTCGCCCGCCACTCCTCGGGCCTGTCCGTGCAGAGCTTCCTCAAGGGCATCCACGTCGTGGACTACTCCGAGGACGCCCTGCGCGAGGTCGCCGGCCGCGTCGTCGCGCTGGCCAACGCCGAGGACCTGCCGGCGCACGGCGAAGCCGTCACGGCCCGATTCGCGGGGGAGGCCCGATGACCATCGGCGACGAGATCACGCTGGACGAGCTGCCGCTGCGCGAAGACCTGCGCGGCAAGTCGCCCTACGGCGCGCCGCAGCTGGACGTCCCGGTCCGGCTCAACACCAACGAGAACCCGTACCCGCCGCCGCCCGAGCTGGTCGCGGACGTCGCCGAGGCCGTCCGCGTCGAGGCCGCCGAGCTGCACCGCTACCCGGACCGCGACGCCCTCGAGCTGCGTCACGACCTGGCCGACTACCTGAGCGTGTCGACGCGGGTCGTGCTCACCGAGGAGAACGTCTGGGCCGCCAACGGGTCCAACGAGGTGCTGCAGCAGATCCTGCAGGCCTTCGGCGGTCCCGGGCGCAGCGCGCTCGGCTTCGAGCCGTCGTACTCGATGCACCCGATCATCGCGTCGGGCACGCGCACCGAGTGGCTCCCGGCGCCGCGCCGCGCCGACTTCACGCTCGACACGGTCGCGGCGGCGTCGGTGATCCGGGAGAAGCGGCCGGACATCGTGTTCGTCACCAGCCCGAACAATCCGACCGGCGGTTCGATTCCGCTCGACGAGCTGCGCGTGGTGCTGGACGCGGCCACCGGGATCGTCGTCGTCGACGAGGCGTACGCGGAGTTCTCGTCGCAGCCCAGCGCGGTCGAGCTGCTGGCCGACTACCCGGCACGGCTGATCGTGTCGCGCACCATGAGCAAGGCGTTCGCCTTCGCCGGCGGCCGCCTCGGCTACCTGGCGGCGGCCCCCGCGGTCGTCGACGCGCTGCTGCTGGTGCGCCTGCCGTACCACCTCTCGCGGCTGACCCAGGCGGCCGCGCGCGCGGCGTTGCGCCACGCGGACGCGACGCTGGGCACCGTGCACAAGCTGGCCGCGGAACGCGACCGCGTCGTGGAGGCGTTGGCGGGACTGGGTTTCGACCCGGTGCCGAGCGACTCGAACTTCGTCCTCTTCGGACGGTTCGCTTCACCGGAGACCGCGTGGAAGTCCTATTTGGACGCCGGCGTGCTGATCCGGGACCCGGGCATCCCCGGGCACCTGCGCGTCAGCATCGGCACCCCGGAGGAGAACGACGCCTTCCTCGAGGCGAGTAAGGAAGTATCACGATGACCCGCATCGGCAAGGTCGAACGGACCACCAAGGAGTCCTCGATCTCCGTGCAGCTGGACCTCGACGGCACGGGCGAGGTGGAGATCTCGACCGGTGTCCCGTTCTACGACCACATGCTGACGGCGTTCGGCGTGCACGGCTCGCTGGACCTCAAGGTCGAAGCGACCGGTGACGTCCACATCGACGCCCACCACACGGTCGAGGACACGGCGATCGTGCTCGGCCAGGCGATCCGCCAGGCGCTGGGCGACAAGAGCGGCATCCGCCGTTTCGGCGACGCCTGGATCCCGATGGACGAAACCCTGGCCCACGCGGCGATCGACGTCTCGGGCCGGCCGTACTGCGTGCACGTGGGCGAGCCGGAGCAGTTCAACACTTTTACGATCGGCGGCAACTACCCGTTCGTGCTGACCCGCCACGTGTTCGACTCGCTGGCGTTCCACGCCCAGATCGCGCTGCACGTCCGCGTCATCCACGGCCGCGACCCGCACCACATCGCGGAGGCGGAGTACAAGGCGGTGGCGCGTGCCCTGCGCGCGGCGACGGAGCCGGACCCGCGCGCGGGCGGCATCCCCTCCACGAAGGGCGTGCTCTAGACCGCGAACACCGCGCCGGGTGTCGCGACCTCGACCTGTCCCGTGTGGACGGCCGAGGCGCGCTCGACGGCGTCGGCGGCGCCGAGGAACGGCCCGAGGTGGGTCAGCGCGAGCCGCCCTGAGCTGTGCGCGGCCCGGGCGGCGTCCTCCGGCGTCAGGTGCACCGTCGACGGCTCCGGCCCGTCCGCCTCGCAGAGGAACAGGTCGGCGCCGTTGGCCAGTTCGGTGAGCGCGGCGCACGGGCCGGTGTCGCCGGAGTACGCCAGCACCCGGTCGCCGTCGGTCACGCGGACGCCGAACGCCGGGAAGCCGTGCTCCACCGCGGTGGTCGCCAGTGTCAGCCCGCCGGCCTCGGCGAAGTGACCGTCGTGCAGTTCGTGCACCTCGAACGCCTCGCCGATCGGCGCCGCCGCGGTGTTCGTCAGGAACGCGCCGAGCCGGGCCGCGATGCCCGGCGGGCCGTACAGCGGGACCGGCCGCGCCGGACGGAGGTCGGCGAACAGCAGCGCGTACACCGCCGGCAGCAGGTCGGCGACGTGGTCCGCGTGCAGGTGCGAGATCCAGATCGCGTCGACGTCGGTGAGGGTGGTGTGCTCCTGCAGCGCGGCCAGGGTGCCGGGCCCGGCGTCCAGCCAGAGCGTCGCGCCCGCGCTGCGCACGAGGTACCCCGAGCACGGCTCGCCGGGGCGCGGGTAGGGGCTGGCACTGCCCAGCACGATCACGTCGAACGGCATGTGGCACCCTAACCAGCGTGAGCAAGGAAGTGGTGGGCGTCCTGCTGCTGGCCCTGGGTGGTTTCCTGGTGGGCGGCGTCTATTCGGCCTGGAAGACGGCCAAGTTCATGGCGGTAGTCCTGGGCATCGCGGCCGTGCTGGCCATCGGCGGCGCCATCTTCTGGTTCGTCAGCTGACCCCGTAAAGCCGTGAAGGCCTCCTTACCGGCCATAAGAGCCGGTAAGGAGGCCTTCACAGGCTTTGCCGCTAGCGGCTCGCGCCGACCAGTTCGCGCGGGTCGTCGCCGGGGGCGTCGTCCAGGTGCTTCGTGAGCTTCTCGCCCTCGACGTCGACGTCCGGCAGGATCCGGTCGAGCCACTTCGGCAGCCACCAGGCGCCCCGGCCGAGCAGGGACATCACCGCGGGCACCAGCGTCATCCGGACCACGAACGCGTCCACCAGCACGCCGAACGCCAGCGCGAAGCCGATCGACTGGATCAGCGTCGACTCGGCCAGGATGAACCCGGCGAACACGCTGATCATGATCAGCGCGGCCGCGACGACCACGCGGGCGCCGTGCCGGAAGCCGGTGACCATGGCCTCCTGGGGTTCGGCGCCGTGGACGTGCTCTTCGCGCATCCGCGTCACCAGGAACACCTGGTAGTCCATCGCCAGCCCGAACAGCACGCCGATCAGCAGGATCGGCAGCATGCTCATGATCGGCCCGGTCGACTCGACCCCGAGCAGGTCCGTCAGCCAGCCCCACTGGAACACCGCGACCACGGCGCCGAACGTCGCGGCGACCGAGCCGAGGAAGCCGATCGTCGCCTTCAGCGGCACCACGACCGAGCGGAACACCAGCATCAGCAGGATGAACGCCAGCCCGACGATCAGGGCGAGGTAGGGCAGCATCGCGTCCGAGAGCTTCTCCGAGACGTCGATGTTCGCCGCCGTCTGCCCGGTGACGGCCAGCTTCGCGCCGGTCGCCTCCTGCAGCGTCCCGGATTCGGTGCGGATCGCGGCGACGAGGTCCTCGGTCTGGGTGCTGCTCGGCCCGCTCTTGGGGATCACCGAGAGCAACGCCGTGTCACCGTTCTGGTTGACCTTCGCCGGTGTGACGGCAGCGACGTCGGGCAGCTTCTGGATGTCGGCCGCGGCCTGGCCGAGCGCGGCCTGGCGGTTGGTGCTCGAGCCGACGTCGACGACGACCAGCAGCGGCCCGTTCGCGCCTTCGCCGAAGCTGCGGCTGACGATCTCGTACGCCTTGTGCTGCGTGGACTCCGGTGCGGCGGTGCTGTCGTTGGGCAGGCCGAGCTGCATGCCGAGGGCGGGCAGCGCGACGACGGCCATCCCGGCCAGCGCGACGAGCAGCACCGGCCACCGGTGACGGGCGACGAACCGCGCCCAGCGCTCGCCGTGCGTCGTCTCGACCGGCTTGCGGCGCAAGCGGATCCGCTCGCCGGCGACCCGCTTCCCGGCGAAGCCGAGGATCGCGGGCAGCAGCGTCAGGGCGATGACGACGGCGACCGCGACGGTGACCGCGGCGGCCACGCCCATCTGGCCGAGGAACGGGATGCCGATGACGGTCAGCCCGGCCAGCGCGATGATCACGGTGAGGCCGGCGAAGACGACGGCGGACCCGGCGGTGCCGGTCGCGCGGCCCGCGGCTTCCTCGGGACTGCGGCCCAGCCTGAGCTCGTGCCGGTAGCGCGACACGATGAACAACGCGTAGTCGATGCCGACGGCGAGCCCGATCATCAGCGCCAGGATCGGCGTGTTCAAGTTCAGCTCGAGGAAACCGGAGGCGAGGAAGATGCCGCCCATCCCGGTGCCGACGCCGATCAGCGCGGTGAGCAGCGGGATCCCGGCGGCGATCAGCGAGCCGAAGGTGATGATCAACACGACGGCCGCGACCGCGACACCCAGGCCCTCGGTCGCGCCGGTTTCGGGGATGCCCTGCACCGCGTCGCCGCCGAGCTCGACGGTGAACCCGGCGTCGCGAGCGGCGTTCGCGGTGTTCAGCAGTGCCTGGCGGTCTTCGTCGGTGAGCTCGTAGGCCTTCGCGCCGTAGCTGACCTGTGCGAGGGCGACGCGCTTGTCGGGCGAGACCGACTGGGCCTGGAACGGGTCGACGACGCTCGACACCTTCGGCGCGGTCTTCAGCTGCCCGACGAGCGCCTCGACGGTGGCCTTGCCCTTGGCGTCGGTCACGGTGGTCCCGGCCGGGGCCTCGATCACGACGCGCGCGGTGGCGCCCCCGGCGTTGGCCTGCGGGAACTTCTCGGTGAGCTGGTCGATCGCCCGCTGCGACTCGGTGCCGGGGATGGTCACCGAGTTCGACAGCTGGCCCGACAGCGTCAGCGCGCCCAGTCCGAGGGCCACGAGTACAGCCGCCCAGACGGCCGCGACCAGCGCGCGCCGCCGGAAGGACAACCGGCCTAGCCGGTACAGGAAGGTTGCCACGAGTCAGCTCCGTTTCGCCCGAACGGGCTCGGTTCACTCCATCTGATTACTTTCCAAGCTAGCCGATCGGCAAGGACGCGTCCAAGTCGATCGGCAAGTATGTGACTTGTCGAACAGCAAGTGACTCGCTAGCCGATCGGCAAGTAACCGGTTTGCTCACGGAGGAGGCCGTGACGTACGCTCCGACGGCTCGCTGAGGAGGAAGAATGACCGCCGGCCCGGCCGAGGACACCCGGACCCGACTGCTGCACACCGCGCTGCGGCTGTTCACCGAACACGGGGTCGAAGGCACGTCGCTGCAGATGATCGCCGACGCGCTCGGCATCACGAAGGCCGCGGTCTACTACCACTTCAAGACGAAGGCGGAGATCACCGAGGCCGTCGCCGAGCCCGGCATCCGCGACCTGGACGAGCTCGTGCTGCGCGCGGCCGCGCAGAAGCGCCGCGGCGCGCAGGTGGACCTGCTGCTGGAGGGGTTCGTCGACCTGGTGGTCCGGCACCGCACGCTGGTGGCGCTGTTCTCGAGCGACCCGGGCCTCATCCGCGCGATCGAGAAGTCGGCCCACGGCGGCATGGAGGGCTTCGGCCAGGCGCTGCTCGGCATCCTGTCGGGCCCGGACCCGGACACGGCGGCCCGCGTCAACGCGATGGTGGCCCTGACGGGCATCGCGATGGCCGGCGGCTCCCCGGACCTGGCCGGCCTCGACGACGAAGAGCTCCGCACGGAACTCCTCGACGTCGGCCGCCGCCTCCTGGGCCGCCCCCGCCGCCGAGCCCACCTCCCCGTCTCAACCCTCTAACCCACGAGCCGCCCCCAGTCACGCGAGTCGACCCCCCAATCACGCGAGTCGACTCCCCAATCACGCGAGTCGACCCTCCAGTCACGCGAGTCGACTCCCCAGTCACGCGAGATACGCGCCCAATCACGCGAGTCCCGCGCCCAATCACGCGAGTTCGGGTTCTGATCCCGCGAGCCGACCGTCCAGGTGCGCGAGCCGACCGTCTGGGTGCGCGAGCCGACCGTCCAGGTAGGCGCGCCGACCGTCTGGGTACGCGAGCCGACCGTCCCGGTACGCGTGTCGTCCGCTCAGGTGCGCGTGTCGTCCGCGTCAGGCCAGGCGGTGGAGGTGTTCCGGCGGCACCGCGGCGGTCAGCCACACGCCGTTCGCGCTCACCTGGAACGTGTGGCCCGTGGCCGTCATCGCCGCGGCGTCCACCCGCAGGATGACCGGTTTGCCGCGGCGGGCGGCGACCGTCCGGGCCGTGTCGATCGTCGCCGACAGGTGGACGGCGTGACGGTTCATCGGGCGCAGGCCGTCGCGCAGGATCGCGTCGAGGAACTTCGCCACCGTGCCGTGGTAGAGGACGGCGGGCGGCGGCGCGTCCGCCAGGCCGAGGTCGACGTCCACGCTGTGGCTCTGGCTCGCGCGGATCATGGTGCCGGTTTCGTCGAAGGCGTACCGGCGTTTGCTGTTGGTCTCGACGACTTCGTCGAGCTGCTCGCGGGTGAGCGTGAAGCCGTGGGCGCGCAGCGCGCGCAGGAGCGCGTCGACCGCCACCCAGCCGCCGGGGCCGAGGGTGAGGCCGATCGCGGCGGGGTCGTGGCGCAGGTGCAGCGCCAGCCGTTTCGAGATGCGGATCATTTCTTTGTCGTTCATTGCCTCCCCAGGATCCCGCCGCGGGCAAGCGATTTAGATGCCGCCCTCGACCGCGGGACGCAGTTTGCTGGCGCCGGGCCCGAAGCGCGCGAGGTCGTCGTCGTTGTTGTAGAGCGCACAGCTGCGCAGGGACAGGCAGCCGCAGCCGACGCAGCCGGTGAGACGGTCGCGAAGGCGTTGCAGGGCGTCGATCCGCGCGTCGAGCTCGTGCTGCCAGTCGCGGGAAAGGCGGGCCCAGTCGGCCTTCGTCGGGGCGTGGTCGACGGGCAGGGTCGCCAGCGCCGCGCTGATGTCTTCGAGGGAGAGGCCGACCCGTTGCGCCGCGCGGATGAACGCGATCCGCCGCAGCACCGAACGCGCGTAACGGCGCTGGTTGCCCGCCGAGCGCTCCGAGCTGATCAGCCCTCGTTCCTCGTAGAACCGCAGCGCCGTGTGCGGTACCCCGCTGCGGTCTGCCACTTGTCCGATGCTGAGATGTTCGGCGAGCCTCGTCACCGGCTCAGGCTAGCCTTGACTTCGAGTTTAGTCGAGGTTGCATCGTCGGAAGCATGACCACTGCGACCGAACCGGGCTACGCCGAGCTGCCCCGACTGATCTCGCTGATGACGGGCGACGACAAGCATCAAGCCGCTGCCGAGTCCACTGTGGACGTCCTGTGGGTGCTCTACGACCGCGTGCTCGACATCACGACCGAGAACTTCCGCGAGCCGGACCGCGACCGGTTCCTGCTGTCCAAGGGGCACGGGCCGATGGCGTACTACGCCGTGCTGACCGCGAAAGGCTTCCTGGACGAGGCGGAGCTGCCGACGTGGTCCGTCCGGGTGTCGCGCCTCGGCCGCCACCCGGACCGGCGGCGGATCCCGGGCGTCGAGATCTCCAGCGGTTCGCTGGGCCACGGCCTCCCGATCGCACTCGGCACGGCGCTGGGCCTGCGCGCCCGCGGCCTGTTGTCGCCCAAGGTGGTGACGCTGATCGGCGACGCGGAACTGGACGAGGGCTCGAACCACGAGGCGATCGTCGTCGCCGCGCGCTTCGCGCTCGAGAACCTCACGACGGTGGTGATCGACAACCAGTCGTCGACGCGCGGCTGGCCGGGCGGCATCGCGCGCCGGTTCGACGTCGAGGGCTGGGAGACGCGCACGGTGCCCGGCCGCGACCACGACGCGCTGTTCGCCGCGTTCACCACCCCGCACCCGGGCCGGCCGCTCGCGGTCGTCGCCGTCGTCGAACCGAAGGGCTGAACTCGTGCGCGAAACGTTCTTGACCACGACCGAGCAGATCCTCGACGCCGACCCGGACGTCGCGATCGTCCTCGCGGACATCTCGGCCGCGCAGCTGGCCGGCGCCGCGCGACGGCACCCGGACCGGGTGATCAACGTCGGGATCCGCGAGCAGCTGCTGGTCAGCACGGGCGCGGGCCTGGCGCTGGCGGGGCTGCGGCCGATCGTGCACACGTTCTCGTCGTTCCTGGTGGAGCGCGGGTTCGAGCAGATCAAGCTGGACTTCTCGCACCAAGAGCTGGGCGGGGTGCTGGTGTCGTACGGCGCGTCGTACGACATGCCGACGGAGGGGCGCACGCACCAGGCCCCGGGTGATGTGGCGCTGATCGATTCTCTGCCGGGCTGGACGGTGCACGTCCCGGGCCATCCTTCGGAGGCGCGCCGGCTCTTGCTGGAGTCGATCCCGGGAGACGGCCGCGTCTACTTGCGCCTCTCGGCTCAGGAGAACGCGTCGCCGCACTTGGGGGTCGGGTTCACGCGGCTGCGGGCGGGCTCTCGCGGGGTCGTGGTGGCGGTCGGGCCGGTGCTGGATCGGGTGCTGCGGGCTACTTCCGGCCTGGACGTGACGGTGTTGTACGCGTCGACGATCCGCCCTTTCGACGCGGCGGGCTTGCGGTCGGCGGTGCTCGCTGCTTCGGCTTCCGTCGTGATGGTGGAGCCGTACTTGGCGGGGACGTCGGCGCATTGGGTGTCGGAGGCTTTGGCGGATGTGCCGCACCGGCTGCGGTCGCTGGGGGTGCGGCGGGACGCGGAGGTGCGGACGTACGGGGAGATCGCGGACCACGACCTGGCGCACGGCCTGGACGCGGGGTCGCTAGGGTTGTCGATCAGGAAGTTCCTGGGGGAGTAGAAGAAGAGGTGTCGGTGGGGGTACCGGTGGCGGGGTGCTTATACCGGACGCTGACTTTCTCGTTTCCCTTGAGCAGTTCCATCAACTTCGCATTGGTTCTTCGCTCATAAGCTGTGCTCATCGGAAGCCGCACATGGAGGCTCTCGTAGAGTTTGAACCGGTTCAGGTCAAGGACGGTGCGGAAGACGGCCATGTAAGCATCAGCTGCCGCTACGGCGGAGCGGTAGGCGGTATAGGTGAGGAAATACGGGCCAAGCGCGACCAATAGCCACCAGCCGTCTGTGAACAGGCAAACTATTGTTTCGATAGTTATCAGCAAAGCGACGACACACAGCTTGACGGAGGTGTCGAGCTGTTGTCGTGTGTCGTTGAGGTAGTTTCGATCCAGTTCTGGCAAGACCAGGGTCAAGTGTGGGGCCGTACGGATCGCGTTCAGGCCGTACTGCTTGCCGATAGTGTCCTCGGCCTGGCGTAGCGCATTGCCCAAACGGGTCGGCATCATCCGGTCGATCGCGGGGTAGCGGCTCTTCTCGTATCTGATCGACTCAAGTGCGGCTTGCAGTCCGCTGAGGTCATGGGCCCGGTTGCTTGCAAGCATGTACTCCTCGTCCTTTTTCCGTTGACTTGCCTCAAGATTCTCAGGGTGGACGAGATTGGTTCGCCTGTCGAGCAAGTCGTTGAAATACTGTTCGACAAGGAGAACTTTCAGTCGCTTCTTGAGGATGGTCGAAAGTTCACGTTCCCGGGCGTGAAGGTTTCGCCACCGTCTTCGGTAGTGCGCTATCCGCATGCTCAACAATCTTACGGCTATCGGTGAGCTGCCCCAATAACCTTCGAGAAGTCGGGTCATTGCCAACTGCAGCGGGTGCAGGAACAGTGCCACGACGGTAGTGATCAGAAGCAGCCACGCGATTGAGGGCAAACCAAGGTCGCCGAGGCGGTCGACCATTAGGGACAAGTTTGGCTCAGACCGCCAGGCATCGCTTGCGACCAATACGGTCGTCCACACGACCAGGAAGAGTGACGGCACCATGCTGACGATGCTGAAGTAGCGGCCGATCCGAGCGCCGAGACCGACTGCCGCATCGGCGACGGAAGGTGATGTCACTTCTGAGTTCCGTCTGGATTGAATTGAATGGGTCTACCGCAATCCGGACAGTATGGCCTGCCGTGGAAAATTTCCACGGTACCCCCGCACCTCTGGCAGTCGATCTGCCCCAGCTCGATCTGCTTTTCGATCCCGGGCAGCGAAGAAGACGGATACTCGGTGAGCAGTGTGATCCGGCGGATGAGTCGCAGCGCTCGCATGGTCTCGCCCCCGCCCTCCAGGATCGAACCATGGTAGGCCAGCATGCACGCACAGTCGACGGGTTCGGACGAGGCGGTGATCGATATTTCGCCCTGGAGTTACCCCGTTGCCGGCGTCGTCGTCGTGGCTGCCGCCGGACAACTCGGGCTCGGCTGGGCCCTGTTGCTAGGGGTAGTCATCGTTGTGCTCGGTTGGGTCGTGCTTCGGGACGGCAAGCCCGATAGCGTGAGCGGTATGGGGTCAACAATCCGGCCGCTCGCGCTTGGTGTCATCCGGCGTGGGGGCGCTCTGCTCGTCTTCGAAGGGCACGACGAAGTCAAGGACGAGACCTTCTACCGGCCGCTCGGGGGCGGGATCGAGTTCGGCGAAACCGGTGCGGAGGCCCTTCGGCGGGAGTTCCGGGAGGAGCTCGACGCCGACGTCGAGGTGGGCGAGCGGATCGAGGTGCTCGAGAACGTCTTCGTCTCGGAAGGCCGGACCGGGCACGAGATCGTCTTTCTCTACGACGCCCAGTTCGCCGACCCTAACCTCTATGCCAGGGAAGAGTTCAAGATCCTCGACGACGACTCCACCGCGCGGTGGGTCGACGTCGCGGACTTTCGCAATGGCACCAAGATTCTCTACCCCAAGGGGCTCACCGAGCTGCTCTCACCGGAGCAGTGACCGCGCCGTCGGCTCGAGCAGCACCCCCGAAGGTGAAGCAGAGCGGCTGAACCACACCGAAAACGGGCCGTCGTCGCGGACCGGCAGCTGGGGGAACGTGTTCGGGGATGGCTCCGTCTCGAAAGTGGCAAAAGCGGTAGGCGGCGCCGAAAGGGACAAATACAGCTCCGAGCCCGGTGGCGGTGACGTCAGGCCACGCTGGACCGGGCGTAGCAGCAGGACGTTGTCCGAGTCGATCATCGTCTCGTTCGCTTCCTCCCGGTGGGCCTTCCACGCCGGGCCGAAGTAGAACGTCTCCAGCGCCTCCTTCCGGGCCTCCATCGACCGGAATCCGCGCAGCCACCAGAACTCGTCCGGGGAAGACGGCACGCGGAACAGACCGAACAGGTGCGCGCCGGCGGCTTCCTGTGGCTCGACGAACTCGCGCTCGAACAGCTCGATCAGCTCGTCGCGACGCCCTGGGTGCAGCGTGTAGCGCCGCAGCTCCAGGACCGTTTCGTACTCGGTGAAAGTCACGAGGCGAAAGCTACCCGGCACCACCGACAAAAAGGATCAGCGGAACGCCGCCAGCCCCGTGACCGCCTGGCCGAGGGACAGCGCGTGCATCTCCTCGGTGCCCTCGTACGTCAGCACCGTCTCGAGGTTCGCCATGTGCCGCATCACCGGGTACTCCAGCGAAATCCCGTTCGCGCCCAGCATCGTCCGGGCCGTGCGGGCCACCTCGATCGCCGACCTCACGTTGGCCATCTTGCCGAAGCTGACGTGGTTGTGGTGCAGCTGCCCGCTGTCCTTGAGCCGCCCGATCTGCATCGCCACCAGGCCGGCGCGGTTGACCTCGACGAGCAGGTCGGCCAGCTTGCGCTGGGTCAGCTGGAAACCCGCCAGCGGCTTCCCGAACTGCTCCCGCGACAGCGTGTACTCCAACGCCGATTCGTAGCACGCGCGCGCCGCGCCGACGACGCCGAACAAGATCCCATAGCGGGCCTCGTTCAGGCAGGACAGTGGCCCGCGCAGGCCCTTGACCTCGGGGAACATCGCCGACGAGGGGAGCCGGACGCCGTCGAGGACCAGCTCGGCCGTCAGGGACGCCCGCAAGGACAGCTTGTGCTTGACCTCGTTCGCCGTGAAGCCCAACGTCGACGTCGAGACGACGAAGCCGCGGATGCCGTCGTCGGTCTGCGCCCAGACGACCGCGACGTCGGCGACGGTTCCGTTGGTGATCCACATCTTCGTGCCCGACAGCACCCAGTCGGACCCGTCGCGCACCGCGCGCGTGCGCATCGCGCCCGGGTCGCTGCCCGCGTCCGGCTCGGTCAGGCCGAAGCAGCCCAGCGCGTCGCCGGTGGCCATCCGCGGCAGCCACTCCTGGCGCTGCTCCTCGCTGCCCCACTTGTGGATCGCGTACATCGCCAGCGAGCCCTGCACCGACACGAAGCTCCGCAGGCCCGAGTCGACGGCCTCCAGCTCACGGCACGCGATGCCGTACGCGACCGCGCTGGTGCCGGCGCAGCCGTACCCCTCCAGGTGCATGCCCAGCAGGCCGAGCGAGCCGAACTCCTTCGCCAGCTCCGACGCGGGCAGCGCGCCCGTCTCGTACCAGCCGGCGACGCGGTCCAGCAGGTTGTCCTTCGCGTACGCGCGGACGGCGTCGCGGATGGCGCGTTCCTCCTCGGCGAGCCCGGCGTCGAGGTCCAGGAAGTCGTGCGGATCCGGAGTTCGGCTCATGAGGGCTCCAAGGGGACGCGTCGGTGCGGTCCCCGCAGGAAACCACAGTCAGGCGTCTGTCCCCTGCGTGGCGTTCGTCACGCGGGCGACAGAAGGACGCGCGGTGCAGCGCCGCTCGGCCCGCCGCCGGACCTGCTGGCGCGGGATCAGCAGCTCGTTGAACTGGGGGAACGGGACGCTTTCGACGTCATCGCGCCAGGCGTCGAGCATCTGGGACAGCACGTCGTTCTCGGCCATCTCCGCCTCCTGGCGTCCGGGCGCGCACGAATGAACGCCTCATACGATCGGGTTACTACATACCCAGCGAGCGGGACGCCGAAACACAGGTCTTCAAGATTCTTCCGGCGCGTCGCCCACCCATGGCAGAATCGCGCTGCCGCCGCCGTGGTCTCGACTTCTGAGGAGCGCACATGCGCGCACTGCGGACGGCAAGTCTGCTCGCCCTGACCACCACAGCCCTGCTCGGCGGCGCCGGAACCGGCGTTGCCGCCGCCCAGGGCAACCCGTGGCACCAGGTCGGCCACACCACCGCCGAGAACCGCGTGAGCGGCGAGGGCGTCACCACGCTCCGGCGGCCCGGGCAGGCCCCCGAGACCGTCTACCGCAACGGCGCGACCATCCCGCAGCCGCTCAAGGACGAGGGCTGGGGCCACGTCGGCGACCCCGACTCCCTGCGCGGCTACGTCTTCGACGTCTACCAGGACACCGTCACCCCGACGCCGACGCGGAAGATGTACCTGGTCACCAAGCCGGACGGGACGACGACGGAGTTCGTCCACCCGCTGCAGGCCGACGAGCCGGCCGTCAACGCGAACGCCCAGGTCGCGGCCACTCCCGACGGCCAGTGGCTGGTGTCCGGCCCGCTCGGCGAGATCGACCGGCTCTACGTCTCGCCGACGCCGTTCCTCAACCCGCGCGCCCCGCGCGTCGCCGGTGACCTGCCGATCGCCGCCCGCATCCACCTCGACCACCACATCCGCAGCGCCCAGGGCTGCGACTTCGTCAGCGCGACGCGGCTGGTCTGCGCGACGTCGGACCCGAACAACGACCTGTACCCGACGAACCTGCAGCTGCTGCAGGTCGACCTGGCCCGGCCGCTCACCGGCCACGACATCACGGCGAAGGTGCGCGAGCTCGGCCAGGTGCCGCTGGTCAGCACCTGCACCGGCACGTTCACCCCGGAAGGCGTCGACTACGACGCGCCGACGGGGGTCCTGCGGGTCGAGGTCGTGCCGCCGTCGCCGTGCAACACCGTGACCGACGTCTATTCGTTCGAGCGCCGCTGAGCCCTCCGGCTACGCTGTGTGGCGTGTCTCGTGTGGTGATTCTCGACTACGGTTCCGGCAACCTCCGCTCCGCCGAACGCGCTGTGGCGCGCGCCGGGGCCGAAGTCGAGGTCACCGCCGACCCGCACGCCGCCGTCGAAGCCGACGGCCTGGTCGTGCCCGGCGTCGGCGCCTACTCCGCCTGCATGGCCGGCCTGCTGTCGGTCAAGGGGCAGCGGATCATCGGCAAGCGCCTCGCCGGCGGCCGTCCCGTGCTGGGCATCTGCGTCGGCATGCAGATCCTCTTCGAGCGCGGCGTCGAACACGGCGAGGAGACCGAGGGCACGGGGGAGTGGCCCGGCACGGTCGACCGGCTGAAGGCCGACGTGCTGCCGCACATGGGCTGGAACACCGTGCGCGCCCCGGCGGACTCGCAGCTGTTCGCGGGCCTCGACCCCGAGGAGCGCTTCTACTTCGTGCACTCCTACGCCGCCCGCACGTGGGAGCTGGAGTCCGGCCTGCCCGGCCGGGAGCCGAAGGTCACCTGGGCCAACCACGGCGAGGACTTCGTCGCGGCGGTGGAGAACGGACCGCTCTGGGCGACCCAGTTCCACCCGGAGAAGTCCGGTGACGCCGGTGCGCGGCTGCTGCGCAACTGGCTCGCGACCCTCTGACCGGGTGACCCGGGTCTCCGCCCTAGAGTTACCGGCGTGACTTTCACGCTGCTTCCCGCCGTTGATGTGGCCGATGGCCAGGCCGTGCGACTCGTTCAGGGCGAGGCCGGCACCGAGACCTCCTATGGCAGCCCGCTGGAGGCCGCGCTGGCCTGGCAGCGCGACGGTGCCGAGTGGATCCACCTGGTCGACCTCGACGCCGCGTTCGGCAAGGGCAGCAACCGCGAGCTGCTCGCCGAGGTCGTCGGCCGGCTCGACGTGCGGGTCGAGCTCTCCGGCGGCATCCGCGACGACGCCTCGCTGAAGGCCGCGCTGGCCACCGGCGCCCGCCGCGTCAACCTCGGCACCGCCGCGCTCGAGGATCCGGAGTGGACCGCGCGCGTGATCGGCGAGTACGGCGACCGCGTCGCGATCGGCCTCGACGTCCGCATCACCGAGGCCGGCCACCGGCTTTCGGCCCGCGGCTGGACGTCCGACGGCGGCGACCTGTGGGAGGTCCTGGACCGCCTCGACCGCGACGGCGCGTCCCGCTACGTCGTGACGGACGTGAGCAAGGACGGCACGCTGAAGGGCCCGAACCTCGACCTGCTGCGCGAGGTCGTCGCCCGCACCGACGCCCCGGTGATCGCCTCCGGCGGCGTGTCCAGTGTGGACGACCTGGTCGCGCTGGCCGGCCTGGAGTCGGACGGCGTCGAGGGGTCGATCGTCGGCAAGGCGCTGTACGCGGGGGCGTTCACGCTGCCCGAGGCGCTGGCGGCGGTCGCGCAGGTCTGAGGATTACCTCCGGGGTAATCGACGCGGTGCGCGCGGGCGGTCAGGATTCCTTTCAGGACAACGAAAGGACCACCATGACCGCCTACGGACTCGCGCACCTGCGTCCGCCCGCCGTGCTGCCGGAAGACGTCTTCCGGTACCTCGAACGCATCCAGGCCACGCTCGATCCGTACGGCGGCCGGTTCGTCGTGCACGGGGCCGACGTGCAGGTGCTCGAAGGCGAGTGGCCCGGCGCGCTCGTGGTGATCGAGTTCCCGAGCGTCGCGGTAGCCCGCGAGTGGTACGACTCGCCCGCCTACCAGGCGATCCTGCGCCTGCGCGCCGACCACATCCCGGGTGACCTGGTCATCGTCGAAGGCTGCGGGCCGGACCACGACTCGGCGGCCATGGCGGCGGCGCTGCGCGCGGCGGGTTGACGCCGAAAAGCGGCTGACAGCGACACCTCGAACCACTAGGTTGCCGCGGTGGAGGAGATCGTCACCCAGCTCGAGATGACCGCGGCCGACCAGCTCACCCCGGCGCCGCCGGTCGACGGGGTGACCCTGCGGACCGTCGAGGCCTCGCCGCTCATCCGCGAGCTGCACGTCCGGATCGGGACGCCGTACCGCTGGCCGAGCGCGTCCCGGACCGACGACGACTGGGCGCGCTGGCTCGCCGAGCCGCACCGGCGCTACCGCCTGGTCGAGTACCGCGGGGAGATCGCCGGCGCCGCCGACTTCGAGCCGCAGCCCGGCGACGACGTCGAGATCACGACGTTCGGGCTGCTGCCCGAGTTCGTCGGGAAGGGGCTCGGCGGGTACGCGCTCACGCTCGTCGTCGCGGCCGCGTGGACGGTGCCGGACGCGCGCCGGGTCTGGCTGCACACCTCGACCCTCGATCACCCGAACGCCCTGCCGAACTACCTGCGGCGGGGGTTCCGGGGCTTCACTCGCTCAGCTTGACGGCGATCCCGACCGTCCGGTCCGCCGGGCCGCGCAGCTTCGAGAAGAACATCGACACCCGCCCGACGACGCCGTACTTGCGCCCGATCACCTGCTGGGCCCGCTTGGTCTCCTCGAGGTCCAGCAACCGGGCCTGGCCGCTCGCCACCGCGCCGTGCGTCTTCTTGCCGCGCAGGTCGCAGGCCTGGACCTCGACGCGACCGCTGTTGCGGATCCGCTTGACCTTGCCCACGTCCCGGACCGAGTTGAAGACGAGCTCGCCACCGTCGCCGGCGACCCAGATCGGGGTCGGCACGGCGCGGCCGTCCTTGCGGAACGTGGTCAGGACGACGTAGCGCTCGGCCGCGAGCCGATCCGTTTCGGATGCCATGCGTCCACGGTAGTCAGGGCGTCCGGCGCCGCAGCGTCGCCGCGCCGAGGACCAGCGCCAGCAGCGCGCAGCCGGCGACGACCGCCAGGTTCCGCAGGATCACCGCGTCCACCGTCGGCGAAGCCGTGACGCGGTTCAGCGCCTCGACCGCGTAGGACAGCGGCATCACGTCGGACAGCCACCGCAGCGGCCGGCCCATGTCCTCGCGCGCCGCGATCAGGCCGCACAGCAGGATCTGCGGCAGCACGAACACCGGCATGAACTGGATGGCCTGGAACTCGGTGCGCGCGAACGCGCTGACGAACAGCCCGAGCGCCATCCCGAGCAGCGCGTCGAGGACGGCGATCACCAGCAGCAGCACGACCGGGCCCGCCAGGTCGAGGCCCAGCCACGACAGTGAGACGGCCGTCGCGAGCGCCACCTGGACGACGGCGATCACGCCGAACGCCAGCGCGTAGCCGAAAAGCAGGTCGAGCCGGCCGAGGGGGAGCGTCATCAGCCGCTCCAGGGTGGCCGTGGTCCGCTCGCGCAACGTCGTGATCGACGCGATCAGGAACATGATCAGGAACGGGAAGACGCCGAGCAGTGCGGGCGCGACGTGGCTGAACACGAGCGCCGAGTCGAAGACGTACCGCAGCAGGATCATCAGCAGCGTCGGCACCAGGACCAGCATCACGACGGTGCGCGGGTCGTGCCGCAGCTGGGTCAGGATGCGCCGCGTGGTGGCGAGCGTCAGCGCGGGGCTCACGACGCGACCCGCACGAGCCGCAGGAACGCCTGCTCGAGGTCGGCGGCGCCGGTACGCCGTCGCAGCTCCGCCGGCGCGTCGTCGGCCAGCAGGACGCCCTCACGCATCAGCAGCAGGCGGTCGCAGCGCGCGGCTTCGTCCATGACGTGGCTGGACACCAGCAGCGTGGCGCCGCCTTCGGCGAGCCGGCGGAACAGCGCCCACAGCTCGTCGCGCAGCACCGGGTCGAGCCCGACGGTCGGCTCGTCGAGCACCAGCAGCTCCGGCCGGCCGAGCAGCGCGACGGCGAGGTTCGCGCGGTTGTGCTGCCCGCCCGAGAGCGAGCCGACGAGCTTCCCGGCGTGGTCGCCCAGGCCGACCTCGCCGATGACCCGGTCCACATCGGACACCGGGGCGCGCAGCACCGCGGCGAAGTAGCGCAGCGCCTCCCGGACGGTCAGGTCCGCGTAGATCGCCGGGTTCTGCGTCGCGTAGCCGATCCGGCGCCGCAGCGGCGGGCTGCCCGCGGGCAGGCCCAGCACGGTGACGGTGCCGCCCTCGACGAGCTGCACGCCGACGATCGCGCGCATCAGCGTCGTCTTGCCGCAGCCGCTCGGGCCGAGCAGCCCGGTGACAACACCGCGCGGTACCGCGAAGCTCACGTCGCGCACCACCGGCCGCCCGCCGCGGCGGACCCGCAGGCCGGTGACCTCGATGGCAGAATTAGTCATGCGATTAATTCTGCGCTCGCCGAGGTCACGGCGTCAAGCGGGCTTCCGGCCCAACGCGGAGGCGCAGTTCGGCGGAAGCGCTTCAACGGAATATTTGCAACGCTTTGCGGGCTGGGTTTTTCCCGCACACTGGAGGGTGTAGATGGCCGTCACACAGCAGGTTCCGGTTCATCCGCAAGCGGGTTTCTTCGGCTCGGGCCCGTATCCCGCGCATCGGGCGCGGGTCGTGGTCATCGCGGTCCTCGCCGGGTTCGCGTTGACGGCGCTCTGGTCGGCGCCGTTCGTCGACTCCGTCATCGGCGACAGCGTCGCCAACACGCTGCTCGGCTACGACGCGAAGGCCACCCCGATCGGCGGCGTGCTCGCCGGGACGCTGTTCGCGTTCGTCTCCGGCCTCGCCGGCTCGTTCACCGCCTGCAACATCGCCGCGTTCGGCGCGGTCGCGCCGCTGGTCGGCGGCGAGGCGGGCGGGAAGCGGCGGTTCGCGACGACGCTCAAGCCGCTCGGCTGGATCGCGGCGGGCATGCTCACCGTGTCGATCGTCTACGGCGTGATCGTCGCGCTCGTCGGCACGCGGATGCCGCAGTTCGACACCGCGCCGGCCAGCGGGCTGACGCCGCGCAGCATCCAGTCGATGGTCGCCTTCGGCGTCGTCGGCCTGGTGTTCCTGGTGCTGGGCCTGGCTTCGGTGGGCGTGATCGGCAACCCGATCGGCGCGCTGACCCGGCGGCACCCGGCCGCACCGCTGGTCCTGATGGGCGCGCTGATCGGCGGGTTCCTCATCGGCCGGCCGTACCCGCTGTTCCGGATCATGTTCCGCAGCGCCGCCGAGCAGCACAACGTGTTCTACGGCGCCGCCGCGTTCGCCCTGCAGTCACTCGGCAACATCGTGATCATGGGCGTGCTGTTCCTGATCCTGACGCACGCGACGGGCGGGCGCGTGCAGCGCTGGCTGGCCGCGAAGCCGGGCCGCATCGCCGCCGTGACGGGCGCGGCGCTGCTCGTCGGCGGCACGTTCACGCTGCTCTACTGGGACGTGCGGGTGCTCGGCCGGCTCGGGATCATCTGGTTCCCGACGGTCAGCTGGTAGGCCGCCCGAGCCAGCGGTAGTCGGGTGCAGGGTCGAGCTGGACGCCGTCCGCGACGGCGACCAGCACGGCCTCCGGCTGCGGTCCGGTCACCGTCAGCCAGCGCCCGGACGGCAGCCGGACCGCGACCAGCGCGGCTTCGCCGGGCCTCGGCGCCGAGTAGAACCCTGGGCCCCCACGCACGGAAATGCTTGCGGCGCCGCCGATCCCGGGCGAGCCGGCGCCTACGGCGGCCGTCACGGCCGGGACCGACGGGCGGGCCGGGTCGGCCGCCGTCAGCTCGGTGCTCGCGTCGTCCGGGCCGGTGCCCCGGACGGCGGCCGAGCGTTCCGCCAGCCCCGCCGGCAGCGGCCCGAACCGCAGCTCGCCGCGGACGCCGACCGGGGTCGCGTCGACCGACTCGGCGATCCGCTGGGCGACCGCGCGGGCGTCCGGCATCCCGCCGACCCGGGCGGTGAGCACGTGGTCGTCGTCGGCCAGCCAGGTGAGCAGGGCGGCGGCGCCGGTGTCGCCGGTGACCATGGCGACCCGGCCGTGCACGACGATCTGGTCCTTGATCGACGCGATCTTCAGCGCGGTCCGCGACCACTCGGGATCGGCCGTCGGATACGCCGACAGCGTGATCTCCGCCGGCCCGGCGAACCACCGGCGGACCTGCGGCGTGAGGCCCGGGCCGCCCTCGCGGCTCTGCTCGGTGAAGCCGTCGGGCAGCCAGCCGGGGGTGTAGCCGAGCACCGGGCGGCCCGCCGCCGGGTCGAGCACCGGCGGGCTCGTGAGCACCTGCGTGCCGACGAAGACCCCCGCCACCAGCAGCACCACGGCGGCGGCCACCAGCGTCAGCCGCGCGACCGGGCGACGGCGCCGGGCGTCCGCGAGCGCGTCCCGGACCGCGTGGCCGTCCGGCGCGCGGGCGGCGAGGCGGTCGAGACTCTCCCGGATCAGCGTCTCGGTCTCGTGGTCGCTGCGGCTCATTCGGGGGCTCCGGTGGTCAGGGGCGCGGGGTGGGGTGCTTCCCGGAGGGTGGCCAGGGCGCGGGAGATCTGGCTGCGCACGGTGGAGGTGCCGCACCGCAGGACGGCGGCGATCTCGGCGTCCGAGTAGCCCTCGTAGTAGCGCAGCACGACCGCGGCGCGCTGCTTGCGGGGGAGCGTGGCGAGCAGGCCGAGCATCGCGTCCCGCTCGTCGTAGGCGGTGGCGGGGTCGGCTTCGGGCGGGGACAGCGCGTCGAGGACCTCGTGGCTGCTCGGCACCATCCGCCGCACGGCCCGGCGGCGCCACGACAGGTACTCGTTGGTGACCATCTTGCGGACGTAGGTCGGCGGGGCGTCGATGCCGTCCCAGCGCTGCTGCGCGCGCAGCAGGACGTCTTGGACGATGTCCTGCGCGAGGTGCGGGTCGTTCGTCAGGACGGTCGCGTAGCGGAGCAGCCCGTCCAGCCGCTCCGCCACGAACTCTTCGAAGCCCACGTACGTCCCTTCGCCCGCCTGTCACCTTCATGGACGTCCGGGACGGCCGAGTTGATGCACGCGGCCGGGAAGTTTCTTTCGTGACGGAGTTCACCGGTTCGGCCCAGTTCGTGAGCCTTGTCCGTCACTGAGCGGTAGATGCCGGGCGGTTCGGTCTTGCTTGGTCGCGGCCGTTCACGAGTCCGGGTGAGCGTCGGCTCCGCTGCGTTCCCGGGCCTTCGGCGGTGTCGGGGATCGCCTCGGAAAACCTGTCGGTGGGCCGTGCTTTCCTGAACCGGACGGATCGGAGGGGGAGATGACGGCGGGGAAGCAGCGGGCGGCTCTGGCCGTCTCGGCGGTGCTCGTGGCGGCGTTCGTGGCCGGCCCGTTCGCGCTGGTCGTGGGCGTGGTCTGGGGACTGGTGCGGTTCGGCCGCGGCTACACGCGGCGGTTCACGGCCGAGCAGGTGCGGGAGGGCCCGGGATTCCGGTACCACCTGGCTTCGTTCGGGGTGCTCTACCTCGTGCCCATCGGCGTAGCGGCGACGGCGTACTTCCTGCTGTCGGCGTACCTGCGGTGGTTCGGCGACACGTCGAGCGTCGGCTGGCTGATCTCACTGCAGCGGTTCTTCGAAACGGTGTCGCGGTTCTTCTCGGACCACCTGAAGCTGAGCGAGTTCTCGGTGTTCGCCGTGCTGATCGGCGTCTACCTGCTGACCTGCCTGCTGCTCGCCCGCCGGGACGCCGGGCCGTGGCGCGGGCGGACCGCCGCCGGGCTGGGGCGGGCCGCGGATTTCTACACGAAGTACAGCGGACCGGCGGCCGCCGGGCTGGCCACGCTCGCCTCGCTGACGCTGTTCGGCATGCAGGTGGGCGTGCCGGCCACGGACCTGCAGGTGAAGTTCAAGGTGGCGCAGCAGGGCTACGCCGAGGTGACGAAGAAGCTCGAGGCGGGCCTGACCGAGCGCGTCGCCGGCAAGCTCTACGACAAGGTCCAAGCGGCGTTCCCGCAGTCCTACCGGGACGCGCTCGCGGCGCGGGGCGCGCAGCTGCCGGACCTGCTCGACACCGCGCGGAGCAGCGCCGCGAGCGCCAAGCCGTACGACGTCAGCCTGCCCGCGGTCGACGACGCCGTCCGCGCGGAGACCGTGAGCCGCGACAAGGTCGCGGGGATCGGGCCGGAGCTGCGGGTCGAGACCACCGGCCGGGCGGCACCCGATGAGGTGACGCCGGAACAGGTCGAAGCCGCGCGGGCGGTCGTCGACGCGCGGCCGGCCGAGCCGGGCATCGACCTGGTCGCCGACAGCCGGAAGAAGGTGACGCTGCAGGTCGAGAAGGTGGCCACCGAACGGATCGCGGCGCTCACGAAACCGGTGACGGACGCCATTCCGTTCCTGGACCCGCTGGTGCAGGCGTTCGTCGAGGCAGCGGACAAGGGCCTGCAGGACCGGCTCGCCCGGGCGTACGACCGCCTGGCCGACCTGGTGCTGCGCGCCCCGCAGGATCTCGGCGCGGCGGTCGACCGCGAGGCCGCGGACCTGGTCCGGCAGACGGACGTCGACAAGCCGGTCGCGCACGCCACGCCGCGCGCGGAGGACCTGGCGCGCACGTTCGCCACGACCGTCTCGGCGCTGCGGGACGCCCCGGTTCAGCTGGACCAGAAGGTCACGGAGGTGATCGAGGCACGGCGGCCACCGCCGGAGTACGACCCGTCGGGCAAGCTGAGGCTCACCCTGCCGGACCTCGAGCCGCTGCGGCTGCCACCGCCGGAGTACTACAGCCTGCGGTACCCGTACGACTACGGCCTGGGCAGCTACGGAACGCGCGACTACGGCCTGCACGGCTACACCCCGCCGGACACGTTCCGGGTGCCCCCGGAGATCGCCCGGGTACCCCGGATCGCGCCACCACCACGGGTGAGCATGCCGCGGATCTTCGTCTGGTGACGGCAGCCGGGAGCAGCCCGCGCGTCCGGGCGAACTAGACGGATCGGGTGGCCGGAACCCGACCGCCGGGTGCCGGGTCGAGGTAGTACTGCGCGACCGGGGCGAGCAGCGCGACGAGTTCCTCGTCGCCGGCCTCGGCCAGCGGGGGCAGTTTGATCACGTAGCGCAGCAGCGCGACCCCGATCATCTGCGCGGCGATCCCGGTGACGCGCACCGGCGGCACGTCGAGCGCCTTGGCGACCTCGGCCAGCACCGTGCGCTCGATGAACTGGCGCATCATGAGCGCGACCTGCTCGTTCGTCGCCGCGGCGCGCAGCATCGCGAGGAACGGCGTCCGCCCCTCCGGCGCGGCCCAGAGCGCCAGGAAGGCGCGCACCAGCCGTTCGCCCACGCCCGAGCGCGGGCCCGTGAGGATCGCCGGGACCAGCGAAGCCGGGTTCACCGGCAGGTTCATCGACGCCGCGAAAAGCTGCTGCTTGCTGCCGAAGAAGTGGTGCAGCAGCGCCGCGTTCACCCCGGCGTCGGCGGCGATCCCGCGGACCGTCGCGCCGTCGTACCCCAGCTCCGCGAACCGGTGCCGGGCCGCGTCGAGGATCTTCTCCCGCGTCTCCGTCCGCCCCGGCCGCCGCCCCGCCTGTGCCATTGCCCGAGCTTAGAACGCCCTTGACTACGCTTGCGGTCATGTCTGTCGCGGTGCGGGTGATCCCCTGTCTCGACGTCGACGCGGGCCGGGTCGTGAAGGGCGTCAACTTCGCCGGCCTCCGCGACGCCGGCGATCCCGTCGAGCTGGCCCGGCGTTATGACGCCGAGGGCGCCGACGAACTGACGTTCCTCGACGTCACGGCGTCCTCGGGCGACCGTGAGACCACCTACGACGTCGTCCGCCGCACCGCCGAGCAGGTGTTCATCCCGCTGACCGTCGGCGGCGGCGTCCGCAGCAACGACGACGTCAACCGGCTGCTGCGCACCGGCGCGGACAAGGTGAGCATCAACACCGCCGCGATCGCCCGGCCGGAGTTCCTGCACGAGGCCTCGCGCCGGTTCGGCGCCCAGTGCATCGTGCTGTCGGTCGACGCGCGCCGCGTGCCCGAAGGCGGCGAAGCGACGCCGTCCGGCTTCGAGGTCACCACCCACGGCGGGCGCCGCGGCACCGGCATCGACGCCGTCGAGTGGGCCGCGCGCGGCGAAGAGCTCGGCGTCGGCGAGATCCTGCTGAACTCGATGGACGCCGACGGCACCAAGAACGGCTTCGACCTCGAGCTGATCGAAATGGTGCGCAAGGCCGTGCGGGTGCCGGTGATCGCCAGCGGCGGAGCGGGGGCCCTGGAGCACTTCCTGCCCGCGGTGCGCTCCGGCGCGGACGCGGTGCTCGCCGCCAGCGTGTTCCACTTCGGACAGTTGAAGATCGGCGAGGTCAAGACCGCGCTGCGCGACGGCGGGGTGGAGGTCCGATGAAGTCCTGGCGCGCACCCGTCGAGGTCAAGGTCGTCGCCGCCCTGCTGATCGGCTTGCCGGTGGCGTGGGCCCTGCTCGACCTGATCCCCGTGCTGAGCGCGGGCTCGAGCCTGGCCATCTACCGGACGCCCGCACTCGCCCTGATCCTCGGCGGCGTCGTGACCACCGGGCTGGCGGTGAAGCTGGGCGGCGCCCGGATCGGCGGCCTGGTCGTCACCGTGGTGTTCGCGCTGCTGCACGCGTTCCTGCTGCTGGGCGCCGAGCTGTGGTTCAACAAGGTGTTCTCCGGCCTGTCTTTCTTCGGGTACGGCTACGCGTTCGTCCTGTTGAACTCGATGCCGCTCAAGCGGCACCTGCTGGGAGCCGAAGCATGACCCTCGACGCGGGCGTCTCGGCGCGCCTCAAGCGCAACGCCGACGGCCTGATCGCCGCGGTCGTCGTCGAACACGCCACCTCGGACGTGCTGATGATGGCCTGGATGAACGACGACGCCCTCGCGGCGACCCTGTCCACCCGCCGGGGCACGTACTTCTCCCGCAGCCGGCAGAAGCTGTGGGTCAAGGGCGAGACGTCCGGGCACTACCAGCACGTCCGCGAGGTCCGCATCGACTGCGACGGCGACACCGTCCTGCTGCGCGTCGACCAGACCGGTCCCGCCTGCCACACCGGCACCCACACTTGTTTCGACACCGAGGAGCGCCTGCTCCTGGCCGACGAGAAAGAGCACACCACGTGAAGATCGCCGCCGACATCCTGGTCGGGCTGGTCGCCCTGATCCATGTCTACATCGTCGTCCTGGAGATGTTCCTCTGGACCACCCCGCGCGCCCGCGCGGCGTTCGGGACCACCGAGGAGTTCGCCGAGGAAAGCGCGCCGCTGGCCGCGAACCAGGGGCTGTACAACGGTTTCCTGGCCCTCGCGCTGGTCTGGGGCCTGATCGCGAGCGACCCCACGGGCTACCAGCTGAAGCTCTACGGCATCGTCTGCGTGATCATCGCCGGCGTCTACGGCGCGGCGACGGCGAACAAGCGGATCCTGTTCGTGCAGGTGGTGCCGGGCGTGGTGACGCTGATCGCGCTGCTGCTGGCCCGCTGACGGCGGCAGACCTGCTCCCTTGCACGCTCGGCGGGCCCGCCGGGTTGCCTGTCACCGCTGTGCTTCTGATCGCCCTCCGACCTGGGGTTTTCGCTCTACGCTGAGCGAATGGGGACGAGGGTGCGGGCCGTGCGCGACTACCGGGAACTGGTGCGTCCGCGTCGGAGACGCCCGGCTCGCCGTGGCGACCTCGCCGTGGTGTCTTCCGTCCACGTCGGACACTCCCGGTCCCGGCGACGCGGCGGAGACAGTGCGCCGGCGTCCGCGACCGTGCTGTTCGTCGCGGCGGACGACCTCCTGACGCACGGCTCGCGCCGCCGGCAGCGGCGGTACCGCGCGGTGGCGGAGCCGGGGGCGCGGGGCTACCGGCTGGGCAAGGAGCACGCCGAGCTGGTGGTCTGGTTCGACGGCGGTGGCGCGCTCGGCCTCCGCACCACTCCGTCGCTGCGAACCCTGCGCGTGCCGCGCACCCTCGCCGAGGTGCCGGTGCCGGTGCGGGTCGGCGAGGCCGGCCAGGACAGGGTGGTGGCCCTGCTACGCCGCGACGGCCGTGAGCTCGTGGTGCCGGTGCCGGCCAAGGCGCCCCGGTGGGAGGCGTGATGCCGGACTTCGCCGAGTGGCTGCCGCCGGGCCGGGCGGTCGAGGGGGCCGGCCGGGCCGCGACCCTGGTCGCCCGCCGGTTCCGCCGCGCGACGATCGTCGCCGTCATCGTGGTCCTGTGCACCGCGCTGGTCCTCTTCAGCCTCCTGATCGGGGGTGAGCCCGTGACGGCGATGCTCTTCTTCCTGCCCTTCGCCGGGGCGGCCCTCTTCGACTGCATCCGCTGGTACCGGCGCGCGGAAGCCGCGCAGCGGACCGGCTGGCGGCCGGCGACGGTGACACTCGGGCCGGCGCGGAGGCGGCAGACCTGGGCGACCGTGGCGGTGAAGTTCGCCGACGGCAGCCTGATCCGGCTCCGGACCTGCGACCTGGGTCTCTCCGGGCAGGCCCTGACCGGACTGCCGGACCTGCCCGCGCTGATCGGCGGGCGCGGCTCCGCGTTCACGGTCCTGATCCTGCCGAAGCCGCCGTGGCGGGACCGGCCGAAGCTGATGACCGCGTCGGCCGAGACCTACCGGTGGTCGCCGGTCCCGCGCCGCCGGCCGAAACCGTAGGCTGGCCGGGTGGGGAGACGCGGCGCTCGGGCGCCGGGGCGGTGGCGCACCGCGTGGCTCATCGTGGCGGCGTACGGCGCGGCGGCGTTCGTGACGTTCGGGACCGGCACGGTGTGGTCGTTCCTGGTCTCGCGCTACGAGTTCGAGAACGGCGAACTCGCGGCCGATTTCGCCGTGCTCGGCGGCTCGCTCGCGGCGATCGTGGTCGCGGTCTTCCTCGCGCGCCGGCCGGACCGGCGCGGCGCGGCGGTGCTCGCCGGCCCGCCGAAGGCGGCCGGGCGGCCTCGGGTCGGCACCACCGCGAACCCACGCCCCCGCAAGCAGGTCCGCCTCGCGTGGGGTTTCGCCGCGGTGCTGTACGGCGTGCTCGCGGCGGGTGTGCTCGGGCTGTCGGCGCTGGATCTCGGCCAAGCCGACCTGTTGGCCACGGGCGCGCGGACCGGCGGAGTCGTGCTGGACGTCCGGGACCCGGCCCGCGGCACGCCGACGATCGAGGTCCGCTACACCGTGGCGGGCGAGTCACGCGTCGCGAAGATCACGTGGGACTCGGGCCGGCCCTACTTCACCGGCGAAGGTGTCACCGTCGTCTACGACCCGGCGGATCCCGCGCACGTCCGGACGCCCGAGGAGAAGAACGACGACCGGTTCCTCGTCGGGCTGTACGTGGTGCTGCTGCTCATCACCCTGGTGCTGCTCCCGTTCCCCGTAGTGGTGGCCACGCACGCGGGTCGCGAAGGCGGTACCCGGTTTCTCCGCGGCTACCGGCCGGGTGACCGGCCGCTGTCGCCGGAGAGGTAGCGGCCGCGAACGGTGTGACCGGGAAGGTGCTGTGGTTCGACGACCGGACGAGAGCGCAGGCGATCCGCGTCTCCTACGACGTGCGGGGTGAACCGGGCTACGCCACCATCCCCGTGACGTCGGGGCGCTTCCCTCCGGTGGCGACGGCGGCACGCGGCGGTACCTACTTGTGGCACCAGCCCGCACGGCCGGCGTGGGCCGGCGGGGCGGGCCCGGACATGGTCGTCCTCTTCTCGCGCGGCAGCCTGCGCCGGCCGTACGCGGTCCCGGCGTTCGGGCGGACGTCGCGCGCCGAGATGGGCCGGCGCGTGCCCTAACCGATGTCGCCGCTGATGTAGCGCTGCACGTTCGGCGCCACCGCCGCCACCAGCGTTTCGACGTCCGCCGCGGCCAGTGGCTCGAACTTCGCCACGTAACGGATCATGCCCATGCCCACCAGCTGCGACGCGCAGAGCGTGGTGCGCAGGGGGATCTGGTCGGAGCCGACCGACGAGAGCACGTGCGTGAAGAACTTCTGGAAGAAGTCGCGCAGCACCTGGCCCGCCTGCTCGTGGCCGGCGACGCTGCGGATGAGCGCCACGAACACGCCGCCGCCCGCGCTGTCCCAGCGGGTGAGGAACGTGCGGACGATCCGCTCGCCGAACTCCTCGTCGGGGCCGTCGCGCAGGGTTTCCAGCAGCTCCAGGGGGTCGAACGGCAGCTCGAGCACCGCGCGGGCGAACAGGCCCTCCTTGCTGCCGAACCAGTGGTTGACCATCGCGGCGTCGACGCCGGCGCGGGTGGCGATCGCGCGGACGGTCGCGCCGTCGTAGCCGTTCTCGGCGAACACCGACCGCGCGGCGTCGATCAGGGCCGTGCGCGTGTCCTGGCCCGCGGGCCGGCGGCCGCGTCGGCGCGCCGTAGTCTCGGGGTTGTCGGTGGTGCTCACCACCCCATCATGACTCATCCGCGATCCCGAATTCAACATTTGCTGAATTCAGGACCCCGCGCGGCCCGGTTCGCGTGGGGCTGCACAATGAGTTCCATGGTCAGCGCTTACGCCGGTTCCACCGGCCCCGGCTCAGTCAGCCCGTCCCGCGAGGACTTCCGCGCCCTCGCCGAGAGCCGCCGCGTGATCCCGGTCGTGCGCCGGGTGCTCGCCGACGGCGAGACGCCGATCGGGGTGTACCGCAAACTCGCCGCCGACCGGCCGGGCACCTTCCTGTTCGAGTCCGCGGAGAACGGCGCCTCCTGGACGCGCTGGTCGTTCATCGGCGTCCGCAGCCCGGCCGCGCTCACCGTCCGCGACGGCGAAGCGGTCTGGACCGGCACCCCGCCGGTCGGCCTGCCGACCGAGGGCAACCCGCTCACCGTGCTGCGCGAGACCATCGAGGCGCTGCACACCGAGGCGCTGCCGGGCCTGCCGCCGCTCACCGGCGGGATGGTCGGCTACATCGGCTACGACGCCGTCCGCTGGCTCGAAAAGCTGCCCGAGCTGGCCGAGCGCGACCTCGACATCCCCGAGCTGACCATGCTCCTGGCCACCGACCTGGCCGCGTTCGACCACCACGAGGGCACGGTCACGCTCATCGCGAACGCCGTCAACTGGGACGACTCGCCCGAGCGCGTGGACGCGGCCTACGACGACGCCGTCGCCCGGCTGGGCGCGATGACCGAGCAGCTGCAGGTGCCCGCGCCCGCCACCGTCGCCGCGTTCGACCGGCCCGAGCCGGAGTTCACCCGGAAGCGGACCAAGGAGGACTTCCACGCCGCGGTCGACAAGGCCGTCGAGGCGATCAAGGCGGGCGAAGCGTTCCAGATCGTGCCTTCGCAACGCTTCGAGATCGAAACCGGCGCCGACGCGCTCGACGTCTACCGCGTGCTGCGGACGTCCAACCCGAGCCCGTACATGTACCTGCTGCGGCTCGACGGCTTCGACATCGTCGGCTCCAGCCCCGAGTCCCTGGTCACCGTACGGGACGGCAAGGCGACCACGCACCCGATCGCGGGCACCCGCTGGCGCGGCGCCGACCCGGAGGAGGACGCGCAGCTGGCCAAGGACCTGCTGGCCGACGAGAAGGAGCGCGCCGAGCACCTGATGCTCGTCGACCTCGGCCGCAACGACCTGGGCAAGGTCTGCAAGCCGGGCACCGTGCGCGTCGTCGACTTCTTCCAGATCGAGCGCTACAGCCACGTCATGCACATCGTCTCCACCGTCACCGGTGAGCTGGCGGAGGGCAAGACGGCCTTCGACGCGGTCACCGCGTGCTTCCCGGCCGGGACGCTGTCCGGCGCACCGAAGGTCCGCGCGATGGAGCTGATCGAGGAGCTGGAGCCGGTGCGCCGCGCGCTGTACGGCGGCGTCGTCGGCTACCTCGACTTCGCCGGGGACGCCGACACGGCGATCGCGATCCGCACCGCGCTGATGAAGGACGGGATCGCGCACGTCCAGGCCGGGGGCGGGGTGGTCGCCGACTCGGTGGCGGACTACGAGGACACCGAGTCGCTGAACAAGGCGCGGACCGTGCTGTCCGCGGTCGCCGCGGCCCAGACCATGGTGCCGGCGGGCCGGCTCGACCCGGCCGCGGACGCCGCTCGTGTCTGAGCCGGAGGTGGCGGACCCCGAAACCACAACGGCGCGCCCTTCCCGGCGTCCACTGTGGATGATGGTGGTCGCGCTGCTGCTGGGCGCGCTCGCGCTGTGGGGCGCGGCCAAGCTGACCTGGTACGCCGAGTTCCGCGACGGCGGCGTCCGCGGCACGGTCCTCTACCGCGAGACCGGCGAACAGCGCGCGACGGCGCTCGTGCCGCTGGCGCTGCTCGCGCTCGCCGGGGTGGCCGGCCTGATCGCCACCGGCGGCTGGGCCCGGCGTGTCCTGGGCGCCGTGCTGGCGCTGGCCGGCGTGGCGGCCGGGTGGGCCGGCGTGGCGGGTGCCCGGTTCACCGGCTGGGCCGACGGGCTGCCGGTGACGCAGATGCTGCTCGGGCGCGGCCTGGCCGTGCTCGGGGGAATTCTCGTCGCCGCCGGCGGGTTGGCAGCGATCAAGGGTGCCGGGCGCGGTGCCCGGCTCGGCGCGAAGTACGCGGCCCCGGCCACCCGGAAGAAGGTGCGTGATCCGGACGCCGAGCTGTGGGAAGCGCTGTCGGAGGGCGAGGATCCCACGGAGGGTGGCGGACGGCATTCGGAGTAACGCGCACACCCGGAACCGGGCGCTTCGGATGCGGGGGTTAGCATCGTTTCGGCGGGAAGGGGAAGGTTTTTGTGAGCGACCTTGCGAGTGAAACCGTGACCACGAGCCCGGGCGGGGGCGCCCGGTGAGCGTGCTCGAAGAGATCGTCGCCGGCGTGCGGGAAGACCTCGCCGTGCGGGAATCCGCGCTGCCGTTCGACCAGCTGAAGATCCGCGCGGCCGCCGCGCAGCCGCCCCGCGACGTGATGACCGCGCTGCGCGAGTCCGGCATCGGCGTGATCGCCGAGGTGAAGCGCCGCAGCCCGTCGAAGGGCGACCTGGCCGACATCCCCGACCCCGCCGCGCTGGCCAAGGACTACCAGGACGGCGGCGCGCGGGTGATCAGCGTGCTCACCGAGCAGCGCCGCTTCGGCGGCTCGCTGGCCGACCTCGACGCCGTCCGCGCGGTCGTGGACATCCCGGTGCTGCGCAAGGACTTCATCGTCAGCCCGTACCAGGTGCACGAGGCCCGGCTGCACGGCGCCGACATGGTGCTGCTGATCGTCGCCGCGCTGGAGCAGAACGCGCTCGCCGCGCTGCTCGACCGGGTCGAGTCGCTGGGCATGGCCGCGCTGGTGGAGATCCACAACGCCGAGGAGGCCGACCGGGCCCTCGAGGCGGGCGCCAAGGTCATCGGCGTCAACGCGCGCAACCTGCACACCCTCGATGTGGACCGCGACGTCTTCTCGCGGCTGGCCCCCGGCCTGCCGATGGACGTCTACAAGGTCGCCGAGTCGGGTGTCCGCGGGCCGGGCGACCTGATGTCGTATGCCGGACACGGCGCCGACGCGGTGCTGGTCGGCGAAGGCCTCGTCGCCTCGGGTGACCCGAAGGGCGCCCTGGTCAAGCTGGTCACGGCCGGATCGCACCCCGCGTGCCCGAGGCCGTCCCGGTGACCGAAGAGCACGGTGCCGCCGAACCGCAGACCTCACACGACCCGGACGAGCGTGGCTACTACGGCCCGTACGGCGGCCGGTTCATGCCGGAGGCGCTGATCGGCGTCGTCGACGAGGTCGCCACCGAGTACGAGAAGGCCCGGCACGACCCCGAGTTCCTGAACGAGTTCAACCGCCTGCTTCGCGATTACGCCGGCCGCCCGTCGCTGCTCACCGAGGCCAAGCGCTTCGGCGAGCACGCCGGCGGCGCGCGCGTGTTCCTCAAGCGCGAAGACTTGAACCACACCGGCTCGCACAAGATCAACAACGTGCTGGGCCAGGCGCTGCTTACCAAGCGCATGGGCAAGAAGCGCGTCATCGCCGAGACCGGCGCGGGCCAGCACGGCGTGGCCACGGCCACCGCGTGCGCGCTGCTCGACCTCGACTGCGTCGTCTACATGGGCGAGGTCGACACCGAGCGCCAGGCGCTGAACGTGGCCCGCATGCGGCTGCTCGGCGCCGAGGTCATCCCGGTCAAGACCGGTTCGCGGACGCTGAAGGACGCCATCAACGAGGCGCTGCGCGACTGGGTGACCAACGCGGACAGCACGCACTACCTGTTCGGCACGGCGGCCGGCCCGGCCCCGTTCCCGACGATGGTCCGCAACTTCCACCACATCATCGGCACCGAGGCCCGCGCGCAGATCCTCGAGCAGGCCGGCCGCCTGCCCGACGTCGTCGCGGCCTGCGTCGGCGGCGGGTCGAACGCGATCGGCATCTTCTCGGGCTTCTACGACGACCCGTCCGTGCGGCTGGTCGGCCTGGAGCCGGGCGGCGAGGGCATCGACGGCAACCGGCACGGCGCGACCCTCACCAAGGGCACCCCGGGCACCCTGCACGGCGCGATGACGTACCTGCTGCAGGACGACGACGGCCAGACGGTCGAGTCGCACTCGATCTCGGCCGGGCTGGACTACCCGGGCGTCGGCCCGGAGCACGCGTGGCTGAAGGACACCGGCCGCGCCGAGTACCGCCCGATCACCGACGCCCAGGCGATGGACGCGTTCATGCTGCTCTCGCGCACCGAGGGCATCATCCCGGCGATCGAGTCGGCGCACGCGCTGGCCGGCGCGCTGGACCTGGGGCGCGAGCTCGGCCCGGAGGGCTTGATCGTGGTCAACCTGTCCGGCCGCGGCGACAAGGACATGGACACAGCGGCGAAGTGGTTCGGGTTGGTGGACAAGTGAGCGGGCTCGACGACCTCTTCGCCACGACGCGCGCGGAGGGCCGCGGCGCCCTGATCGGGTACCTGCCGGCCGGCTTCCCGACCGTCGAGGCCTCGAAGGACCTGATCGCGGCGACGGTCGACGGCGGCGCGGACCTCATCGAGGTCGGCGTCCCGTACTCCGACCCGGTGATGGACGGCCCGACCATCCAGGCCGCGTCGGTGACCGCGCTGGACAACGGCTTCCGCCTCAAGCACGTGTTCGAGGTCGTCGAGTCGATCGCGGCGCGCGGCGGCCGCGCGGTCGTCATGACGTACTGGAACCCGGTGCACCGCTACGGCGTCGACCGCTTCGCGCGCGACCTCGCGGCGGCGGGCGGGCTCGGCCTGATCACCCCGGACCTGATCCCGGACGAAGCCGGCGAGTGGATGACCGCGTCGAAGGCCCACGGCCTCGACCGGACCTTCCTGGTGGCGCCGTCGTCGTCGGAGGAGCGGCTCGCCCGCACGGTGGACGCGGCCTCGGGGTTCATCTACGCGACCGCGGTGATGGGCGTGACGGGCGCGCGTGACCAGGTCGGCGCGGGCGCGGAGGAGCTGGTGCGCCGCACGCGGGCGCACACGAAGCTCCCGATCGGCGTCGGCCTCGGAGTGCGCTCGGGCGACCAGGCGGCCGAGGTGGCGGCGTTCGCGGACGCGGTGATCGTGGGCTCGGCCCTGGTCACGGCGGCGGCGGAGGGTCCATCGGGAGTCCGTCGCCTGTCGGAGGAGCTGTCCGACGGCGTCCGGCGGGCCGTCGCGACCGCTTGACCTGGACCGCACTCCAGGTGCCACCCTGGGCCGGTGACGTCCTACACCCCGGCCCAGGTGACCGAAAAGACCGGCTTCACCATCGACACCCTGCGGTACTACGAGCGCATCGGCCTGCTGCACCACGTCGGCCGCACGGCGGGCGGCCGCCGCACGTTCACCGACCAGGACGTGGAGTTCCTGCAGCTCCTGCGCTGCTTGCGGTACACGGGCATGCCGGTCGCGGAGATGCTGCGCTTCGTGGAGCTGCTGCGCTCCGGCGACGCGACGCAGGACGAGCGCCTCGAGGTCCTGCGCGACCACGAGGCCCGCGTCGAGGCCCAGATCGACCGGCTGCGCGAGCACCAGGAGCACATCCGGTTCAAGATCAAGCTGTACAGCGGCGCGTCCGAACTGGCTGTCGCATCCTCGTGACGCCATCACCCGGCTCAGAACTGTCGGTGGTGGTCCGCATACTCCCCGTGTGATGATCCACAACGAGGGGACCGAGCGGACATGCCACACTGGAGCAGACCGACGGCGATCGGCGCGAGCGGAGGTGAAGCGCGATGGCAGCACCGACTGAACCCGATTCCGGGCTCAGCATCCCACCGCACCCCGACGGCTGGACGGTCGACGAAGTCCTCGCACTGCCGGAGGATCAGACCTCACTCCAGCGGATCGAACTCGTGGACGGGGCACTCCTCGTGAGCCCATGGCCACGGCTGGAGCACCAGCGTCTTGTCGGTACCCTGTGGGGCCAGCTCTCTGCGGGGGCTGGAGATCAGTTCGAAGTCTTCCCCGGAGCGAATGTCGTACTCGGGAACCGCGGTAACCGCCTGCTGATACCGGATCTCGTGGTGGCCGACGAGTGTGGTCTGACGGGCGTGAGCCTGACCGAGAAGCAGGTCGTTCTCGTCGTCGAGATCGTGTCGCCGTCCTCCAGGGTGCAGGACCGGATCCTCAAACGGGTTGTCTACGCCGAAGCTCTGATCCCGTTCTACCTCCTGGTCGAGCCGGGCGAGCCGGACACCGCGACCCTCTTCGAACTCCAACGCGGTGAGTACGAACCCATCGCCAAGAGCGAAGCCGGGAAGCTCCACCTCACCCGGCCCTTCGAAGCCGAGATCACCCTGGCCTGACCGGGCTTTGTACAAAAGCTGTACGCGGCCGCGGGAGAGTCCGGTGCATGGACATCGGACACCTTCCGCGGCGCACCTTCCTTCGCGGCGCCACCGGTCTCGCCGTCGCCGGGGCGGCCGGCCTGGTTCGGCCCGCCGCGGCCAGGGCCGCGCAGGCGCCGCGGATCTACAGCTGTGCCGAGTGGGGTGCGCGGCCGCCGTCGGACGAACTCGTCACCGTCGACCACCCCGCGAACCGGATTCTCATCCACCACATCGCCAGTGCCAACAGCACCGACTACTCCCTCGACCACGCCTTCCAGGTCGCCCGCGACGATCAGCACGACCACATGGACAACAACGGCTGGTCCGACACCGGCCAGCACTTCACCGTCAGCCGCGGCGGCTACCGGCTGGAAGGGCGGCACGGCAGCCTCGACGCGCTGCGCGGCCGGACCACCATGATCCAGGGCGCGCACTGCCCCGGCCAGAACACCAACGCCATCGGCATCGAGAACGAAGGCCTCTACACCAGCGTGGAACCGCCGCAGTCCCAGTGGGACTCGCTCGTCGTGTTCTGTGCCTACATCTGCCGCCAGTACGGCATCCCGGTCGAGGAGATCAAGGGCCACCGCGACTACTACAACACCGAGTGCCCCGGCGACCGCCTCTACGCCAAGCTGCCGCAGCTGCGGACGGAGGTCGCGAAAGCCCTAGTGTAGGTACCGCATCACGGCGCACAGCTCCGCCGGCGACAGGCGCCCGAACCGGTCGATCTCGCCGCGGCGGACGTCCACCAGCGTCGTCGCCAGTTCCGGGCCGAACGCCTTCGTCAGCGCTTCGTCCGCTTCGAACGCCGTGACGGCTTCGGCGAGTGTCTTCGGCAGCCGCTCGGCCGAGGGCAACGTCCCGGGGTCGACGTCGACGGGCACCGGCAGCGTCGCGTCGGCGTCCACGCCGGCCAAGCCGGCGATCAGCAGCGCGGCCACCACCAGGTACGGGTTCGCGGTCAGGTCGAAGCACTTGACCTCGAAGTTCGCCGCCCGGTCGCGCTGGCCGGCCACGCCCCGCACCAGCCGTAGCGGCGCCTCGCGGTTCTCCAGGCCCCACGCCAGGAACACGCCCGCCCAGTGGTGCGGCTCCAGCCGCAGGTAGCTGACCACCGACGGCGCGCCGATCGCCAGCAACGCGGGCAGCCGCGAGAAGATCCCGGCGCCGAACGCCTCCGCCGTCGCGGTCAGCCCGAACCGGCGGTCGCCGCCGGCGCAGAGGTTGCGGTCGCCGTCCCACAGGCTCAGGTGCACGTGACCGCCGTTGCCGACGCCGTCCGGGGCGAACTTCGGCGTGAACGACGCGCGCAGCCCGTGCTGCTCGCTGACCGCCCGGATCGTCTCGCGGGTCAGCACCGCGATGTCGGCCGCGCGCACCGGGTCGTCCGCCGCCACCGACAGCTCGAACTGCCCGGCCGCGTACTCCGGGTGGATCTGTTCCACGGCAACACCTTGCGCGGCCAGCGCCGACACCAGCGCCCGCAGGTACGGCGCCTGCGCGGAAAGCCGCGCGTAGCCGTAGGCCGGGCCCGCCGTCGCCGAGCGCGGGTCGTCCGGCGCGTCCGCCGTCGTGATCACCCATTCGATCTCGAACGCGGTCCGGACGTCGTAGCCCAGCGCCGCGAGCCGCGCCGTCGCCGCGGCCGCCTGCGCCCGGGAGTCCTGCGGGTGGGGGACGCCGTCCTGGTCGTAGCGGTTCGCCGGCGCCCACGCCCAGCCGGGCTGCGCGGCCAGCGGGACGAGCGCGTCGAGGTCGGGGTGCAGCCGCAGGTCGCCGACCGGGCCGCGCGAGTACGTGCCGTCCACGATCTCGTCGGTGGCCAGGAAGAAGTCGAAGGAGTTCGACGCGCCGACGCCCCACGCGGCCGCCGACCACAGCCGGTCCACCGGGACCGCCTTCGTCCGGGTGATGCCGCTGTTGTCCACGAAGGTCAGCGCGACCAGCTCCACCCCGGCGGCGCGCAGGCCGTCGGCCCGGATGGCGCCCTGCTGCGCGAGTTCTGCCCGATCGAGCCGGCTCATCCTGCTCCTGTTCACTGGATACCCCGAGAAAACCGGATACCTTGGGAAAGTGGAGGAGATCGTGTCAGACGCCGTCGAAACCCGTCCAGCGGCGGGCCGCGCATGACCGAGCTGCTCCCGTTCGTGGCGGACCTGCCGCTCGTGGACCACCACTGCCACGGCGTCCTCACCCGGGACGTGGCCCGCGCGGACTTCGAGGCCCTGCTGACCGAGGCCGACACGACGTCGCCGCTCGGCACCAGCCTGTTCGACTCGCTCATCGGCCTGGCCGTGCGCGCACGCTGCGCGCCCGTGCTCGACCTGCCCCAGCACGCTTCCGCCGACGTCTACCTCGACCGCCGCGCCGAGCTGGGCGCGGCCGAGGTGGCACGGCGGTTCCTGCGGGCCACCGGCACGACCGACTTCCTGCTGGACGGCGGGTTCCTCCCGGAGTCCGTGACGACGACGCCGGAGTTCGGCGCCCTCGCCGCGACCCGGGCGCACGACGTCGTCCGGCTGGAGCAGGTCGCGGAGGCGGTGATCGCGGGCACGACCGCGGCCGGGTTCGCCGCGGCCTTCGCCGACGAGCTGGGGAAACGGGCCGCGACGGCCGTCGGGCTCAAGTCGATCGCCGCCTACCGCGTCGGCCTCGACCTGGCGGGGGAGCGGCCGTCGCCGTCCGAAGTGACGGCCGCGGCGGAACGCTGGCTGCGCTCCGGAGACGGCCGGCTGGCCGACGAGGTGCTGCACCGCCACCTCGTCTGGACCGGGCTCGACCTGGGCCTGCCGGTGCAGTTCCACGTCGGGTACGGCGACTCCGACGTCGACCTGCACCGCTGCGACCCGCTGCTGCTCACCGGCTTCCTGCGGGCGACGCGCGACCGGGGCGTGCCGATCCTGCTGCTGCACAACTACCCGTTCCACCGGCACGCGGCCTACCTCGCGCAGGTCTTCGAGCACGTCTTCGTCGACGCCGGCCTGATCACGCACAACGTGGGGTTCCGGGCGCCCGCGATCCTGGCCGAGCTGCTGGAGATCGCGCCGTTCGGGAAGGTGCTGTTCTCCACCGACGCGTTCGGCCTGGCCGAGCTGTACCACCTGGGCACGGCGCTGTTCCGGCGCGGCCTGTCGGACTTCGCGCGGGCCGCGCTGGCCGCCGACGCGATGTCCGAAGTGGACGCCATCCGGCTGTGTGCTTTGGTGGGGCACGAGAACGCGAAGAGGATCTACCGCTTGGAGCACGTGTGACCGACCTGTGGACCCGGTGGACCCGGGCGATCGACGACGAGCTGCCCGCCGCCGTCGCCCTCCGCCACGCCGTGCACGCCGACCCGCGCGGCTCCGGCGACGAGGAGGACACCGCCCGGCTGGTCACCGCGGCGATCGGCGCGGGTGACGGCGTCCGCGTCGCCAAGACCGGCCGCGCGATCCCGCTGCCCGGCGCTGCGGCCGACGGCCCCGCGATCGCCCTGCGTGCCGAGCTGGACGCGCTGCCGGTCACCGAGCGCACCGGCGTGCCGTGGGCGTCGGAGACCGACCTGATGCACGCGTGCGGGCACGACGTGCACCTCGCGGCGCTGGTCGCGGTGGCCCGCGCGGCGGTGCGGGTCGACGTGCCGCGCCCGATCCTCGCGCTGCTCCAGCCGCGGGAGGAGACGTCGCCCTCCGGCGCGCTCGACGTTGTCGAGTCCGGGCTGCTCGCCGAGCACCGGGTGGACACCGTGATCGGCGGGCACGTCCAGCCCCGGCTCGCGGACGGGGCCGTGTCGGCCGTGCCGGGCCCGGTCAACGCGTCCACCGACGAGTTCGAGGTCGTCCTGCACGGCCAGGGCGGGCACGCCGGTTACCCGCACATGCTGCGCGACCCGATCCTCGCGCTGTCGCAGCTGGTGGTGAGCCTGCAGCAGCTGGCGTCGCGCCGGATCGACCCGGTGTTCGGCGCGGTCTGCTCGGTCGGCCGGATCCAGGCCGGCACCGCGGCGAACGTCGTCCCGAACTCGGCGAGCGCGGCCGGCTCGCTGCGGCTGATGCGCGCGGAGGACCGTGAGCGCGCGCTCGAAGCGCTGGAGCAGATCGTGCACGGCACCGCGGCGGCCCACGGCTGCTCCGCCGAGCTGCGGATCAGCCCGTGCGAGCCGGTGCTGCACAACGACCCGGCCCTGGCCGCGGCGGCGCAGCGCTGGCTGGTGCGCGGCGGCGCCCGCGTCGACCACGAGTTCCGCTCGTTCGGCGCCGACGACTTCGCGCACTACTGCGGCGGCGAAACCCGTGGCCTGATGCTGTTCGTCGGCCTCGGCGACACCGCCGGCGCGCCCAGCCTGCACGACGAGGTGTTCCTTCCCGGCGACGACGCCGTCACCCGCGTCGCGCACGCGCTGGTGGCGGGCTACCTGGCCGCGACGGAGGCGGAGTCCCGCTAGCTCGGGAGACGCGCTACGGTGGCCCCGTGATTTCCGCCTCGGCCGCCTTCCTCGCGACGATCCCCAGCCCCGACCGCGGGGTCTGGCACCTGGGGATCATCCCGATCCGCGCCTACGCCCTGTGCATCATCGCCGGCATCATCGTCGCGATCTGGTGGGGTGAACGGCGCTGGGTCGCCCGGGGCGGCACCAAGGGCACGATCATCGACATGGCGGTGTACGCCGTGCCGTTCGGCCTGGTCGGCGGCCGGTTGTACCACGTGATCACCGACCCCGAGCTGTACTTCACCGAGGGCAAGAACCCCTGGAACGCCTTCGCGATCTGGGACGGCGGCCTCGGCATCTGGGGCGCCATCGCGCTCGGCGCGGTGGGCGCGCTCATCGCGTGCCGCCGCAAGGGCGTCCCGCTGCCGGCGATGGCCGACGCGATCGCCCCCGGCATCATCGTCGCGCAGGCCATCGGCCGCCTCGGCAACTACTTCAACCAGGAGCTCTACGGCGCGCACACCGACCTGCCGTGGGGCCTGGAGGTCTTCCAGCGCTTCAACCCGGACGACCCGGAAAACCTGCTCAACGGCGTCGCGACGGGCCACATCCCGCTGCCGGAGAGCCCGGTCCACCCGACGTTCCTGTACGAGCTGATCTGGAACCTGCTGATCGCCGGCCTGATCGTCTGGGCCGACCGGAAGTTCAAGCTCGGCCACGGCCGGGTGTTCGCGCTGTACGTCGCGGGCTACACGGTGGGCCGCGGCTGGATCGAGATGATGCGGACCGACACCGCGAACCACATCCTCGGCCTGCGGGTCAACGTGTGGACGTCGATCCTGCTGTTCCTCGCCGCGGTGATCTACTTCGTGCTGGCGGGCCGGCGGGGGCCGCGGGAAGCCCCGGAGCTGCTGCACGGCAAGGACACCGCCGCGCCCGCGGCCGCCGCCGGGGAGACCCCTGCGGACGGCGCCACGCCGGCGGAACCGGACGACGCCGACTCCGTGAAGGTGGCTGCGGAGGCCCCGGCTTCGGCGGAGAAGCCCGCCGAAGACGTCCCGGTGGCCGAGGAACCCAAGAAGACCGAGAACTGACCGAGCGCCCCAATGCCACATTGGGTGCGTCAGACGCACCCAATGTGGCATTCGGTGCGTCAGACGCACCCAACGCCACATTGGGGCGCTGGCCGCCGGTCAATAAGGCGAGCCGGGGCCGAGCAGGCCCCCCCCGATTTCCACGCTACCGGGAAGCGCCGGCAGTTCCGGGCCGCGACGGTCGGGAACGGCTAGGAGAGGTCCGGCAGGCCCAGGTCCAGGTTGGGGGACTGGAGCCCGCCGTCGACCTCGAGGATCTTGCCGGTGATGTAGCCGCCGGCCCGGGACGCCAGGAAGACCACGGTCGCCGCGATGTCCTCCGCCTCGCCGATCCGGCGCAGCGGCGTCGCGGACTCCATCTTCTCCTTGAGCTCCGGGTTGCCGACCACGATCTCCAGCGCCGACGTCGCCACCGAGCCCACCGAGATCGCGTTGACCCGGACCTTGGGCGCGAGGTCGGCCGCCGCGAGGCGGGTCCAGTGGGCCAGGGCCGCCTTCGCCGTGCCGTACGCGACGAAGCCGCGGCCGCTGACCCGGCCCATGATCGACGAGATGTTGACGACCGAGCCGCCCGTCTTGACGAGCGAGGGCGCCGCCGCCACCGTCAGCGCGTGCGCCGTCGAGACGTTGAAGCGGAACGCTTCCTCGAGGAACTCGGGCGTCGTCTCGGTCAGGGGTCGCGGGTAGGTGCCGCCGACGTTGTTGACCACCAGGTCGAGCCGCCCGAACTCCTCGACGGCCACCGCGGCGAGCGTCGCGGCGGCGGCCGGGTCGGCGAGGTCGAGCGGGACGACGTGGGCGCGGCGGCCCGCCGAGAACACCCGGGAGGCCACTTCTTCGAGCTGGGCTGCCGTCCGGGAGGCGATGACCACGTCGGCGCCCGCTTCGGCGAGGGCCACGGCGGTGGCCGCGCCGATCCCGCGTCCGGCGCCGGTGACCACCGCGACCTGGCCGGGCAGCCGGAACCGGTCGAGGATCATGCGGGAAATGTAACACGTTCTACTAGCGTGCGGGAATGCCTCGAAGGGGGCGTTGCGGGCATCGGACCGGGCGGCGTCGGCCGCGTCACGTTAGACTTGACGAAGGTTTCCGGGTCGTATACTTAGCAGAGCGAACTACCAGGAACCCATCAGGAACTACGTCGTTCCGCGCGGCCAGATCGTTACCGTCCGACGTTGTCCGGGGCGCTCTGAATTGATGCTGGCATGTTTCCCAGGTGTTAAAGTCGCGCTAACGAGCGGGCCATCGTCGTCCCGTGCGCTCCCCGGCCGCTAGCCCGGCCAGCACGAACAGACGACGAAGGAGGTCCCTTCATGATCTTCTCCGCCATTCCCGGCAAGCAGGGTCTCTACGATCCGGAGACCGAACAGGACTCCTGCGGTGTGGCCATGGTGGCCGACATCCGCGGCCGCCGCTCCCATGGCATCGTCACCGACGGCCTCGCCGCGTTGACCAATCTGGACCACCGAGGCGCCGCCGGTGCCGAACCCACCAGCGGCGACGGCGCCGGCATCCTGCTGCAGCTGCCCGACGAACTGCTGCGTGCGGAAGCCGGTTTCGAGCTGCCCGAACCCGACGAAAACGGCCACCACCGGTACGCGGCGGGGATCGCCTTCCTGCCCGCCGACGCCGAGCAGCGCCGCAAGGCCGTCGAGCTGGCCGAACGCATCGCCGTCGAAGAAGGACTCGAAGTCCTGGGCTGGCGCGAGGTCCCGGTCGACGCCGGCCGCGCCGACATCGGCCCGTCCGCCCGCTCGGTCATGCCGCACTTCGCGATGCTGTTCGTCGCCGGCGACGGCGCCGCGGGCCTCGAGCTGGACCGCCTGGCCTTCTGCCTGCGCAAGCGCACCGAGCACGAGAGCGGGATCGCGGGCTGCGGCACGTACTTCCCGTCGCTGTCCTCGCGCACGATCGTCTACAAAGGCATGGTCACGCCGGAGCAGCTGCCCGCGTTCTTCGGCGACCTGCGCGACGAGCGGCTGGCGAGCGCCATCGCGCTGGTCCACTCCCGCTTCTCCACCAACACGTTCCCGTCGTGGCCGCTCGCGCACCCGTTCCGGTTCGTGGCCCACAACGGCGAGATCAACACCATCCGCGGCAACCGCAACCGCATGCGGGCCCGCGAGGCGCTGCTCGAATCGGACCTGATCCCCGGCGACCTGACCCGGCTGTTCCCGATCTGCTCGGCGGACGCGTCGGACTCGGCGTCGTTCGACGAGGTCCTGGAGCTGCTGCACCTGGGCGGCCGGTCGCTGCCGCACGCCGTGCTGATGATGATCCCGGAGGCGTGGGAGAACCACACCACCATGAAGCCCGCGCGCCGCGCCTTCTACCAGTTCCACGCCAGCCTGATGGAACCGTGGGACGGCCCGGCCTGCGTCACCTTCACCGACGGCACGCTGGTCGGCGCGGTCCTCGACCGCAACGGCCTGCGCCCGGCGCGCTGGTGGCGCACCGCCGACGACCGCGTCGTGCTCGCCAGCGAGGCGGGCGTCCTGGACGTCGCTCCGAAGGATGTCGTCGCGAAGGGCCGCCTCAAGCCCGGCCGGATGTTCCTGGTGGACACCGCGGCCGGCCGGATCGTCGACGACGAAGAGGTCAAGTCCGAGCTGGGCAAGGACCTGCCGTACGAGGGCTGGCTGCACGCCGGCCTGCTGAAGCTCGCCGAGCTGCCCGACCGCGACCACGTCGTGCAAAGCCACGACTCGGTGCTGCGGCGCCAGCTTTCCTTCGGCTACACCGAGGAAGAGCTCAAGATCCTGCTCGCGCCGATGGCCGAGAAGGGCGCCGAGCCGATCGGCTCGATGGGCTCGGACACCCCGGTCGCGGTGCTGTCCCAGCGATCTCGCCTGCTCTACGACTACTTCAAGCAGAACTTCGCGCAGGTGACCAACCCGCCGCTGGACGCGATCCGCGAAGAGCTCGTCACGTGCATGGCGCGGATCATGGGCCCGGAGCGCAACCTGCTGGCGCCGGGCCCGGCGTCGTGCCGGCACCTGAAGCTGCCGTACCCGGTGATCGACAACGACGAGCTCGCCAAGCTCATCCACATCAACGACGACGGCGACCTGCCGGGCTTCGCGTGCAGTGTCCTTTCCGGACTGTACGAAGTGGACGGCGGCGCCGAGGCGCTGGCGTCGGCGGTCGAGCGCGTCCGGCGTGAGGCGTCCGAGGCGATCGCGGCCGGCGCGCGCACGCTGGTGCTGTCCGACCGCGACTCCGACCACCGGATGGCGCCGATCCCGTCGCTGCTGCTGGTTTCCGCCGTGCACCACCACCTGGTGCGCACGAAGGAACGCCTGCGCGTCGCGCTGGTCGTCGAATCCGGGGACGCCCGCGAGGTGCACCACATCGCGTTGCTGCTCGGCTACGGCGCCGCCGCGGTGAACCCGTACCTGGCCTTCGAGACGATCGAGGACATGATCGGGCAGGGCGCCGTGACCGGCATCGAGTCCGGCAAGGCGATCCGCAACTACGTGCAGGCGCTCGTCAAGGGCGTCCTGAAGATCATGTCCAAGATGGGCATCTCGACGGTCGGCGCGTACACCGCCGCCCAGGTCTTCGAATCCCTCGGCCTGGCCCAGGACCTGCTCGACGAGTACTTCACCGGGACGTCGTCGAAGCTCGGCGGCGTCCGGCTCGACGTGCTCGCCGAAGAGGTCGCCGTCCGGCACCGCCGCGCGTACCCGGACAACCCGACCGACCGCGTCCACCGTGGACTCGACACCGGCGGCGAGTACGCCTACCGCCGCGAGGGCGAGCTGCACCTGTTCTCGCCGGAGACGGTGTTCCTGCTGCAGCACGCGTCCAAGACCGGCCGCGAGGAGGTGTACCGCAAGTACACCGACGAGGTGCACCGCCTCTACCGCGAGGGTGGCACGCTGCGCGGGTTGTTCGCCTTCCGCGACGGCGTCCGCGAGCCGGTGCCGCTCGACGAGGTCGAGCCGGCCGAGGCGATCTTCAAGCGTTTCAACACCGGCGCGATGTCGTACGGCTCGATTTCGGCCGAGGCCCACGAAACCCTGGCCATCGCGATGAACCGGCTCGGCGGCCGGTCCAACACGGGCGAGGGTGGCGAGGACCCGGAGCGGCTCTACGACCCCGAGCGCCGCAGCGCGATCAAGCAGGTCGCTTCGGGCCGTTTCGGCGTCACCAGTGAATATCTCGTCAACGCCGACGACATCCAGATCAAGATGGCGCAGGGCGCGAAGCCCGGTGAGGGCGGCCAGCTGCCGCCGAACAAGGTGTACCCGTGGATCGCCCGGACCCGGCACTCGACGCCGGGTGTCGGGCTGATTTCCCCGCCGCCGCACCACGACATCTACTCCATCGAGGACCTCGCCCAGCTGATCCACGACCTCAAGAACGCCAACGAGCACGCCCGCATCCACGTGAAGCTGGTGTCCTCACTCGGTGTCGGCACGGTCGCGGCGGGTGTGTCGAAGGCGCACGCGGACGTCGTGCTCATCTCGGGTCACGACGGCGGCACCGGCGCGTCCCCGATGAACTCGCTCAAGCACGCCGGCACGCCGTGGGAGATCGGCCTCGCCGAGACCCAGCAGACGTTGCTGCTCAACGGGTTGCGCGACCGGATCACCGTGCAGGTGGACGGCGCCATGAAGACCGGGCGCGACGTCGTCATCGCGGCGCTGCTCGGCGCCGAGGAGTACGGCTTCGCGACGGCCCCGCTCGTCGTCGCGGGCTGCATCATGATGCGCGTCTGCCACCTCGACACCTGCCCGGTCGGCGTCGCCACGCAGAGCCCCGAGCTCCGCAAGCGCTACACCGGCCAGGTCGAGCACGTCGTGAACTTCTTCAGGTTCGTCGCGCAGGAAGTCCGGGAAACCCTGGCGGCACTGGGCTTTCGGACCCTCGACGAGGCCATCGGCCACGCCGAGCTGCTGAACACCGACGAGGCCGTGCACCACTGGAAGGCGTCCGGTTTGGACCTGTCGCCGATCTTCGAGATGCCGGCCGAGACACCTTACGGCGGCGCGAAACGGCGCACCCGCGGCCAGGACCACGGCCTCGAGCACGCCCTGGACCGCACGCTCATCCAGCTCGCCGAGGCGGCCCTGGAAGACGCGCACCCGGTGCGGCTCGAACTGCCGGTACGCAACGTGAACCGGACCGTCGGCACCCTGCTCGGCTCGGAGATCACCCGCCGCTACGGCGGGGAAGGCCTGCCCGAGGGCACGATCCACGTGCTGCTCACCGGGTCCGCGGGCCAGTCGCTCGGCGCGTTCCTGCCGCGCGGAATCACCCTCGACATGGTCGGCGACGCCAACGACTACGTCGGCAAGGGCCTGTCCGGCGGGCGGATCATCGTCCGTCCCGACCCGGACGCCTCCTTCGCCGCCGAGGCGCAGACGATCGCGGGCAACACGATCGCCTACGGCGCGACCGGCGGCGAGCTCTTCCTGCGCGGTCAGGTCGGCGAACGCTTCTGCGTCCGCAACTCCGGCGCCACCGTCGTCGCCGAGGGTGTCGGCGACCACGCCTTCGAGTACATGACCGGCGGCCGCGCCGTGGTGCTCGGCCCGACCGGGCGGAACCTGGCGGCCGGCATGTCCGGCGGCATCGCGTTCCTGCTCGACGTCGACCGCAAGAAGGTCAACCAGGACATGGTGGACCTGCTCAAGCCGACCGCGGACGACCTGGCCTGGCTCAAGAAAACCGTGCAGCAGCACTACGATCTCACCCGCTCCGCGGTGGCCGCGTCGCTGCTCGGCGACTGGCCGCGCCGCAGCGTGGCGTTCACCAAGGTGATGCCGCGTGACTACCAGCGGGTCCTGGACGCGGCGAAGGCGGCGAAGGCCGCCGGCCGCGACGTCGACGAGGCGATCATGGAGGCCGCTCGTGGCTGACCCGACCGGCTTTCTCAAGTACGACCGCGAAGAGCCCAAGAAGAAGTCCAAAGAGGACCGGCTCCACTCGTGGGGCGAGGTCTACGCGGACGTCGATCCGGGCGTGCGCAACGAAGACGTCCGCAAGCAGGCGTCGCGGTGCATGGACTGCGGCATCCCGTTCTGTCATTCGGGGGGGTCCGGTTGTCCGCTGGGCAACCTGATCCCGGAGTGGAACGACCTCGTCCGCCGCGGCGACTGGGCCGCGGCGAGCGATCGGTTGCACGCCACCAACAACTTCCCCGAGTTCACCGGGAAGCTGTGCCCCGCGCCGTGCGAGGCGGGCTGCGTGCTGTCGATCTCGCCGCTCTCGGGCGGGCCGGTGTCGATCAAGCGCGTCGAGCAGACGATCGCCGACCAGTCCTGGGAAGCGGGCTACGTCCAGCCACAGGTGGCGGAAGTGTCGTCGGGGCAACGGGTCGCGGTCGTCGGCTCCGGCCCGGCCGGGCTCGCCGCCGCCCAGCAGCTGACCCGCGCCGGGCACGAGGTCACCGTCTTCGAGCGGGACGACCGGCTCGGCGGGCTGCTGCGCTACGGCATCCCCGAGTTCAAGATGGAGAAGAAGGTCCTCGACCGGCGCCTCGCGCAGCTGCGCAAGGAGGGCGCCAAGTTCGTCACCGGCTGCGAGGTCGGCGTCGACCTGACCGTGGAGGACCTGCGCGAGCGGTACGACGCCGTCGTGCTCGCGGTCGGCGCCCTGCGCGGCCGCGACGACACGACCACGCCCGGGCGCGAGCTGTCCGGCGTGCACTTGGCGATGGAACACCTGGTGCCGGCCAACAAGTTCGTCGAGGGTGACGGCCCGTCGCCGGTCGACGCGCGCGGCAAGCACGTCGTGATCATCGGCGGCGGCGACACCGGCGCCGACTCCTACGGCACGGCCACCCGGCAGGGCGCGCTTTCCGTGACGCAGCTGGACCAGTACCCGATCCCACCGTCCACCAGGGACGACGACCGCTCGCCGTGGCCGACCTGGCCCTACATCCTGCGCACCTACTCGGCGCACGAGGAGGCGGGGGAGCGGAAGTTCGCCGTTGCGGTCAAGCGGTTCGTCGGCGACGACGCCGGCCGCGTCACGGCGGTCGAGCTGCAGCAGGTGAAGGTGCAGAAGGACCCCACGACCGGCCGTCGCGAGGTCATCCCGGTCGGCGACGACGTCGAGACGGTCCCGGCGGACTTGGTCCTGCTGGCGATCGGCTTCGAGGGCGTCGAGGACATGCCGCTGCTGGGCGGCCTCGGGCTGTCGCTGACCAAGCGCGGCACGCTGTCGTGCGGCGCGGACTGGCAGACCGGGACACCGGGTGTGTTCGTCTGCGGTGACGCCCACCGCGGCGCGTCGCTGGTGGTCTGGGCGATCGCCGAAGGCCGTTCGGTGGCCAACGCGGTCGACACGTACCTGACCGGCGCGTCCGACCTGCCGTCCCCGGTGCACCCGACGGCGTTGCCACTCGCTGTCGTCTGAACGCGCGTCGCGGAAAGGGCCACCCGGCCGCGTGCCGGGTGGCCCTTTCCGTATTCGAGCGGCGCCCGCCACAATGGGCGGGAAATGGGGGTCCGTTCCGACCATGGGCGCACACATCGCGTTTCTCGCGGTTCCGGCGGCGGGGCACGTCAACCCGACCCTGCCGCTGGTCGAGGAGCTGGTCCGGCGCGGGCACCGGGTCACCTACGCCACCGGTCCGGCGCTGCGGGACGCCGTCGCCGCGGCGGGGGCGGCGCCGGTCGTCCCGGACGCGCCATGGGCGAAGGTGGCCGCCGCGCGCAGCCGGACCACCGAGGAGGTCGCCGAGACGCTCACCGGCGCTCTCGACGTCACCCGCGCGGTGCTGCCGCGGCTGACGGAGGTGTTCCGCGAAGACCCGCCGGACGTCGTCTGCTACGACTCGCTGACGCCGTTCGGGCCGGTGCTGGCCCACCGGCTCGGCCGGCCGTCGGTGGCGACGGTGCCGACGTTCGCGGGCAACGACGAGTTCGACCCGACGACCCTGCTGGCCCCGCCCGACTTCGACCCGGGCCATCCGCGGCTGGCCGAGTACGCCGCTGACCAGGCCCGGTTCGCCGAGTCCGCCGGGGTCCCGGCCGAGACGCCGGCCTCGGTGGGCCGGCTCGCGGACCGGAAGCTCGTCTTCCTCCCACGCGAGTTCCAGATCGCCGGTGACACTTTCGGGGCCGACTACCGGTTCATCGGCCCGTCGTTCGGCTCCCGGGCCGCGGACTGGACGCCCGCGGCCGGCCCGGTGCTGTTCGTTTCCCTGGGCACGGTGGTCAACGACCGCCCCGACTTCTTCGCCGCGTGCGTGACGGCGTTCGGCGGCACCGGCCGGCCCGTGGTGCTGGCGCTCGGCGACCGCGTCGACCCGGCCCGGCTGGGCCCGATCCCGGCGAACTTCGAGGTCCGGCCGTACTTCCCGCAGCCCGCCGTGCTGCGGCACGCGGAGGTGTTCCTGTCGCACACGGGGATGAACTCCACGATGGAGGCGCTGCTGTGCGAGGTGCCGCTGGTGTCCTACCCGCAGACGCCGGAGCAGACGGTCAACGGCCGCCGCGTCGAGGAGCTGGGCCTGGGCCGGGTGCTCACCGGCTCACCCGACCCGCGGGAGCTGCGCCGGACGGTCGACGAGGTCGCGGCGGACCCGGCGATCCGCGCGAACCTGGCCCGGATGGCCGGCCACCTGCGCGCGGCCGGCGGCCCGCGCGCCGGAGCCGACACGATCGAGGAGCTGCTCGCCTGACTCCGGGCTTCGAGCCGAGTCGGTTTCTTCCGGTGTGCTGACTTCGCGAGGGCGGAACGTCAGCCGGTCGACGCGGTGAGCAGCGCCCGGTAACCGCCGCCACCGACGACGACGCCCCTCGTCGGCCCGGCGAGCCGCGACCACGCCACCCAGTCGAACCGGTGGGAGCACCGACGGGCCGCGGGGGAGCGTCGGCACCTCGGGCGCGACCGCGTGCGGGGAGATCTCGACCTTCGCGCCTGCCGTGACCAGCGGGCTGACCAGCCCGGTATCGGCGCGACCGGAGAGCCCGGCGATCGGCATCGGGACCCGGCGCCGTCACGTGATGGCCCTCCCACTGGCCGCGCTTCGCCCCGCGGACGATGACGGCCATCGGGATCGGCGAGCCCGTGACGGCGATGAGGAGTCCCCAGCTCAGCGCGGAGAGCCGGTCGCGTCCCGGGCGAGCGCGAGAGGCAACGCGAGCGCCCAGACCCAGGGAGCGAGGAGCTCGGTGGCCCACCTGGCGGAACGAGGCACGGCGCGAACCTTATCCTGGAGGGGTGAACTGGACTGTGGACGTCCCCGTCGACACACTGCCCGAACTGCCGCCGCTTCCGCCTGAGCTGCGGGCCCGCCTCGACGCGGCCCTGGCCCGGCCCGCGGCCCAGCAGCCGGAGTGGCCCGATCCGGAACTCAGCAACCGGGTGCGCGGGGTGCTGGAGAGCGTGCCGCCGATCACCGTCCCGGCCGAGATCGACCGGCTGAAGAGCCGGCTGGCGATGGTCGCCCGCGGTGAGGCGTTCCTGCTCCAGGGCGGCGACTGCGCGGAGACGTTCGAGTCGAACACCGAGCCGCACATCCGGGCCAACCTGCGCACCCTGCTGCAGATGGCGGTCGTGCTGACCTACGGCGCGAGCCTGCCGGTGGTCAAGGTCGGCCGCATCGCCGGCCAGTACGCGAAGCCGCGCTCGGCCGCGACGGACGCGCTGGGCCTGCCGGTGTACCGCGGCGACATCATCAACTCGCTGGTCGCCAAGCCCGAGCTGCGCGTGCCCGACCCCGGCCGGATGATCCGCGCCTACGCGAACGCGGGCGCGGCGATGAACCTGGTCCGCGCCCTCACCGGCGCCGGCATGGCCGACCTGCACCAGGTGCACGACTGGAACAAGGACTTCGTGTCGGCGTCGCCGGCGGCGCAGCGCTTCGAGGCGCTGGCCAACGAGATCGACCGCGGCCTGCGGTTCATGTCGGCCTGCGGCGTCACCGACACGTCGCTGCAGTCGACCGAGATCTTCGCCAGCCACGAGGCGCTGCTGCTCGACTACGAGCGCTCGATGCTGCGGCTCGACAACGCCGACGCGTCGAACCCGAAGCTGTACAACCTGTCGTCGCACTTCCTCTGGATCGGCGAGCGGACCCGCCAGCTGGACGGCGCGCACATCGCGTTCGCCGAGCTGCTGGCCAACCCGATCGGGGTGAAGATCGGCCCGACGACCACGCCCGAGCAGGCCGTGGAGTACGTCGAGCGGCTCGACCCGCGCGTCGAGGCGGGCCGGCTGACGCTGATCGCGCGGATGGGCAACGGCAAGGTCCGCGACGTGCTGCCGGGCATCGTCGAGAAGGTCGAGGCGTCCGGGCACAAGGTCATCTGGCAGTGCGACCCGATGCACGGCAACACCCACGAGTCGTCCACCGGGTACAAGACGCGCCACTTCGACCGGATCGTCGACGAGGTCCAGGGCTTCTTCGAGGTCCACAACGAGCTCGGCACCTACCCGGGCGGCATCCACGTCGAGCTGACCGGCGAGGACGTCACCGAGTGCCTGGGCGGCGCCCAGGAGATCTCGGACATCGACCTCTCGGGCCGCTACGAGACGGCGTGCGACCCGCGCCTGAACACGCAGCAGTCCCTGGAACTGGCGTTCCTGGTCGCGGAGATGCTGCGCGGCTGAGGCCTCAGGAGGCGTCGAGCAGGCGGGACGCGGACTTCAGGACCGCGTCCCGCAGCGAGCCGATGTCCGGCACCGCCTCGCCGTTGACCTGGAGTCCGATGTGGACCGAGTCGCGGTAGGTGGCCACCGCGATGCCGACCGCGTGGCGCGGCGCCAGCGGGACGAACGGGTAGACCTCCGCCAGCGGCGCGCCGTCGATCGAGAGGCGGGCCGGGGGGAGCGGGACCGTGGTGATCACCAGGTCGAACAGCAGCGGCGCGGCCTGGCCCGCGGTGCGCGTGCCCAGCCGGTGCAGCAGGGACGGGACGCGATCGGCCAGCAGCGGCAGCGCTCCCGCGCCGCGGCTCGGGCCCGCCGCCTTGTTGCGGTTCATCGCGCGGCGGACCACGCGCAGGCGCTCGACCGGGTCGTCCTCGCCGACCGGCAGGTCGCACAGGTAGCCGGACAGCTTGTTGCCGCCGAGCTGGTCACCCGACCGGCCGCGGACGCTCACCGGGATCAGCGCGCGCAGCGTGCGGCCGTCGGCGCGGTGGCCGCGGTTCACCAGCCACTCGCGCAGCGCGCCGGACAGCACCGCCAGCACGACGTCGTTGGTCGTGCCGCCGTGGGCCTTGCGCACCTGCCGCAGCTCGGCGAGCGGCAGCCGCACGAACCCCAGCCGGCGTTCGGCCGAGGCCGGCGCCGACACCGGGGACAGCGTCGGCCGGGTGGCCCGCACCACCGACGAGGCGATGCCGGCGGCTTCGTTCGCCTGGTCCCAGACCGTGCCGAGCGCGCCCTTCACCGTGTCCAAAGTGGACCGCTGGGCCGGGATCCGGCGAGCCGGCTTGGAGGTCTGTTCCGGCAGCTTGACGCCGTCGAGCAGCCCGGCCGCGACCGCGTACGCCCCGGCACCGTCGGTGAGCGCGTGGTGCAGCTTCATCAGCAGCGCGAACTGCCCGCCGGGCAGGCCGGTGACCAGGGTGAGGTCCCACAGCGGGCGGCCGGTGTCGAGCGGCTCGGCGATCCACCGCGACGCGTAGGCCGCCAGCGGGTCCGGGTCGTAGAGCGAGCTGAGCTCGACGTGGTGGATGTGGTCCGCCGCAACGAAATCCGCGTCTTCGGTCCAGCGGGCGGTGCCGGGCGGGAACAGCTCCGAGCGCGCTCGCTGGCGCAGCTTCGGGAGCCGGGCGGCCCGTTCGGCGAGGATCACGGTCAACGCCGGCGGATCCACCGGCCGGCGCGCGGCGAACGTGATCACCGCACCCATGTGCATCGGGGACTTTTCGCTTTCCAGGCAAAGAAAAGCGACGTCGAGTGCGCTGAGCGGCGAGCCTGCCATAAGCGACCTTTCCCATCAGGCGTTCGCGGGTCTGCACGGCCACGTGCGACGAGGGGAGGAGAAATCCACTGCACCAGCCCGACATGACGCGCGGGTCGTCGAAGTGTTTCGTCGACGCTAACTAACCACCCCATTCAGCCATTCGAGATACCCGGGCAGCGGTGCCCGGGGTCACAGATCAACCGGTTTTTATTCGCCGGGCGGGGTTTCGGGCTCGTCCGCCCGGGCCACGGCGGTCCCCCAGTCGGGGGTCAACGCCACCTGCTTGCCGACGCGGCGCACCGGCAACGCGCCGGCGTGACGCCTGCCCAGCCCGGGCCAGATCTCCGCGGCGTCTTTCGCAGCGGCGCGGATCGCGCCGCCGTCGAGCGTCGTCCGGGACTCTTCGATGCCCCGATCGCGCCACTGGACGATCAGTTTGAGCGGCCCCGCCGACGGCAGCGGCCACAGGAACACCTCGTGCTCGACGGCGAAACGCGTCCCGCCGACCGCCTGCGCCCGCAGCACCGGCCCGTCCGGCTCACTCGCCGAGGGCACCGAAATGGTCTCCGAGCTGGCCCGGCTCCCGTCGGCGTAGAGCACGCCGATGAGCAGGCCGTTGTAGTCCGGGACCCGGCGGTGGTCGATCAGGCCTTCCGCGGGGTCGTCGACCAGGCTGTCGCGCGAGTACACCGTGACGCGCAGGGTGACCGCTTCCGGCCACACCTCGACGGCCCGCAGCGCGACGATCGTGCGCTCGGACCGGCCCAGCGCCTGCGCCCACGGCAGCACGGCCGGGACGATGTGCTCGCGCGGGGGATCGGTCCAGTGTCTGCCGTTGAAGGCGTACAGCTCCTGCTCCGGAACGGGGAACAGGGGACGTTCGCGGGGACCGCCGGTGAAGAAGTTCATCGGGCGGCCCGCGACGTGCTGTCCGGCACCATGCGCCCACGGTAAGGCAACGTCCCGGGAATTTCCGCCCCCGAACGGGCGTACGGCCCTCGTCTCCCGTGATCCGGGACACAAGGGCCGTACGCAGCGTGCGCGATCAGTCGCTCAGCTTGAGGTCCCCGTCGCTCAGCTTGAGCTCGCCGTTCTTCCTGGCGCTCTCGTCGAGCTCCTTGTCCGCCGGCTTGCCCATCGACTCCATCAGCTGCCGGGCCAGGCCGAGACCGGTCCCGCCGAGCGACAGCGCCTTGGCGAACATGTCGGACATGCCGTCCGCGCCGTTGAGCACGACCATGTGGTCGATGTTGCCGAACGCGCTCGCGCCCGCCTCGACGATCTCCGGCCAGCGCTCGGCCAGCTGCTGCGCGACGACGGCTTCCTGGTTCTCCGCCAGCGCCGCGGCGCGCGCCTTGATGGCGTCCGCCTCGGCGAGACCCTTCGCCCGGGCCGACTCGGCTTCGGCGAGACCCTTCGCCTTCGCGGCTTCCGCGTCGGCGAGACCGCGCGCCTTCGCCGCGGCAGCCTCCGCTTCACCGGTCGCCCGGGTCGCCCCGGCCGCCGCTTCCGCACGGGCCTTCGTCGCCTGTGCCTCGGCTTCGGCCGCGGTCTTGACGCGGGTCGCGTCCGCCGCCGCCCGCAGCTCGGTCTCCTTCGCCTCGGCCTGGGCCTTGGCGATCGAAGCGTCACGGGCCGCGTCGGCCGCCGTGCGCGTGTCGTACGCCTTCGCATCGGCCGGCTTGCGGACCTGCGACTGCAGCCGCTGCTCCGCGAGTGCCGCTTCCAGCTCGGCCGCCCGCGTCTCCTGGACGACGACCTCCTGGCGCGCGGTCGCCTCGGCCAGCGGACCGGACTGGGACATCTTCGCCCGCGCCTGGTCGACTTCGGCCTGGTAACCGGCCTGCTGGATCTGGCTCGCGCGGACGGCGGCCGCCTTCTTCGCCGCCGACTCCTGCTCGACCTGGGCGGCTTCCTGGTCGCGCTGCGCCTCGGCGATCCGGGCCGACGCGGCGATCGCGGCGGCGTGCGGCTTGCCGAGGTTGAGGATGTAGCCCGATTCGTCGTCGATCTCCTGGATCTGCAAGGAGTCCACGATCAGGCCGAGCTTGATCATCTCCGTGGCCGAGGACTGGCGCACCTCACCGGTGAGCGCGTCCCGGTTGTGGATCATCTCCTCGATGGTCAGCCCGCCCACGATCGAGCGCAGGTGCCCGGAGAAGAGCTCGTGGATCGTGTCGTTCATGCCCTTCTGCTGGTCCAGGAACCGGCGGGCGGCGTTGGCGATCGACGAGAAGTCGTCGCCGACCTTGTAGATCACCACCGCGCGCACGGTGACCGGCAGCCCCTGCCGGGTCACGCAGGAAACCTGCAGGTTGACGCCCCGGGTGTCCAGTGACAGCCGCCGGGCGGTCTGGAACCCGGGGATGACGTTCACGCCGCGGCCGGTGATGATCTTGAAGCCCAGGCTGTCCGCGGTTTCGCTGCGTTCGACCCGGATCCCCCAGCCGGACACGATCAGCGCTTCGTTCGGCTCCGCGACCTTGTACAGGACCCGCAGCAGTCCGAAGATCAGGATCACGGCCACGACGGCGATGCCGACGATCGTCAGGATGCTCATTGGCCTCCCACACCCCTCAGTCTTCTGTTGTTGGTAGCCCTTCGACGCCGCTAACGGCTCAGGGGTTGCCACCGTTCGACATAAACCGTGCGGGGAGGTTCGAAGTCCACGACGAGCACCTGAGTGCCGGAGGCGAAGGTCGCTTCGGAGTCGATCGGGTAGGCGTAGAAGGCCTCGGTACCGCCCCGGACGCTCAGCAGCACCTCACCGATGAGGCCGGGGCCGATCGTGCCGGTCACGCGCCCGCGGCTGCCGATCATCCACCGAAGCCCTTCAGCTTGACCTTGGAGCCCTTTTGCACGAACGTGCCCGGCTGCGGGTCCTGCTGGAAGACGAAGTCGAACCCGCCGCCCCCGCCGCGCCCGCGGCCGCCGTCGCGATCGGCCTGCAGCCCGGCCTGCTCGAGGAGCTTCTGGGCGTCGTCGAACGAGCGGAACCGGACGTCCGGCACCTGGACGGCGTTGTTGAGGAACACCCCGATCCGCTTCGCCGTCGCCTGCGAGTTGGCCCCCGGGTCGGTCCGGGTGACGGCGCCGCCCGGGACGTTCTGGTTGAACTCCTCGCCCGCCTGGAACGGCTCGAACCCGGCCTGCTGCAGGAGCTGGAACGCCTCGTCCTTGCCCTTCCCGGTGACGTCCGGGACCGGCGGCAGCGGGATCGGGCCCTTGGACACGATGATCGTGACCTGCCCGTTGATGTTCAGCTGGCTGCCGGCGCCGGGTTCGGTGCGGATCACCGCGCCCTGCGGGACTTCGGCGTCGAAGTCGTCGGTGCCGCGGACCGGGGTCAGCTGCGCCGTCTTGATCGCCTGCTCGGCGTCGGGCAGCGCGGTGCCCGGGCGGATGTCCGGCACGGCCGGGCGGCCCTTGGACAGCACGACCGACACCGTCGAGTTCGGCGTCAGCGTGGTGCCCTCGGCGGGTTCGTTGCGCAGCACGGTGTTCGACGGCACCGTGTTGTCGAACACCTGGCTGAACTGCGGCGTCAGCTTCGCCGAGCGCAGGGCGTCACCGGCCGCCGCCTGGTTCAGCCCGACGAGCTTCGGCACCGTCGACGTCTTGTCGCCGCCGGTGTCGGTCAGCATGAAGATGAACGCCGTGATCAGCCCGCCGAACAGCAGCACGGCCCCGGCGATCAGCGCGATCCGCTTGCGGTTGTCCGCCGGTTTCTCGGGTTCCGGCTCGGCCCGCCGGCGGGGCGGGCGCGGCGGGACGTTCCCGGCCGCGGGGATTCCCGGCGGCGGGGTGCCCGGGTGGCCGGGGTGGCTGAGCGCCCGCGTCGCGTTCGGCCGGTGCACCGGCATGGTCTTCCCGGTGTCGGGCTGCACCTGCGGGATCCGCGGCAGCGTGCGCTCGGTGTCGGCGATGTCGCCCTGGCCGTGGGACACCGGGACCGGCACGGTGACCGGCAGCAGGCCCAGCTGCGCGCGCACCGCGGTCAGCTCGGTGAGGAACTCCCCGGCGTCGGCGGGCCGTAGCTCGGGGTCGCGCCGGGTCGCGCGCGTGATCAGGTCGTCGAGCGCGGCCGGCAGGTCCGGGCGCAGCTCGCTCGCCCGCGGGACGTCGTCGTTGACGTGCCGGTAGGCCACCGAGATCGCGGTGTCGCCGGTGTAGGGCGCGCGGCCGGTGAGCATTTCGTAGAGCAGGATCCCGGCCGAGTAGACGTCGCCGCGCGCGTGGGCCGCGCCGGTGGTGACCTGCTCGGGGGAGAGGTAGGCGACGGTGCCGAGGATGACGCTCGCGCTCGTCGTCCCGGCGCTGGCCACGGCCCGCACGAGGCCGAAGTCGGCGACCTTGACGACGCCGCCGGTGTGCGGCCCGGACCGGCCGATGAGCACGTTCTCGGGCTTGACGTCGCGGTGCACCAGCCCGGCCCGGTGCGCGGCGGCGAGCGCCGACAGCACGGGCTCGGCGACGCTCAGCGCGAGCGCGATGTCGAGCGGGCCCTTCTCGTCCAGCAGGTCCCGCAGGGTGCCGCCGTCGACGAGCTCCATGACCAGGAAGGCGAGGCCGCCCTCCTCGCCCTTGTCGTGCACCGCCACGACGTTCGGGTGGTGCAGCTGGGCGGCCGACTGGGCCTCCCGCACGAACCGGTCCACGAACGACCGGTCGTCCGCGAAGCGCGGGTCCATGATCTTGATCGCGACCTGGCGGTCCAACCGGGTGTCCGTCCCCTGGTAGACCGACGACATCCCGCCGTGGGCGAGCAGCCGGTCCACCCGGTAGCGCCGCTCGAGCAGCGTGCCGGCCAGGCTGGGATGGGTGCGTGTCACGAGTAGGGATCGTACGGAACCCGGCACGCCGCGTGGAGGAGACCTCGCGGGTCACCCGTGCGCACTAGCGGGAGAGGGGGGCGAATGTGGCACAGTGTCACCTGTGAGTGGGATTCCTGTCGCCGAAGACGTCCTGGCCGCCGACATCGCGGTGCTGCCGCTGCCGGAGGTCGCGACCGCCCTCGGGACGTCGACCAACAAGGTCCGCCAGCTGCTGCGCGAGGGCGAGCTGATCGCCCTCAAACGAGGCGGCGAGCTGTGCGTCCCGAGCGCGTTCCTCGTCAAGGACGGCGTGGTCAAGGGCCTGTCCGGCACGATAACCGTGCTCGACGACTCCGGGTTCAGCCGCACCGAGATGCTCCGCTGGCTGTTCACCGTCGACGAGTCGCTGCCGGGCAACACGCCGGTCAACGCGCTGCGCACGAGCCACGGCACCGAGGTGAAGCGGCGCGCCCAGGCGATGGCTTTCTGAGGCCTTCTGACCTGGCTCAGCGCGGCCACCAGCTGAACGGCCGCGGCCGTGAGCAGGCACGCCGGGATCGACCACGCCGCCAGCGGACCGGCCAGTGCCGCTCCGGCGGCCAGACCGGTGATCTTGACGCTCGCCGCCGTCGTGAACACCTGCGCCCGCACGCGTGCGGGCGTTTCCCGGTGCCGGATCGCGAACAGGGCCGTGAGCTGCGGTCCTTCGGCGAATCCGGCCAGTGCCGAGGCCGCGACCAGGAGTTTCACGTCGGTCGCCGTCGCCGCGACGACGCAGCTCGCGGCCAGGAGCAGGGTGCTCGCCCAGACGATCGTGTCCGGCTCCAGGGGGAGCGGTTTCCTCGCGAAGACGGCGTTGGCCAGCAGTGACGCCACCGCGACGACGGTCATGAGCAAGGTGCCGTCCGCGGCGCTCCCGAGGTGCGCGGCGCCGAGCAGGGGATAACAGACGGTGACCATGCCGACCCCGGCGCACGAGAGCGTGGACGTCGCGGTGGCCCGCCGGAGCGGCGTGTTGCGCAGGAGGACGCCGAAGCCGTCCGCGAGCTGTTTCCCGAGCCGGGTCGCGGCCGGGCGGGGTCTTCGGGGGAGAGTCCAGGCGACCGGGAGCGCGGCGGCGACCATGGCGACCGCGACAGCCAGGGCGGCCGGGGCACCGGCGAGGGTGGCCAGCAGGCCGGCCAGTCCGGGGCCGGCGAGAGCGGCGGCGGTGAAGGTCACCGCGTCGAGCCGGCTGGCGGTGGCGAGGGCGGGTCCCGCGACCGGCGGCAGCTGAGCCGACCCGCCGCTCACGACCGACGGCAGCTGAGCCGTCCAGCCGCCCGCGATGGCCGGGTTGAGCAGGCCCGTCAGTACCGCCAGCGCGACCACCGACCAGAGCGGCAGGTGCCCGAACACCGCCGTCACCAGGGCGATCCCGCCCGCGTACCCCGCCAGTGCGACGGCGAGCAGCCGCCCCGGCGCCGGGCTGCGGTCCAGCAGGGCCCCGAACACCGGCCCACCCGCCGCGGCCGCCGCGGTCAGGCCGGCCAGCAGCGCCGCCCCCGCGTGCGGGCCGGCGGTCAGGCCCAGCAGCAGGAGCGCGGGCCCGGACAGCTCGTCGCCGGTCCGGGCGAGCGTCGCCCCGGTGAGATACCCGGCGAGTCTGTAACGGCTCGACATGATCGAGACGTTACAGTGGGGCATGGCCTTTCCGCACCGGGATTCCGTCCAGCGCGCCGTCGACCTCCTCGCCGTGCTGCTGCCCCCGGACACCGGCGCGGCGGACGTCGAGCGCGTCCTGCAGGCCCACGGCGAACCGGCCGTGACCCTTTCGACGAGCGACCTGACGAAGCTGCGCGAAGCAGCACGAGAACTCCGTGACGTCTTCGCAGCGTCCGACGTCACCGAAGCGGCTTCGGCGCTCAACCGGCTCTTCACGCGCTACGCGGGCCCGCCCCGCCTGACGGACCACGAGGATGGCTACGGCTGGCACCTGCACCTCGACGCGGCCGACGACGGCCCGTGGGACCGCTGGCTGGTGACGTCGTCGGCGCTGGGCCTGGCGACGCTGCTCGCGGACCGCCAAGGCCCGCCGGGCGGGCTGTGCGCGTCGCAGTCGTGCGGCCGACCGTTCGCCCACCTGGGCGGCGGCAGCCCGAAGCGCTACTGCTCACCCCGCTGCGCAACGCGCGAACGCGTCGCCGCCCACCGCGCCGCCCTACACCCCGGAAAGCCGTGAAGGCCTCCTTACCGGCCATAAGAGCCGGTAAGGAGGCCTTCACGGACCAAAAGACTCAGCCGTTGTTCTTGTCGCGCCAGGCGATCCACGACTTGAGCAGGCCGAGGTCGTAGTCCGGGCCGCCGGCGCCGACGGTGAACGTCGAGACGCCGAGGCTCAGCAGCTTCGGGCCCAGCTCGTCCGGCTCGTCCTGGACGCCGCACGAGCGCTCGATCTCGGCCGGGTCGCGGCCGACGTCGGCGCAGTGCTGGTCGAGGATCTTGACCTTCCGCTCGACGACCTCCGGCTCGCCGAAGCCGTGCCAGATGTCGCCGTGCTTGGCGACCAGCTTGAGGGTCTTCTTCTCGCCACCGCCGCCGATGAGCACCGGGATCTTGCGGGTCGGCGCCGGGTTCAGCTTGCCGAGGCGGGCCTCGATGCGCGGGAGCGACTCCGCCAGGTTGTCGAGGCGGCCGCCGGCGGTGCCGAACTCGTAGCCGTACTCGTCGTAGTCCTTCTCGAACCAGCCGGAGCCGATGCCGAGGATGAGCCGCCCGCCGGAGATGTGGTCGACGGTGCGGGCCATGTCGGCCAGCAGCTCGGGGTTGCGGTAGCTGTTGCAGGTGACGAGCGCGCCGATCTCGACCCGCGACGTCGACTCCGCCCAGGCGCCGAGCATGGTCCAGCACTCGAAGTGCTTGCCCTCGGGCTCGCCGTAGAGGGGGTAGAAGTGGTCCCAGTTGAAGACGATGTCGGCGCCGAGCTCTTCGGCGGCGGACGCGGTGCGCCGGATGGTGTCGTAGTCGGCGTGCTGCGGATGGAGCTGCAGCCCGATCCGGATCGGTCGCTTTGCTGCTGAGGTCATGACCGCAGCTTACGACCGGCCCCGAGGGTCTCGCGCGCCCAGACCGCGGCGAACGCGGGCAGCGCGACCGCCAGCCGGCGCGTCTTCGGCACCACCGCCCGCCGCGTGAGGACGTCGTGGTCCAGCGCGGCGATCTCGTCCAGGATGCCCTCGTACAGCGTCAGCGCCGTCCGCACGCACGGCCGGGATTCCGGGCGCAGCAACGGAACCCCGGCTTCGGCCCGCCGGTACACCGCGCGGGTCCTGGCCACGAAGTACGCCATCGCCGCGCGGATCCGCGGGTCCGGTCGCCGCCGTTCCAGCAGCTCACGCGAGACGCCGAACGCGGCCAGCTCGTCGAGCGGCAGGTACAGCCGGCCGCGGTCGAGGTCCTCGCCGACGTCGCGCAGGAAGTTGGTCAGCTGGAACGCCTCGCCGAGCGCGATCGCCCCCGGCTCGGCGTCGGCCAGCGGCCCGACGGTGCCGAAGACCGGCAGCATCTGCAGCCCGATCACCGCCGCCGAGCCGTACATGTACGCACCCAGATCGGTGAACGTCGCGTACTCGGCCGGCTTCAGGTCCGCCCGCATCGAGCGCAGGAACGCGTCGAACAGGTCCTGGGCGATGCCGTAGGAGTGGACCGTGTCGGACAGGGCCGCGAGCACCGGGTCGTCCGGGGTGCCGCCGGCGAAGACGTCTTCGACCATCGCCGCGACGCGGTCCAGCTCGGCCGCCGGGTCCGTGCCCGGTTCGGGGTTGTCGACCAGCTCGTCGGCCATCCGCGCGAAGCCGTACAGCGCGTGCGCGGCGGGCCGGGCGCGGGCCGGCAGCAGGCGCGTCGCGAGGAAGAACGTGCGGCCGTGGTGGGCGTTGAGCCGGCGGCACGCGGCGTAGGAGGCACGCAGGGCCGGGTCGGTGATGCCGGCGGCGTCGAGCTCGTTCACTTCCCGGTGATCCGTTCCGCCGCGAGCCGCCCGGAGATGAGCACCGGCGGGATGCCGACGCCCGGCGTCGTGCCGCAGCCGGCCAGCACCACGTTGCCCGCCGCGCGCACCAGGTTCGCCGGCCGGAACGGGCCGGTCTGGGCGAACGTGTGCGCCAGCGAGAACGGCGTCCCGGCGGCGAGCCCGCGGGCCGCCCAGTCGGCCGGGGTGAGCGTCTGGTCGACGGTGAACTCGTCGCCGAACCCGGTCAGCCCCCGCGCTTCGAGCGTGCGAAGCAGCTCCTCGCGGTACGGCCCGCGGACACGCGCCCAGTCGATCGGCCCGCGGTTCAGGTTCGGCGCGGGCGCCAGCACGGAGACGATCTCGCCACCGTTCCCGGCGAGTCCCGGGTCGGTCGCCGTCGGGCGCGTGACCAGCAGTGACGGGTCACTCATCAGCCGTCCTTCGCGGATGATCTCGGCGAACGTCCGTTCCCAGGCGGCGCCGAAGTAGATCGTGTGGTGGCCCAGGTCCCACGCCTTCGTGGTCCGCCCGTGCAGGACGACGGCCGACGGCGAGTAGCGCAGCGGCACCGGCCGCCGGGGCCGCGCGCCGATGAGCCGGTACGCCGTGCTCAGCTCGGTGGCGAGGACGACGGCGTCGCACGGGATCCGCTCACCCGAGCGCGTGCGGACCGCGCGCACCCGGGACGAGACGCGCTCGAGCCACGCCGCTTCGGTGCCGAACCGCACGTCCGCGCCCGCCCGCGTCGCGGCGCCGGTCAGCGCCCGGCCGATCTCGCCCATGCCGCCTTCGGGGTAGTACACGCCGCCGACGGTGTCCATGTACGAGATGACGCCGTACGCGCCGATCGCGCGGGCCGGGTCGAGGCCCGCGTAGAGCGCCTGGAACGTGAACAGCCGCCGGACACGCTCGTCGCGCAGATACCGGGCGACGCGCGGGCCGAGCCGGCCGAACCCGCCGAGCGCGGCGAGTTTCGCCAGCTCGGGCCGGGCGAGGTCGAGCGGCGAGTCGAAGTTCGTGCCGAGGAACCGGTCCTTCTGCACCGCGTACAGCCCGGTCAGCCAGCGCCGCAGCGCCCGGTAGCCCGCCGCTTCGCGCGCGCCGGCGAAGGCGCGGATCTCGGCCTCCATGGCGTCGCCGTCGGTGTGCAGGGAAAGGGCGCTGCCGTCGGCGAACCGCGCCCGGTAGGCCGGGTCGAGCCGGGTCAGGCGCAGGTTCTTGGCCATCGGCTCGCCGACCGCGGCGAACGCCTCGTCCAGCAGCTCGGGCATGGTCAGCACGCTCGCGCCGGTGTCCACGGCGTTGCCGCCGAACCGCTGCTGCCCGGTGCGCCCGCCCGGGACGTCGGCCTGCTCCAGCAGCGTCACCCGGCGGCCCGCGCCGAGCAGGTGCAGGGTCGCCGACAGGCCGGCCAGCCCGGCGCCGATGACGACGACGTGGTCGGTGGACCCCTCCACGCGCCGCACGTCAGTACGTCCGCTGGGTGGCCTTGACGACCAGCCCGGTCAGCGCGGCGGGGGCCGGCTCGGCCAGGTGCGCGCGCTCGAGCGCGGTCATCGCGGCGGTGGTCAGCTCGTCGATCCGGTGCTCGACCGCGTCGACCGCGCCGACCTGCTGCAACGCCATCCGGACGGTCTCGACGCCCTCGTCGGACAGGTCGGCGTCACCGATCGCGTCCGCGATGACCGTGGCGGCCGCCTTCTCGCCCTTCTCGGCGGCCAGCTGCAGGCCGAGCGCGACGAGCAGGGTGCGCTTGCCCTCGCGCAGGTCGTCACCGGCGGGCTTGCCGGTGACCGACGGGTCGCCGAACACGCCCAGGAGGTCGTCGCGCAGCTGGAACGCGATGCCGACCTCGCCGCCGAACTCCAGCAGCGTCTCGATCAGCTCGGGGGAGGCCCCGCCGAGCGCCGCGCCCAGGTGCAGCGGCCGCTGCACGGTGTAGGCGGCCGTCTTGAGCCGGTCGATCTTCAGCGCGGCCTCGGGGGAGGCGTCGCCGGTGGCCTGCGTGCGGACGTCGAGGTACTGCCCGGCGAGCACCTCAGTGCGCATCGCGCGCCAGGCCGGGCGGGCCGCGGCGAGCGTCTCGGCGGGCAGCGGGGCGTCGGCGAACATGTCATCGGCCCAGGCCAGCGCCAAGTCGCCGACCAGCACCGCGGTGGCCAGCCCGAACGTCGCCGGGGAGCCGAGCCAGCCGCGGTCGGCGTGCAGCTTCGCGCCCGCGATGTGCACGGTCGGGAAACCGCGGCGGGAGTCGGAGGAGTCGATCAGGTCGTCGTGGATCAGCGCGCACGCCTGGATCAGCTCCAAGCTGGACACCGCCTGCAGCACGCCTTCGGCGTCCGGCCCGGCCGGGTCGCCGCCCGCGCCGCGCCAGCCCCACCACGCGAACGTGGGCCGCAAACGTTTGCCACCCGTCAGCACGAACCCGCTGAGCGCCTCGATCCCGGCGGCCACGGTCGGCTCGGTCTCGATGATCCGCTCGCCCGCCCGGCCGAGGAACCCGGCCAGCGCGCGCTCGACGTTGGCGGGCAGATCGACGTCGGAGACGGGCGCGTTCATGCCCTCATCCTCGCCGAACCCGGCCGCGACCGGGCCGCCGGGGCGCCCGGATGTGGTGAATCAGACTCTCGTCGCGGGCGGCGCCCAGAACGGGCCGGTGAGCCCGGCTTCGGCGAAGTACGCGACGGCACTGCCGGGCTCGCGCCGCCGGTAGCCGCGCTCCAGCCGCCCCGCGTACCAGCCGCGGGCGAGCCGCCAGAGCGTCCCGAGGTCCAGCACGTCCCCCCTGGCCTGCCCGGTCGCGGCGAGCCAATCGTCCACACAGGACTCGTCGCAGAACAGCCGCTGGTGCTCGCAGGTGTGCAGCACGTCGTCCCACATCCGCGCGGCGGGCACCAGGAAGTGCGCCACCTGGGCCCCCGTCGGCGGCCCGGCGCGGCCGACGACCAGCGCGTGCGGCCGCTCGCAGCCGGGACACCGGGTCGCGACCAGCACTTCCGGCTCGTCGTCGACGAGGTGGGGGATGGCGAACGAGTCCCAGGCGCAGCCGCCCCACCACAGCGTGCGCGCGCCCATCACCGAGAAGCCGAGCGACTTCGCGGCGAACGGGTGCGCCAGCACGACGTGCTCGGACTCGTCGAGCACCAGGTGGTGAGCGTCGGCGAGGCGGTGCAGCGCCTGCTTGGCCACGGCGAGCGACCCGCCCGCGGCGTCGGCCAGCTCCGGCGCCGTCGGCGCGCGGCCATGGCCGGCGAAGGCGCGGTAGACGGCCAGGCGCACGTCCTCGTCCCAGCTCGCGTCGTCCCTCATCGCTCGCTCCCCACGGTGGCTGCCCAGTCTAGTCGGGCCGCCCGCACGAACCACACTCGAAAACCACTCGACTCTCCGTCTCGGAAAGCGGACGGGGACTCCCGGATGTCGGGCACTGGCCCTTAACATTCGGGTATGACGTCGGTGATCGAGCGGTTGCGAGGAGACGGGCCGAAGTTCTCCATCGAATTCTTCCCACCCCGGGACGCGGCGGACGAGGCTGTCCTGTGGAAGGCCGTCCGGGAGCTCGAGCCGTACGACCCGGCCTACATGTCGATCACCTACGGGGCCGGCGGCTCCAGCCGCGACGGCACGATCCGCAGCATCGCCCGCGTCGCGACCGAGACGACGCTGGTGCCGATGGCGCACCTGACAGCCGTCAACCACTCCGTCGCCGAGCTGCGCAACGTGATCGGCTGGTACGCCTCCGTCGGCGTCCGCAACATCCTCGCGCTGCGCGGCGACCCGCCCGGCGACGTCTACGGCGAGTGGACCCCGCACCCGGAGGGCCTCACCTACGCCGAGGAGCTGGTCCAGCTCGTGCGCGAGCTGGGCGACTTCTGCGTCGGCGTCTCGGCGTACACCTACGGCCACCCCCGCTCGCCGGACCTCGAGCACGACACGAAGTACCTGGTCCGCAAGCTGCGTGCGGGCGCCGACTTCGCGATCGCGCAGCTGTTCCACGACGCCGAGGACTTCCTGCGCCTGCGTGACCGTGTCGCGGCGACCGGCTGCGACGTTCCGGTGCTGCCCGGCGTGATGCCGCTGACGACGCTGCGGACCCTGCACACCACGATCCGGCTCTCGGGTGCGCCGGCCCCGGCGAAGGTGCTCGACCGGCTCGAACCGCTGGCCGACGACCCCAAGGCGTTCCGCGCCGCGGGCATCGACGTGATCACCGAGCTGTGCGAGAAGCTGATCGCCGAGGGCGTGCCGAACCTGCACTTCTACACCTTCAACCGGTCGAAGGCGACACGCGAGGTGATCGCGCGGCTGGGGCTGGTGCCGGCCCGCACTTGAGACTGCGACAGCCGTGGCTCCGCCCCGGGCCGGGGGCTCCGCCACCCGGAGCCCCCGCACTTAAGACTGCGACAGCCGTGGCTCCGCCCCGGGCCGGGGGCTCCGCCACCCGGAGCCCCCGCACTTAAGTCCGTACCGCACCCCCTCAGTGGACCGGTAGCGTGCGGCGCATGGCTTCTTCTTCCGATGGCGTGCACGGGATCTGCGACCGCTACGTCGACGACTACGCGGCCGCCGACCCGGTCGCCGCGACCTCCTTCGGCATCATCGGCCACGACCACCGGCTGACCGACTACTCGCCCGCCGGGTTCGACGAGCGCGCCGGACTGGCCGCGCGGGCGCACGCCGCCGTGACCGCGGCCGAGCCCGCCGACGCCGGCGAACGGGCCGCGAAGGCCGTGTTCACCGAGCGCGTCGGGCTCGAACTGGAGATCCACGAAGCCGGCCTCGACGTGGCGCAGCTCAACGTGATCTCCAGTCCGGTCCAGGAACTGCGGATGGCCTTCGACCTGATGCCGGTGGACACCGAGGCCGACTGGTCGGTCGTCGCGGCGCGGATCGGCGAGGTGCCGAAGGCACTGGCCGGGATCCGCACGGGCCTGCTGGCCGGCTCCGACGCGGGCCACGTCGCGGCGTTGCGTCAGGTCGCGAAGGTCGCGGAGCAGTGCGAGACGTGGGCCGGGCTGAAGGAGGAGAAGGGCTTCTTCAGCGAGCTCGTCGGCGGTGCGGAGAAGCAGGGCGACGCGCTCAAGACCGACCTCACGCGCGGCGCGCGGGCCGCCGAAGAGGCGTTCGCCGAGTTCGCCGGATTCCTGCGCGCCGAGCTGGCGCCGAAGGCCCCGGGCAAGGACGCCGTCGGCGAGGACGTCTACCGCCTGTGGTCGCGGTACTTCGTCGGTGCGGCGCTCGACCTGCGCGAGGCCTACGAGTGGGGCTGGGCGGAGTTCGCCCGCATCGAGGCCGAGATGCGCACCGTCGCGAACCGCGTCAAGGCCGGCGCCACCCCGGCGGAGGCGGCGGCGCAGCTCGACGCCGACCCGCGCTACCGCGTCCAGGGGCGCGCCGAGTTCGAGGCGTGGATGCAGCGGCTCTCGGATGACGCGCTGAAGTCGTTGCGCGGCAAGCATTTCGACATCTCGGACCGGGTGATGGCGCTGGAGTGCCTGATCGCCCCGCCGGGCGGCGGCGTCGGCGCGTACTACACCGGGCCGAGCGAGGACTTCGGCCGGCCGGGCCGCATGTGGTGGTCGCTGCCGCCGGGCCGCGACGAGTTCATCACCTGGCGCGAGACGAGCACGGTCTACCACGAGGGCGCGCCGGGCCACCACCTCCAGATCGCGACGGCGGTCGACCGGTCGGACGCGCTGAACAAGTACCAGCGGATGATGGCGTTCACGTCGGGCCACGCGGAGGGCTGGGCGCTGTACTCCGAGCGCCTGATGCAGGACCTGGGCTACCTCTCCGACGACGGCGACCTGCTGGGCATGCTGTCCGAGCAGCTGTTCCGCGCCGCCCGCGTGATCATCGACCTGGGCATGCACCTGGAGCTGGAGATCCCGGCGGGCACCGGCTTCCACGAAGGGGAGCGCTGGACCCCCGACCTGGGGCTGGAGTTCATGCTGACCCGCACGATCACCGACCCCGCCCACGTCCGCGACGAGATCGACCGGTACCTGGGCTGGCCGGGCCAGGCCCCGTCGTACAAGATCGGCGAGCGCCTCTGGCTGGCGGCCCGCGAGGACGCCCGGGCCCGCGCGGGAGCGTCGTTCGACATCAAGCGCTTCCACACCCAGGCCCTCGACCTGGGCGGCATGGGCCTGGACACACTGCGGGACCAGCTGGCCCAGCTGGACTGACGACCGACCAGGCCCCCGCCCCTCCGGAACCGAGCCCCCGCCCCTCCGGAACCGAGCCCCCGCCCCTCCAGAACCGAGCCCCCGCCCATCCCTGGGGGGCGTCCCACGTCCAGTTTATCGGGCCTGGCCGACGATCCCGCCCGGAAAGCCCTTTCCGGGCCCGCTTGTCCACAACAAGGCACCCCTGTGGACAAGCGGGCCCGAAAACCGGTCGCGCCCGCCACGACGTCCCCGCTAACGTCGGCTCTGTGCATCGGATCCTGTTCGTCACCCCGCCGCCCCGCGCCTGAGCGGGGTGGTCTTCGCCGCGTGACCCGCGGCTTCTTCGTGGTGCTCTGAAGCAGATCGCCCCGCGTCGTCGATTCCGATTCCTTCGACGCAGGAGCGTTTTCCGATGTCCCTCGCCCTACCCGTGCGCGCCCGTTCGTCGGCCGCGCTCGTCCTCGCCGGTGTCCTGTGGGGCACCGGCGGTCTCGCCGGTTCGCTGCTCGGCGAACTCGCCGGCCTCCACCCGCTCGCCGTCGCGGCCTGGCGGCTGCTCATCGGCGGCGGCGTCGCGTGCCTGTTCGTCAAGGCCCGCCCGAAAGGACGCGCCGCGGTCCGGCGGCTGCTCGCCGTCGGCGGCCTGTTCGCGTTGTTCCAGGCGAGCTACTTCGCCGCCGTCGCGCTCAGCTCGGTGAGCGTCGCGACGATGACCACGATCGGCGCGGCGCCCGTCGTGGTCACCGTGGCCAGGTGGCGCCGTCCCGGCCGCTGGACGCTGGTCTCCCTGGCCGGCACCCTCGCCGGCCTGGTGCTGCTCCGCTGGTCGCCGGACGTTTCGGCGTCCCTCGGCGGGCTCGCGTTCGCGCTGCTCGCGGCGGCCGGTTTCGCGACGCTCACCCTGCTCACCGCGAAGCCGGTCGAAGGCCTCGACCCGCTGTCCACGACGGCGTTCGGCTGCCTGCTCGGCGGTCTGCTGCTGACGCCGCTGGCCAGCTGGTCCGGCATGGCGTTGCCGCTGCACCCGGACGTCCTCGCGGTCGCCCTGTACCTCGGTGTGGTGCCGACGGCCCTCGCGTACGCCGCGTACCTGCGCGGCCTCGCGGACGCGCATCCCGTGCTGGGCGCGCTCTCGGCGGTGCTCGAACCGCTGACGGCGGCGATCCTGTCCGCGGTCCTGCTCGGCGAACGGCTCGCCGGCACGGCGTGGTGCGGCGCGGCCGTGCTGGTCGCGGCGCTGGCCGTCGGCTACTGGCGGCCCGAACCGAGGTGAGTCGCGGCGCTGCCCCTCAGCGCGGCTCGAGGGGCTCGGGGGGCTCGAGGGGCAGCGTCCGCCCCAGGATCGCGAACGGGCGCGGGTCGCCGGCGAAGTGGTAGTCGCGCAGGACGTCGACGAACCCGGTGCGGCGGTAGAGCTTCCACGCCCGGCTCGTGCCCTCCGGCGTCGACAGCAGCACGTTCGCGCTCGGCACGCCGTCGAGCAGGCCGTGCAGCAGGTCCTCGCCGATCCGGTGGCCCTGGTTCTCCGGCCGGACGTGGATCTCGGTCAGCTCGAAGTAGTCCATCAGCCAGCGGTCGGCCTCGGCGGGCCCGGACCGGCGGCTCAGGCCGTGGCGCACTTGCTCGTGCCACCACTGCCCCGGCCGGCCGCGGTAGCCGTAGGCCAGGCCGAGCAGGACGTCGTCGGCGTCGAAGGCGGCCATGCAGCGCCAGCCCTCGCGCAGCGCGTGGGTCAGCCACATCGGCGCCCGCTGCTCGGCGGTGCCCGCCGGGTAGTGCATCGCCCGGACGTAGATGTCCAGCGCCTCGGGCAGGCGCGCGCGGAACTCGTCCGCGGAGAGCTGGACGTAACGGGAGCGCATCGCGGTCACAGCTGGCTATTCTCCTCCGCGCCCGCGAGCGCGCCGGGGGTCCCCCCGGTCAGGGTGACCAGATCGGCGAACGTCGTCGGGAAGACGGTCTTCGGGTGCCCGGCGGCGGCCCAGACGACGTCGTGGGCGGCCAGCGCGGTGTCGACGAGCGTGGTCAGCCGCGTGGGGTGCCCGACCGGGGCGACGCCGCCGATCGGCTGCCCGGTGTGGGCCCGCACGAAGTCGGCGTCGGCCTTCCCGACGGCCTCGGCGCCGGCCAGGCCGGCGAGCGTTTCCGGGTCCGCGCGGTGGGCGCCGGAGGTCAGCGCGAGCAGCGCGTGCGCGTTTTTGTCGTACCCCACGCGGAAGATGAGGCTGTTGGCGATGGCCCCCACCGGCACGCCGAGTGCCTCGGCCGCCTGGGCGGCGGTCCGGACCTCGGCGGGCAGGACGCGGATGCCTTCGGCGGCGGCGTGCTGCCCGGCTTCGGACAGCGCGGCCGCCACCTTGGTGACGGCGGGGTGGTCCAGCGAACTCATGAACCTATGAGATCACGCCGGCGGCGAGGTGTCCCGCACCACGTCCGGGGGATTCCGCCTCGGGGTTGAGCGAACGCCACGTCCGGGGTTACTCTGGAAATCGTTCGAACAGACGTTCGACATCTGGTGAGCACGCGCCGGTCAGGTGACCGGCGCGGGGCGGGGCAAGCGTCCCGCCCCGGGCACCGCCCGGGCTCACAACGCGCAGGAGGAGGGTCGTCATGTCCGTCTCGGTCGTGTCCCCCGCGGATCCCGGGCAGCCCCAGCTGCCCCTGTCGCTGCGCCCGCCCGCCTCGCCGGCGGCGGCCGGCCTGCTCGCCCAGGCGCGGCGCGGCCTCGCCGAAGCCGAGCGGGAAGCCGATCCCGCGGAGCGGTTCATCGGCGCCTACCTCGCCGCGTTGCGCGGCGCCGCCGCGGTGCTCGCCGCCCACGGCCGCCCGCACCGCGGTCGTTCGCGCCCGGCCAGCACGTGGGTCCTGCTCGACGCCGATGCCCCCGAGCTGCGGGAGTGGTCCGCCTTCTTCGCGAGCAATTCGGCCATGCGCGCCGACGCGCAGGCCGGCATCACCGGCCGGGTCACCGCGGAGTCGGCCGCGGCGCTGGTGCGCGCCGCCGAGCCGTTCCTGGAGCTGGTCCGCCGTCTCGTGCACGGCCTGCCGATCGCCGAGGACGCCCATGTCGCGTGAGCACGGCCTGATCGACCAAGGGCGGCTGCTCACGGCGTTGGGGATCGAAGGCGGAGTACTGGTCGAAGCGGTGCGCGCGGCGCCGCTCGAGGCGCCGGTGCCCGCGTGCCCGGGCTGGTCGCTCGGCGAGGTGGCCCGGCACGTCGGCAGCCGCTACCGGATGGTCCGGCGCCGGCTGGCCGAAGGGCGCGTCCCGGACGAGTGGCCGCGGGACCCCGCGCCCGGCCAGGGCCTGGCGGACTACCTGGAGACCGGGCTGGCCGAACTGCTCGACGAGCTGGCGGCGCACGACCCGGCGGAGCACGCCGACACGTGGTGGCCCGCCGACCCGACGTACGGCTTCTGGCGGCGGCGGATGGTGCACGAGACCCTGGTGCACCGCGTCGACGTCGAACAGTCCGCGGGTGTGGAGCCGCGCGAGGTGCCTGAAGACCTGGCGCTCGACGGCATCGACGAAGCACTGATCCTCTGGTTCGGGCAGAAGCTGCCGCTGCTCGGGCTGACCGGCACGAAAGCGGGCTCGGTCGGCGTGCTGGCGGGCGGCCACAGCTGGATCGCGCGGGCCGGTCCGGAGGTGACGCAGGCCTGGCACTGCTCGGCCGAGGAGGCCGAGGCCGCGGACGACGTCGTCACGGCCGAACCGGAGCGGATCTACCTGTGGCTCTGGGGCCGGGCGTCCCTGACCTCGGTGACCGTGCGAGGAGTGCACGACCAGGCGGCGCAGCTCTGGGCGCTGCTGCGGCTCGCGACCCGATGACCCGGCCGGTGGGGAAGCCGAACCGGAATTGTCGGGGGTCGCGGCTAGCCTGCGGCGCATGAGCACTCGCCTGGTCAACCTGGTGATCGACGCGGCGCGGCCGAGGGTCCTGGCGGACTTCTGGGCCGCGCTGCTCGGCTGGCGCGTCGCCGGGGAGCTGCCGGACGAGGTCGATGTCCGCGCCCCGGAGACCGACGGCTGGGACCTGGACCTGGTGTTCGTCCCGGTGCCGGAAGCCAAGGTCGTCAAGAACCGCATCCACCTCGACCTGGCGAGCCGGACGCCCGCGCACCAGGAGGAGCTGGTCGCGCGCGCCCTGGAGCTGGGCGCCCGGCGCGTCGACATCGGGCAGGGCGCGGTGCCGTGGGTGGTGCTGGCGGATCCGGAGGGCAACGAGTTCTGCGTCCTGGAGCCGCGCGAGCAGTACGCGGACACCGGCGCGGTGGCGTCGATCCTGGTCGACGCCTGGTCCCCGCCGCGGCTGGCGGACTTCTGGGCGGGCATCACGGGCTGGGAGGTCCGGGCCGGCCAGGGTGACGTCATCGTGGGCCTGCGCGCCCCGTCGGGCCGCGGGCCGTGGCTGGAGTTCCTGCGCAACGAGGACGCGAAGCGCGTGAAGAACCGGGTGCACCTGGACATCGCGCCCCCGGCCGGCGCCGATCACGCGGCGGCGGTGTCGGAGGTCCTGGTGGCGGGCGCGGCCCCGGCGGACCGCGAAGGCGTCCGGGTGCCGTGGCGCGTGCTGACCGACCCGGAGGGCAACGAGTTCTGCGTGCTGACCCCGCGCTGACCTAGCTTGGGAGGCATGGAGAACTTCGACTGGCAGGGGCGCCGGATCGCCTGGGAGCGCGCGGGTTCCGGGCCCGCGGTGGTGTTCTGCCACGGAACGCCCTGGTCGTCCTGGCTGTGGCGGCCCTTCGCCGAAGCGCTGAGCGGCGACTTCACGGTGTACCTCTGGGACATGCCAGGCTACGGCCGGTCGTCGAAGGACCCGTCCCACGCCGTCGACTTCGGCGTCCAGACGGAGGCGTTCGCCGCCCTGCTCACCCACTGGGGCCTGGAACGCCCGCACGTCGTGGCCCACGACTACGGCGGCGCGGTGTCGCTGCGCGCCCACCTGTTCCACGGCGTTTCCGTACGCGTCGCTGCTGCTGGCCGACGCGGTGGCGATCCCGCCGTCGGGATCGCCGTTCTTCCAGCTGGTCAAGCAGCACCCGGACGTGCTGGCCCACGTGCCGCCGTACATCCACGAGGCGCTGGTCCGGGCGTACATCGGTAACGCGGCTTTCCGTCAGCTGCGAGAGGCGGACCTGGCCGCGCTCGTGGCCCCGTGGCTGGGCGACGAGGGCCAGCCCGCGCTCTACCGCCAGATCGCCGCGTACGACGAGAGCTACCTCGCCGAGAACGAGCAGCGGCTGGGCCGGCTGGACCTCCCGGTGCGGGTGCTGTGGGGCACGGAGGACACCTGGATCCCGATTTCGCTGGGCGAACGGCTCGCGGCAGGCATCCCGGGCGCAACGTTGACCCCGGTCGAAGGGGCGGGCCACCTCATCCAGCTGGACGCCCCGGTCAGGGTGGCCACCGAGCTGCGGACCTGGTTGACGCAAGTGGCGGCCTGAGCCCCTGCCGCCTGGCCGCGGCGAGTTCTCGCGCCGACGGCCGACCCGGCTGGTGCGCGGGTGCGAGCTGAGCCGGTCCTCGGGTCGGCGGTCGGGCTGCCGCGGGACAGGCTTGTCCTCAGCCGGTGCCCAGTGGTCGGCAGGCCGTGCCCGTCCCCAGGTCGGCGGTCGGGCTGCCGCGGGACAGGCTTGTCCTTGGCCGGCGGCCCAGCGGTCGGCAGGCCGTGCCCGTCCCCGGTTGGCGGCGAAGCTGCCGCCGGCCGTACCTGTTCCCCGGTCGGTGCGCAGCGGGCTGACCGTCGCCGAGCCGGAAGCGAGCTGCCGTGGGTCGGCGGGTACGTCCGGGACCGGGTTTCTCCCCAGGTCGGCGGGCCGGCCGTAGCCGGGCCCGGCCTGAGCCCGGTGTCGCGTTGGCGGCTGCGCCGACGGGGTGTGGGGCTTGTGTGTTTCGCCGGAGTTGCCGGGTCGCGTCGAACGCTGACCTGCGCGAAACACTCGCGTCCCGGTGAGGCAACAACCGCGGGGGACCGTGGTGGGCATGGAGACCTCTCGAGCGTTGCCCCAGCACGGTCAGCCGGCCGCCGTCGAGGAGCCGGCCGTGCCGTCCGCGTGGCGGGTGCGGGTCCGGATGCACGACCACCCGGGCACCCTGGCCCGCATCGCCATCCGGCTCGCCGACCTCGAGTGCAACATCCTCGGCCTGACCGTGCTGCCGGTCCCGGGCGGCGTGCTGGACGAGATCGTGCTGCGTCCCGCGATCGGCCTGCCCCGGCGGCTCCTGGTCGACGCCATCCGCGACGAGGGCTGCGAGTGCACCGCGATCATCGACGCCGACGTCCACGAGCTGGTCGACTCGGCGTCGTCGACGCTGGCCGCGGCCCGGCGCGCGATCGACGATCCGGCCCGCCTCGCCGAGGTGCTGAAGGAGGTCCTGGCCGCCGACGTCGTCACGCTCGTCCCCGCGACCGAGACCAACCCGGCCCGCACCGAGAGCGGGCACCGCGCGGTGTTCGAGCTCGGCGCCGACACCGCGCTGGTCGCGCGCCGCCAGTGGGCGCCGTTCGTGCAGCTCGAGCTCACCCGCGCCGAATCACTCGTCACGCTGCTCACCGCGGCGGCCCGGAACGTCGCGGGCCCGGTCGTCCTCGACCGCCCGGACGGCGCGGCGATCGTCCTGCGCAAGGGCGTCCCCGGCGACGCCGACGCGGTGTCCGAACTGCACCGCCGCTGCTCGATGGCGACGCTGTTCCGCCGCTACCACACGGGGGTGCGGACGGTGCCGCGCCGCTGGCTGCACCGCCTGCTGATGCCCCCGCGCGGCACGAGCGTGCTGGCCGTCTTCGGCCGGGAGGTGATCGGCCTGGCCCAGCTCATCCCGTCCGCGGCGGGCGGCGCCGAAATCTCCCTGCTCGTCGAGGACGACTGGCAGCGCCAGGGCATCGGCACGGCCCTGCTGGCCCGGCTCGCGGTCATGGCCGAGGCCCAGGGCATCACGGAGCTGACCGCCGACTGCCTCGCCGGCGACGACGTCCTGCCCCGCACCGCGGCCCGAGCCGGACTGCGCACCGAGCGTGGCTCGGAGGACGGGGCCAAGCTCAGGTTGTTCCTGCCGGCTTGAGCGCGGTCAGCGCTTCCAGAACCAGTCCTTGTCCCGCGCTTCGCGCAGAGCGGTCTTCTTGCGCTCGGTCGTGAGCCGGTCGAGGTAGAGAACGCCGTCGAGATGGTCGGTTTCGTGCTGCAGGCACTGCGCCAGCACTTCTTCGCCCTCCACCTCGATCGGCTCGTTGTGCACGTCGACACCGCGGACCTTGGCGTGCACCGCCCGCTCGGTGGGGAACCACAGCTCCGGCACCGAAAGACAGCCCTCGTTGATCTCGTGCGTCTCTTCGGACAGCTCGACGATCTCGGGGTTGATGACGTACCCGGTGAGCCCGGCGACGTCGTAGCTGAAGATCCGCAGCCCGACGCCGATCTGCGGCGCGGCCAGCCCGGCCCGCCCGTCGGGTTTCACGGAGTCGACCAGGTCCCGCACGAGCGCCTCGAGCTTCTCGTCGAAAACCGTGACCGGATCACAGGCGGACTTGAGGATCGGGTCCCCGAAATAGCGCAGCTCGCGCATGGCCATGAGCAGAACATCCTTCGTGCGGTGTCGGACTGGCAGCTTAGGCCAGCGGTGAATCGCCCCGCCGGGGAATCACCACGAACCCGCCGCGGGTGGCCGGGGGATCAGGCGCGGAGCCGCAGCCCCGAGGGTGTCGCGCGGAAACCCGCCTCCGTCAGTACTTGCGCGAGTTCGGAGGTCAGGGCTTGCTCGCCGTCCGCGCGCTGGACCGACAACTGGCCAAGCCAGCCTTCGCGGACCGCCGCTGACAATGCTTGGGCCGCGTCGGTGAGCGGTTGCCGTTCCTCCGTGAAGCTCAGCAGCGATCGGCCGCCGCGCTCGACGTACAGCGCCGGCACCCCGTCCACCAGCACCGCCAGCGCACCCGCCTTGCGCGCCGGACGATGCTTCGTGTCGCCGGTCGCGGCGGGCCAGGGCAGCGCCGCGCCGTACGGCTGGGCCGGGTCCGCCGCCGCCAGGACCACCGCGCGCCCGGGAGCGGGACGGCCCGGGCCGGACAGCGCGCGCAGCCGGTCCACCGCGCCCTTCGCCGCGAACTGGGCCGCGCCGAGGCCCTCCACGACGTACCCGCGGATCACCTGGCCGGTGTCCTCCATGCCGCGCAACACCTTGTAGATCCCGGAAAACCCGCCGGTGACGCGTTCGGTGTCGAGCGCGCCGCGGGTCAGGACGCCGTGGCGCTCCAGGAACGCCTCGGTGCGCGCGTGGGCCCGCCGGGTGGCGTCGGTCTCGCGGACGGGGGTCAGCGCCCACCGGCCGGCGACGGTCGGCGGGCCGGAGCGCGACGGCATCTGCGGCCGCCCCGCCCGCAGCCGCGCGTACCGGCCGCGCGGGGCCTGGCGGCGGGGTTTGTGTGCGCCGTGCCCGGCGACCTGGGCGCGCAACGGCCCCAGCGTGTCGCCGGTGACCAGCCCGGCCCACACCAGATCCCACAGCGCGGCCACGGTTTCGGCGTCGCTCGGCGCCTTGTCCACCAGCACGGTCGCGCGGTCCACCAGCTGCCGGAAGAACAGCGCGCCACCCTCCAAAGTGGACACGATGGCGTCGTGCAGCGGGCCGGTCGGGATGTCTTCGACGACCTCGGGCAGCAACAGGTCGGCGACGTCGGTGGGCGCGAGGGCGATCCAGCCGTCGCCGCCCGACAGCGCGCCGCAGCCCGCCCAGGTGACTTCGCCCGCGGTCGTCAGCTCGTCCAGCAACGCGGGCGAGTAGCCCGGTAGCCGCCCCGGCAGGATCAGCGACTCCACCGCGCTCGCCGGCAACGGCGCCCCGGCGAGCTGCTCAACCACCGAGAGCACGTCGTCCGCCGTCGGCGCCGCCCGGACGCGACCGCCGAACCCGTGCCACGACGGCAGGAACCGCCCCAGCGCCGCCGGTTCGACCGGTTCCACCTCGGCCCGCAGCTTCGCCAGCGACGCTCGCCGCAGCCGGCGCAGCACCGCCGAATCGCAGTACTCGACCCCGGCACCGTGGGTGTCCGGGTGCCCGACGGGACTCAGCTCGCCCCGGACCAGGCGGCCTTCCCCGGTCAGCCGGTCGAGGACGCCGGTGACGACGGCCGTGCCGAGCCCGAACCGCGCGGCCACGGCCGCCGCCGCGAACGGACCCCGGCTGCGGGCGTAGCGCGACAGCAGGTCCCCGAGCGGGTCCGCGACCGGTTCGGTGAACGCCTCGGGCACGCCGACCGGCAGCGCGGTGCCCAGCGCGTCCCGCACCCGGCCCGCGTCCTCGATCGCGATGAACCGTTCCTCGCCACCGATCCGCACCCGGAGCGCGCGCCGCGCCCCTTCCAGCTCGGTGAGCCACTCCGGCCGGATCCCGCGCTCCCCGGCCTCCGCGACGGTCAGGTCGCCGATGAACCGCAGCAGGTCGGCGGCGTCTTCGGCCGAACGCGCGTGGCGGTCGGGGTCGAGGCGCTGCAACGACCGCGTGACCTCGGAGACGGCGTCGGGATCGAGCAGCTCCCGGATCGCCTCGGTGCCCAGGAGTTCGGCCAGCAGCCCCGAATCCAGCGACAGCGCCGCCGCGCGCCGCTCCGCCAGCGGCGCGTCGGTCTCGTAGAGGAACATGCCGATGTAGCCGAAGAGCAGGCTGCGCGCGAACGGTGACGCGGCCGGCGTCTCGACCTCCACCAGCCGGACCTTGCGGGCCCGGACGTCGGCCATCAGCTCGCGCAGCCCGCCCACGTCGTAGACGTCCTGCAGGACCTCGCGCATCGCCTCGAGCACGACCGGGAAACGTTCGTACTTCGCCGCGACCGACAGCAGCTGCGACGCCCGCTGCCGCTGCTGCCACAACGGGGTCCGGCGCCGCGGGTCCCGGCGTGGCAGCAGCAGCGACCGCGCCGCGCACTCCCGGAACCGGGCCGCGAACACCGCCGAGCCGCCCACCTCGGCGACGATCAGCTGCTCGACCTCTTCGGGGTCGAGCAGGATGTCGTCCGCGCCGATCGTGACGTCCGCGCCCTCGGCGTCGAGCGCGTCGGGCAGGCGCAGCACGATGCCGTCGTCGGAGTGCGCGATCTGGGCGTCGACCCCGCGGTTCTCCCGCAGCCGCGCGGCGATCGCCAGCGCCCACGGCGCGTTGACCTGCGCGCCGAACGGCGAGTGCACGACGATCCGCCAGTCGCCCAGCTCGTCGCGGTAGCGCTCCAGCAGGATCGTGCGGTCGTTCGGGACGTGCCGGGTCGCGGCCTTCTGCTCGGCCAGGTAGGCGAGCAGGTTGTCGCACGCCCGCTGGTCCAGGCCCGCCGCGGTGGCCCGCTCCCGCGCCTTCTCGTCGTCCGATGTGGACAGTTCGCGGACGAATTTCCCCAGCGCCCGGCCCAGTTCCAGCGGACGCCCTGGTGCGTCGCCCTTCCAGAACGGCATCCGCGCCGGCTCGCCCGGCGCGGGCACCACGATGACGCGGTCGTGCGTGATGTCGGTGATCCGCCACGACGACGTGCCCAGCAGGATGGTGTCGCCGACGCGCGACTCGTACACCATCTCTTCGTCGAACTCACCGACCCGCGAGCCCGGTTTGTCGTCTCCGCCCGGGGTCATGACGGTGAACAGGCCGCGGTCCGGGATGGTGCCGCCCGAGGTGACGGCCAGCCGTTGCGAACCCGGCCGGCCGCGCAGCTCGCCGGCGATGCGGTCCCAGGTGATCCGCGCCCGCAGCTCGCCGAACTCCTCACTCGGGTACCGGCCGGCGAGCATGTCGAGCACCGCGTGCAGCGCGTCGTCCGGCAGCGCGGCGAACGGCGCCGCCCGCCGCACCAGCGTCGCGAGGTCCGTGACCGACCACGGCTCGAGCGCCACCATGGCCACGACGTGCTGCGCCAGGACGTCGAGCGGGTTGCGCGGGTACCGGACGGCTTCGATCGCCCCGCTCGCCATCCGTTCCGCGACGACCGCGCAGGACACGAGGTCCCCGCGGAACTTCGGGAACATCACCCCGGAGGACACCGCGCCGACCTGGTGCCCGGCGCGGCCGACGCGCTGCAGCCCGGACGCCACCGTCGGCGGCGCCTCGATCTGCACCACCAGGTCGACCGCGCCCATGTCGATGCCCAGCTCCAGCGACGACGTCGCCACCACGCACGGCAGCTGCCCGGACTTGAGCGCCTCTTCGACGTGCGTGCGCTGCTCCCGCGACATCGACCCGTGGTGCGCCCGCGCGATCACCGCCGGCGCGCCGGTGCTCACGCCCGACTGCCCGACGGCCTCCGCCGGGAAGGTGTCGCCGGCGGTGAGCTCGGTCTGTTCGGCGGCGAGTTCGTTGAGCCGCGCGGTCATCCGCTCGGTGAGCCGCCGGGAGTTGGCGAACACGATGGTCGAGCGGTGGGACTGGATCAGGCTCAGCACCCGCTCCTCGACCGCGGGCCAGATCGACGGCCGCTGCACCGGGTTGCCGGAGATCTCCTCCAGCGTGCCCAGCCCGCCGGGGGCGACCTCACCCGGCGGGAACGCGGTGGTCATCGACTCCAGCTCGTCGAACGGGCTCGGCGCCGGACCGCGCGGCGCGTCGAGGTTGCTCATGTCGTCGACGGGGACCTCGACCCGCACCTCGATGGTCTTCGCCAGCTTCGGCTGCACCACCCGCACCGGGCGGCCGCCGGCCAGGAACGCGCTCACCTCGTCGACCGGGCGGACCGTCGCCGACAGGCCGATCCGCTGCGCGGGCTTCGCCAGCAGCGAGTCCAGCCGCTCCAGCGACAGGGCCAGGTGCGCGCCGCGCTTGCCGCCGGCGACCGCGTGCACCTCGTCGACGATCACCGTCTCGACGCCGCGCAGGGACTCCCGTGCCGACGAGGTCAGGATCAGGAACAGCGACTCGGGTGTGGTCACCAGCACGTCCGGCGGGGTCTTGCCGAACGAGCGGCGCTCGGCCGCGGTGGTGTCGCCGGTGCGCATGCCGACCGTGATGTCGGGCACCGGCAGCCCGAGCCGCCGGGTCGCCTGCGAGATCCCGGCGAGCGGGGCCCGCAGGTTCCGCTGGACGTCGACCGCCAGGGCCTTCAACGGCGAGACGTAGAGGATCCGGCAGCGTTTCGTGGCTTCGGCCGGCGGCGGTTCCATCGAGAGCCGGTCCAGCGCCCAGAGGAACGCGGACAGGGTCTTGCCGGACCCGGTCGGCGCGACGACGAGGGCGTGTTCGCCCGCGTGCGCGGCCCGCCAGGCCCCCTCCTGTGCCGCGGTGGGCGCGGCGAAGGCGCCCGCGAACCAGTCCCGGGTCGCGGGGGAGAAGAGGTCGAGCACGTCAGCTGCCACGTGGTCCATGATGCGCGCCCCCTCCGACAGTTTCGGTTCCGCCGGCCAGCAGGACGCCTCCGCTCTCGGCGAACGGCGAGTACTGGATGTCGACCTTCGTGCGGTCGGTGACCAGGCGGAACTCCCGGTCCAGCGGGGTCCAGTAAGGGAAGGGTGCCTGGCCCAGCTGGGAATGGTCGGCCAGCACGTACGCCTCGGCTCCCGCGTGCAGCATCGCGTGCTGGACCACCGACTGCTCGAGTGACGGGCAGCACAGACCCCGTCCGGACACCAGGCCGTCGGTGCCGAGGAACACCCGGTCGGGTGAGACGTGCCGCAGTTGCGCGAGGACGCTCTCGCCGAGGATCGCCTCGCCGGGGTGCCGCAGCCGCCCGCCGAGCACGATCAGGTCGATCCCGGGGAAGCCGGCCAGCTCGCGGATCGCGGTGACGCTGTTGGTGACCACCGTCAGCCCCTCGCGGTGGGCCAGGTGGCGGGCGAGCCGCCCGGTGATCGTCCCGGCGTCGAGCAGCACGACTTCGCCGTCCCGCACCAAGGCGGCGGCTTCGCGGGCGATGGAGTCCCTCGCCGCCGCGTGCTCCTGGTCCTTCTCCCGGAAACCGCGATCCCTGGGCCCGGTGTCGAGCGCGCCGCCGTAGGTGCGCACGACATGCCCGGCTCCGGCGAGCGAAGCGAGGTCGCGGCGGATCGTCGACTCGGAGACGCCGAACTCCTCGGCCAGCCGCGTGATGCCGCCCGAGCCGTCGCGGACGGCTTCCAGCAGCATCGCGCGCCGGTCACGGGTGCCCGGTCGTGGCTGGGACGTCATCGGCCGGGCGGGTAGATCGAGGGCAGCTTCCGCGCGTACGGCGCCAGCGCCGCCGCCGCCTTGAACGCCGCGACCATCGTGCCGTGCGAGGCCCGGCCGGTGCCGGCGATGTCGAACGCCGTGCCGTGGTCCACCGACGTGCGCAGGATCGGCAGCCCGACGGTGACCGACACCGTGCCGTCGAAGTCGTAGGTCTTCGACGCGATGTGCCCTTGGTCGTGGTAGAGCGAGAGCACGCCGTCGAAGTGGCCCTGGATCCCTTGGTGGAAAACGGAGTCCGCGGGGAGCGGGCCGACCACGTCGAGGCCCGCGGCCCGCGCGGCGGCCACCGCGGGCGCGATGGCGACGATCTCCTCGTCGCCGAACTTGCCGCCCTCGCCGCCGTGCGGGTTCAGCGCCGCCACGGCGAGCCGCGGTTTCTCCGTGCCGAACACCTCCAGCGCGGTGTACGCCTCGCGGATCGCGTACTCGATGTTCTCCCGGGTGATCCGGTCGATCGCTTCGCGCAGCGAAAGGTGCCTGGTGGCGAAGAAGATCTTCAGCCCCGACACCCAGAACATCGTGTTGAACCGGGTCGAGCCGGTCAGCTCGCCGAGCATCTCGGTGTGCCCGAGGTGCTGCGAGCCCGCGGCCCAGATCGCCTCCTTGTTGATCGGCGCGGTCACGACCGCGTCGACCTCGCCGGCCAGCGCGAGCCGGGTGGCCACCTCGATCGCGCCGACCGCCGCCGCGCCCGCGGTCGCGTTCACCTCGCCCCACGGCAGGTCCTCGCGGACCACGCCGAGGTTGAGGATGTCGATCACGCCGGTGGTGAAGCGCGCGTCGGCGACCGTGGCGATCGGGTTGACCTCCAGGTTCAGGCCCAGGTGCCGGACCAGGCGTTCCAGCACGATCGCGTCACCGACCGCGACCCCGCGCGCCATCTGCAGGGACTCGGGCTCGGCGAGGGTCTTCAGGGTGATCTCCGGGCCGATGCCCACGGGGTCGCCGAGGGTGACGGCGAGGATCGGGAGGTCGTTCACGGGCGCTTCCTTCTGGTCGGCACTGCGGTACGGGGTCGTCCGTCGAACGGGTGCGACTCGCGCCGCGTGTCATGGAGTAGAGAGTACGCCGACTTGCGCAGAGTGTGCAACCGGGTTGCGCGAAGTGCGCAGCTCGGCCGAGCGGCAGCGACTTTCGCGGGTCCGCACGCACGGTGACCGCGCACGTGGCAGCATCACGGCCAGCGTCGTCAAGGCGTGTTTTCGCGAAGGGGAGTGCTGTGCGGATCCTGTCGGTGGACCTCGGGACGTCCAACACCGTCGCCGTGCTGTCGGCGCACGGCATGCCGCCGAGGGTCGTCGAAGTGGACGGTTCGGCCAACATGCCGTCGGCCGTGTTCGCCGCCGAAGAGGGCACGATCATGGTCGGCCGCGACGCCGAACGCCGCGCCCGCCTCGACCCGACCCGGTTCGAGCCGAACCCCAAGCGCCGCATCGACGAGCAGACCCTGTTGCTGGGCACCGACGTCGTGCCGGTGAACGAGGCGCTCGCCGCCATCCTCCGCCGCGTCCTCGAGGAGACGTCGCGCCAGCTCGGCGGCGAACAGCCCGACGAGGTCCGGCTGACCCACCCCGCGCAGTGGGGGCCGACCCGCCGCAACGTCCTGATGTCCGCCGCCCGGCTCGCCGGGATCGGCGGGAACATCCTGCTGGTGCCCGAGCCGGTCGCCGCGGCGGCGCACTTCGCGTCGTTCCCCGGCAAGGCCCTCGCGCCCGGGCAGGCGCTGGCCGTCTACGACCTCGGCGCGGGCACCTTCGACGTCGCCGTCGTCGGCGCCACGCAGACCGGGTTCACCGTGCTCGCCGAGGACGGCCTGCCCGACCTCGGCGGCCTCGACGTCGACCAGGCGCTGATGGTGCACGTCGGGCGCGAGGTCTCGCACTCCGACCCGCAGCGCTGGCAGCGGCTGCTGCGGCCCGAGTCGACCGCGGACCGCCGGACCCGGCGCGCGCTGCAGGAGGACGTGAAGGCGGCCAAGGAGGCCCTCTCGCGGCACCCGCAGACCGAGGTGCCGATGCCAGAGCCGTTCAAGGACGTCCTGGTCACGCGCGGTGAGCTGGAAGGCCTGGTCCGCCCGGCGATGTTGCGCAGCGTGGAGCTGCTGGCGCGGACGCTGCGCTCGTCCGGACTGACGCCGGACCGGCTCGCGGGCATCTACCTCGTCGGCGGGTCGAGCCGGCTGCCGCTGGTCGGCGCGATGATCGCGGAGAAGCTCGGTGTCGTGCCGGGCAGCCTCGACCAGCCGGAGACCGCCGTCGCGCTCGGCGCCCAGCACGTCGCCCGCGACGGGCTCGGCGCGCGGACGCAGAACGTCGAAGGGGCCGTGGCCGCCGGCACCGCGCCGCACCGCCCGCAGTACGCGCCGCCGCCTCCGCCGCAGTACCCGGGTTACGCGCCTTCGAGCTTCCCGCCCAGCGGGCCGCAGCGGGTGCAGGCCCCCGCGCCGTCGAACTTCCCGGCGTACTCGCCCGCGGCCGAGCAGGCCGAGCCGAAGGCCGGTGGCCGGAAGAAGCTGGTCATCGGGATCGCGGTCGCGGTGGTCGTGGTGCTCGCGGCGGGGCTGACGTTCTTCCTCACGTCGTCGTCCGCAGCGACGACCTACACCGCGGACCAGTGCAAGACGCCGGGCCAGGCCGACGACAAGGGCTTCACCGGCTGCCTGCGCCAGCTCGCCGGGAAGATCGCCGACACCGGCGACTGCAAGCCGGGCATGGGCAACGGCCCGGCGGCGCCGGCGGAGAACCTCGGTGCGTCGTCGACCTGTTCCGCGCCAGGCCGGGCGGGCACCCAGGTGACCTACGTCCACGGCGACAACGCCGACACGTTGAAGCAGTACACCGACGGCCTGCTCACCTCCGCGGGCGGCGACCGCACCGAGGCCGACTGGGGCGGCAACGGGCTCAAGGGCCACTACGCGTCCGCCGCGGGCAGGACGTCGGCGGTGCTCGTGTTCACCGTGTCGGACCGGCCGCTGACCGGCTTCATCTACCAGCTGAACTTGAGCGACCAGGCCGCGGCGACCACGCCGGGCACGCTGGCCGACTACTTCGAGGCGAGCGTCCAGCCGGGGAGCTGACCCGGAACTGACCCGGGAAGGGCGCGAACGGGCCGTTCGTGCCCGGCACGACCGCCCGGATAGCATGGCTCCGATGCGCATCACGGTTTTCCGGCGGCTGATGGCCGACGAGTTCGGTCCCGGGCGGGCCCAGGTGCTGGCACGGGATCACGTGCTCAGCGCGCTCGGCGGCCGCACCGTCGACCAGGCGCTGACCGCGGGAATCCCGGCGAAAGAGATCTGGCGAGAGGTCTGCGACGCCTTCGACGTCCCGGCGGAACGGCGCTGACCTGCGGGGATCCGGCCAGCCCTTACCCGGGCGGGCGAAAATCCTAGCGCAAGGGTGTGTCGCTGCCGATCTCGAACAGGTGTTCGTCTATGGTGTTGTCCACATACGGGTCCAGCGATCCACAGATGGGGCGCCGCGCCTGGAATTGTCGGACCCCGCCGCTAGCGTCGGACCGGACAGCTGAAGAACCGAACAGAGCCCCGGCGGGCTCATACCAGCGAGGTGGACTTCCATGCCTGCAGCACCCGACAAGGACAAGGCGCTCGAACTCGCCCTTGCGCAGATCGACAAGCAGTACGGCAAGGGCTCGGTCATGCGTCTCGGCGACGACGGCCGCGCGCCCATCGCCGTGATCCCCACCGGCTCGATCGCCCTCGACGTCGCACTCGGCATCGGCGGGCTGCCCCGCGGCCGTGTCGTCGAGATCTACGGCCCGGAGTCCTCCGGTAAGACCACGGTCGCCCTGCACGCGGTGGCGAACGCGCAGAAGGCCGGCGGCATCGCGGCGTTCATCGACGCGGAGCACGCGCTGGACCCGGAGTACGCCAAGAAGCTCGGCGTCGACACCGACGCGCTGCTCGTCTCCCAGCCGGACACCGGTGAGCAGGCGCTGGAGATCGCGGACATGCTGATCCGCTCCGGCGCACTCGACATCCTGGTCATCGACTCCGTGGCCGCGCTCGTGCCGCGCGCCGAGATCGAAGGCGAGATGGGTGACTCGCACGTCGGTCTCCAGGCCCGCCTGATGAGCCAGGCGCTGCGCAAGATGACCGGTGCCATGAACAACTCCGGCACCACCGCGATCTTCATCAACCAGCTGCGCGAGAAGATCGGCGTCATGTTCGGCTCCCCGGAGACCACGACCGGTGGTAAGGCGCTGAAGTTCTACGCCTCCATCCGGCTCGACGTGCGCCGCATCGAGACCCTCAAGGACGGCGGCGAGGCGGTCGGCAACCGCACCCGCGTCAAGGTCGTGAAGAACAAGATGGCCCCGCCCTTCAAGCAGGCCGAGTTCGACATCCTGTACGGCCACGGCGTCTCCCGCGAGGGTTCGCTCATCGACATGGGTGTCGACCAGGCGATCGTGCGCAAGTCCGGTGCCTGGTACACCTACGAGGGCGACCAGCTCGGCCAGGGCAAGGAGAACGCGCGGAAGTTCATGCTCGAGAACCCGGACATCGCCAACGAGATCGAGAAGCGCATCAAGGAGAAGCTCGGCATCGGCCCGCAGCTCGACGTCGAAGCCGTCGAAGCCGTGCCGGCGCCGGTCGACTTCTAGGAGAGGGTCCTTGGTCCTCACCGTGGCAGCGGTTCACGGTGAGGCGCGCATGAACGACAAGGAGTGACCGAGGTGGCGAGGGCACCGAAGATCCCGCCGTCGGAGCTGCCCCCGGAGGAGCGCTTCAAGAAGGCCAAAGAGGTCTGTTACGACCTCCTGGCCGTGCGGGCGCGTACTCAAGAGGAGCTCCGGCAGGCCTTGCACCGCAAGGGCTTCGACGAGGACACCAGCGAAAACCTGCTCGGCAAGCTCGACCGGGCGGGGCTGGTCAACGACGCGGAGTTCGCGGAGCTGTGGGTGAAGTCCCGGCACACGACCCAGGGGCTGTCCCGCACCGCGCTGCTGGCCGAGCTGCGGCGCAAGGGCGTCGACGACGAGGTCGCGGCGCAGGCGGCGGGCGAGGTCGACCGCGAGTCCGAGGAACAGATGGCCCGGGAGCTGGTCCGCAAGCGGCTCGGGTCCCTGGGCAACGTCGACGAGCAGACGGCGCTGCGGCGCCTGCTCGGCTTCCTGGCGCGCAAGGGCTACCCGCAAGGGCTGGCGTACACGGTGATCAAGGAGGAACTCCGCGAGTACGGCGCGGAGTCCACCCTGCTGGACGACGCCTACATCGACTGACCATGGCGTCCCCGAGCGACGAGTGGACGATCCGGCACTTCTCCCTCAGCAACGCCGCGGGGCCCGGGCAGGGTGACGTGGCGGCCCTGCTGCGCCGGGTCGCGGACACCCTCGACGAGCTCGGTGACGTCCAGGTGCAGGACATCGCCTTCCACAGCGAGGTCACCGAGGGCGAAGACGACCTGACGATGACGGTGTACTACGACCGGGAGCCCCGTCGCCGGTGACGGAGCACGGTGACAGGGCACAGTGCCGGTGCTCGGCCGGCCGCGAGCACCGGCCTGCGAGCACCGGCCCGCGTGTCAGGCGGAGTGAGCGGACACCGGCTCCCGTCCGACCGGCGGCCGGCGGTCGGAGCGGTGTTTGCGGACCGCCAGCAGCAGTATCGCCAGCAGGCCCATCGCCACGCACGTGACCACCGCCGAGAGCACCAGGAACTCGTCGAGGCGGCCGGCCGACAGGTACGCGCCCAGTGCGACCGCCACCACCGCGCACACCGCTCGGTCCACAATGGACTCCATCGACAGGAGTGTCGCGCGGTAGCGGGAGTCCGGGATGGAGTCGTTCAGCAGCTGCTTCTGGATCGGGAACGAGATGCCCGTCGCCACCGCGAAGACGCACAGCAGGAGCACCGTCGGGATCGTGCCGGCCGGGACGATGAAGCCCAGGCACAGGGCCATCACGATGGTCAGGGTGAACACCGAGGCAACCGGGCCGATGGCGCGCCGCAGCCGGTGGGGGCGGGCCGCGCCCAGGGCCTCGAAGACCGTCATGGCGGCCAGCACCGCGCCGTACCAGTTCACCGAGAGCGTCTTCGACTCCAGGATCGGCTGGAACAGGTTCACCTGGCAAATCCGCACCAGCGTGAACATCGCGATGCCCTGCACTATCAGCAAGAACAACCACCGTGACGACCGCAGCGCCGACAGTGCGCCGCCGACGCCCGCGAGGAGTGACGCCGTCTTGCCGGCCGCGCGGCGGCCGCCCGGGATCGGCGGCAGCTTCAAGGCGAACGCCAGGGCGATGGCCGCGTTGAGAGCAGTCAGCCAGTACGGGGAAGGGAGGTTCCACGCCATCAGCAGGCCGATCACCGGCCAGTACACGATCTTGCCGATCAGGCTGTACGCGCGGCCGACCCCTTCGACGCGAAGGTAGTGCTCACCTTCGCCCTGAGCGTGCAGGTACTCGTAGAGGTAAGCGCTCTGCGCGCCGGACATCAGGGACCTGGCCAGGGCGATCAGGATGAAGTGGATCAGGAAGCCGGTGTAGGAACCGAGGAACACCGGCACCAGGTTCGCGGCCACGAGCACGGCGGCGCCGGCCTTCAGCGACGTCCGGTAGTCGAACCGGTCGGCAATCATCCCGGTCGGGATCTCCAGCAGGCAGAACACGATGTAGTAGATGCTCTGGATGCCGAAGATCTGGCCGTCGTCGAGGCCGACGAGCTTCTGGTACTGGTAGAAGATCGGCACCCACAACAACAGGCCGAAGAAGAACTGGAACCCGTAGGTCAGCCGGACGGCGCGCTGCACGGCCGGCTTCGCGGGCAGGCGGAAGCCCAGCATGATGAGTGTCTCCCGGGAAAGTCAGGCCGAATAGGGGCGCAGCTGGACGATGTGGACGTGGTCGCGGTCCGCGAGCCACTCGACGTCCACCGGCGAGTCGAAGGTGTAGTCGGGCGAGAAGTGCGCCTGCAGCAGGCGTCCGGCCACCGCTAGCCGCTGCAGCTGCTCGTGGGCTCGCTCGTCGAGATCCGCTGCCGCGTCGCCCAGGGACACCGTGCGGCCGCCGCCCTCGACCGTCGAGTACAGGTACTGCATGGGCAGCGTCGAGCCGTCGACGACGTCGGTGACCTTCGGCGAGACGTTGACGTACACCGTGCGGAAGTCCGCGCGGTTCATCGGGTTCGTCGTCACCAGCACGCCGCCGAAGTCGGCCGCGACCTGCTCCTGGATCACCACGCCCATGTAGCACTCGTCGAGCGAGATCCCGGCCTGGTGGCGCAGCCGGACGCTGCGCACCGACACCAGCGACGCCCAGACTTCCTTGACACTGGCGAAGATCCGCTCGGCGGTGGTGACGTGGTTGATCGACTCGTAGATCCCGGCGGCCGAGAACCCGGCGAGGTCTTCGGCGTTCGACGAACTGCGCACGACGAACGCGCGCACCCCGGCCAGCTGGGACACCAGCGCGGAGTCGATCTCCCCGGCCAGCGCGCCCGGCATCCGCGCCGAGCGGATCAGGCTCTGCAGCTCGACGCACAACGGCTCGATCTCCCGCGCGTCCAGCTCCAGCGCCATCTTCAGCTTGCCGATCGCCTGCTGGATCCGCGGCGACGACTCGAGGAACCGCCGCTGCAGGGAGAACGGCAGGGCGATCCCGCGCGGCACGCGGATGCGCTCGTCCAGCAGCCGGCGGGCCGCGTCGGAAAGGTCGGCCACCGAAGCGCCGGCGGGGATGCCCAGCAGCTGGGCCAGGTGTGGGAGCAGGTTCTCCCGCGGCGGCCGCGGGACCTGGTAGAAACCCAGCAGCCGCTGCGAGCCGCAGGCCAGGACGTGGTGCAGCTCGCCGAGGTTCGCCGCCTTGGTGCCGTAGCGGTAGCGGTCGGCCGCGCGCAGCCGCGCGAGGTTCACGATCGGGCTGTGGTCGGACTCGGGCTCCTCGAGCGTGACGCGCTGGGCGTACCAGGACGGCGGCGCCGCGTCGGCCGGCTCGTCGACCTCCCGCAGCGTGAGCGACCGAGCGTCCACGGTGTACTCGACCCACTTGCCGTCGAGCCCGCGGCGGTCGATCTCGGCCAGCGCGCCGAGCTGGACGGCGTTCGGGATCTGCCAGCCGGTGGCCAGCACGTTGGTGTGCGACAACGGCGTCGTGTGCCGCGCGTTGACGATGCCGGACAGCCGCGGGATGTCGTCGGGCACCCGGTCCATCACGATGATGTCCGACCAGGCCAGCCCGCCTGTGGCAGTGGCGGCCCGGTACTCGGCTTCGGTCCGGAACGCGCGCAGCCGCCCGGTCGTCGTGCCGGGGTTCAGCGCCACGAACGGCGCCGTCGAGAACAGCTCATGGGCGAAGACGCGGGGGAGCTCGGCCGCCGGGATCTCCCGGACGAGCCGCTCCTGCAGCTGGTTCGCCGGCTTGAACAGCAACGGCAGTGCCGGGTCGACGTACTCCGCCACGAAGGCGTGGAACTCGCGGATCAGCGCGGCCGGCATGGTGTCGACCTCGACCGTCTCCAGCGAGAGGATCTTCTTCTCCTGCCGCGTGTGCAGGGCGAGGATGCCGAGCAGGAACCGGCGGTCCGGTGCGTGGTAGAAGCGTTCGTTGTAGCCGTCGATCTCGGCGCGCACCCGTGCTTCGGGGACGCCGAGGATCTCCTCGCCGATATAGATCGCGTGAAAGGAATGGCGCGCGTCGTTCAGGAAGTGGATCGTCCGCAGTTCGCGATCGACCACGACCTTGACGAAGGAATAGCCGCCGAGGGTGCCGCACAACTGGTGGAGCGCGGACAGGGAAAGCCGTTCGCCGACGAGTGCGGCGACGTTCTCGGGGGACGTGCTGGGGGCGACCACGCTGGTCAGGGACACCGGTTCTCCTCGCTGGAAATTGCGAGGGGGGACGTTAACAGGCGGTGAATCACCGACCGTGGCGCGAATGCCCCGGTGACTGGAACGAATGGCGGAACCCATGACGGCCGCCACACTCTCTCGGAGCACCGTTCCAGCGCACTGGAACGGTGCTCCCGGAATCCGGACGCCGGTTCCGCCGTTCGGGGAGGGACTTCCTGCAGGTGATCTGCGCTACAGCCGCGCGGCTTCCGCGGCCAGCTTCTCGATCGTGGCGAAATCGCCGGTGGCGATCGAGGACGTCAGCCACGAACCACCGATGCAGCCGACGTTCGGCAGCGCGAGGTACGTCGGCGCCGAGGCCACCGTGATCCCGCCCGTCGGGCAGAACTTCAGCGACGGCAACGGCCCCGCGATCGACTTCAGGTACGCGACCCCGCCGGACGCCTCGGCCGGGAAGAACTTCAACGCCGTGAGCCCGCGCTCGGCCAGCTTCATCGCCTCCGACACCGTGCTCGCGCCGGGCAGGAACGGCAGCCCGGACTCGAAGCACGCGTCGACGACGGCGTCCGTGCAGCCCGGCGTCACGAGGAACTTCGCTCCCGCGTCGGCCGCCTGCTTCGCCTGGCCCGGCGAGGTGACCGTGCCGGCGCCGATCACGATGTCCGGGACCTCGGTCGCGACGCGCTCGATCGCGGCCAGCGCCGCCGGCGTGCGCAGGGTCAGCTCGATGACCCCGATCCCGCCGGCGAGCAGGGCCCGGGCCGTGGGCACCGCGTCGTCGGCGTCGTCGATCACCACGACGGGCATCACGGGGGACAGCGCGAGCAGGTCCGAACCGGTGGTCACTGACCAACCTCCTGGGTTTCCAACGAGTGCGTGGGAATGCCGAAGTGCTCCGGCGTCAAACCCCCGAACACCGAAGCGCCCTGGTCGGCGGGGCCGACGGCACGGCGCAACGCGGCGAACAGCTCTCGGCCGGTGCCGGTCCAGGATGCTTCGGACGGCGGCCCGTCCACAAGTTCACGGAGGGCGAGTTCTTCGTCACCGACGAAGACGTCGAGCGTGCCCGCGGCGGCGTCGAGCCGGACGACGTCACCGTCCGCGACGCGGGCGATCGGGCCGCCCGCCGCGGCTTCCGGCGTCACCTGGATCGCGGCCGGGATCTTGCCGGACGCGCCCGACATGCGGCCGTCGGTGAGCAGCGCCACCTGGTGCCCGCGGTCCATCAGCACCCCCAGCGCCGGGGTGAGGCCGTGCAGTTCGGGCATGCCGTTGGCCTGCGGACCCTGCTGCCGGATCACCACGACGACGTCGCGGTCCAGCTCGCCGGCCTCGAACGCGGCCGTGAACGCCTCCTGCGTGGTGAACACCCGCGCCGGCGCCTGGACGATCCGGTGCTCGGGCGCCACGGCGGACACCTTGACCACGGCGCGGCCGAGGTTGCCCGCGACCATCCGCAGCCCGCCGTCCGCGGCGAACGGGCGCCACGCCGGGCGCAGCACCTCCTCGTCGAGGCTGCGGGTCGGCACGTCGCGCCAGACCAGCTCGCCGTCGGACAGGATCGGCTCGGCCCGGTAGCGGTGCAGCCCGAAGCCGGCCACGGTGTGGACGTCCTCGTGCAGCAGCCCGGCGTCGAGCAGCGTGCCGACCAGGAACTGGATGCCGCCGGCGGCGTGGAAGTGGTTGATGTCGGCGCTGCCGTTCGGGTAGACCCGCGCCAGCTGCGGCACCACGGCCGAGAGGTCGGAGAAGTCGTCCCAGGTCAGCTGGATGCCGGCGGCCGCGGCGATCGCGACCAGGTGCATCGTGTGATTGGTCGAGCCGCCCGTGGCCAGCAGCGCGACGACGCCGTTGACGAACGCCTTCTCGTCGAGGATCCGCGAGACCGGCGTGTACTCCTCGCCGCGCGAAAGCGTGACGACGCGGCGCCCGGCTTCCTCGGTCAGCGCGCGGCGCAGCGCAGACCCGGGCTGGACGAAGCTGGCGCCGGGCAGGTGCAGGCCCATCACCTCGACGACCATCTGGTTGGAGTTCGCCGTGCCGTAGAACGTGCAGGTCCCGGCCGAGTGGTACGACGCCGCTTCGGCGTCGAGGAGGTCTTCGCGGGTCGCGAGGCCTTCGGCGTACAGCTGCCTGACCCGTGCCTTCTCCTTGTTCGGCAGGCCGGAGTTCATCGGCCCGGCGGGCACGAGGATCGCCGGCAGGTGCCCGAACGACAGGGCGCCGATCAGCAGGCCGGGCACGATCTTGTCGCAGACGCCCAGCAGCAGGCTCGCGTCGAACATGTCGTGCGACAGCGCGATCGCCGTCGACATCGCGATGACCTCGCGGCTGAACAGGGACAGCTCCATGCCCGCGCGGCCCTGCGTGATGCCGTCGCACATCGCGGGCACGCCGCCGGCGAACTGGGCGACACCGCCCGCGCCGCGCACGGCCTTCTTCAGCCAGGCCGGGTACTCCTGCATCGGCTGGTGCGCCGAGAGCATGTCGTTGTAGGAGGAGACGATCGCGACGCCGGGGGCACGGGCGGCCCGCAGCGCCTCCTTGTCGGCGCCCTCCATGGCGGCGAAGCCGTGGGCGAGGTTGCTGCACGCCAGGCCGCGGCGGACCGGGCCTTCGGCGTGCGCGGCGGCCATGCGGCCGAGGTACGCGGTGCGGGTCGCGGCACTGCGCGCGGTGATCCGCGCGGTGACGCCGGCGACGGTCTCGTGCAGGGGTGTGGTGGCGGGGTTGCTCATGTCCGGCTCCGGATCACTGGTTCGTGGTGGTCCGCGGGACGGCTGCACTGGCGCCTCTGGGTCGTGACGCTGGCCACACTACCCGCCGCGAACGCCGAATCAAAATCGATTCAGAAGATCAACCCCAGTGACCCCGATCACGCCCCTACTTAGCTAATGTGCTACTTGTCACACTGCACGACGAACGGCAGAGTCGGTCCCGGCGACGCGATCGCCAACCGGCCCGGCCGGCCCCACCACACGGGAGGCATGATGTCCACCTCCGAGATCGCCGAGCTGCGGCGAACCATCGGTCAGCTCAGGCAGTGCGTCGGCGCACTGCGCTCGCGCTACGGCGACGCTTCGGCCATCCGCCGCCTCGCCAACGACGTGGAGCGCCTCGACATCGACACCGCGGACCTCGACGGCACGCCGCTCGCGGTACCGACGCAGGCGAAGGCCGCGGAGCGCGTCCAAGTTCCCGACACGCCGTACGACCCGGCGCTGTGGCACGGCGCGGACGACGAAGGCGTCGGCGGCTACAAGCGCGACCAGCGGTGAGCGCTCCGGCTGACAACGGCGTCGGCACCGGCGTCCGGTCCCCGAAGCGGGCCAGGATCGCCGAACGCACCCTGCGTACCGACCGATGGTGGCTCCAGCCCCTGCTCACCGTGCTCGGGCTGGGCGCCTTCATCGTCTACGCGACGGTCCGGTCGTTCGTGCGGACCGCCTACTGGGTGCCCGACTACCACTACCTGACGCCGTTCTACTCACCCTGCCTGTCCACGTCCTGCGTCGAGGGCTCGAGCCACTTCGGCCACTGGTTCGGCGATCTGCCGGGGTTCATCCCGCTCGGCTTCGTCGTGCTGCCGTTCCTGCTCGGGTTCCGCCTGACCTGCTACTACTACCGCAAGGCCTACTACCGGGCGGTGTGGTTCTCCCCGCCGGCGTGCGCCGTCGCAGAACCGAAGGCGAAGTACACCGGCGAGACGCGGCTGCCGCTGATCATCCAGAACGTCCACCGCTACTTCTTCTACGTGGCGCTGGTCGTGTCGCTGGTCAACACCTACGACGCGATCATGGCGTTCCACGGGAAGACCGGCGGCTTCGGCTTCGGGCTGGGCAACGTCGTCCTGCTCGCCAACGTCGTCCTGCTCTGGGCGTACACGCTGTCCTGCCACTCGTGCCGGCACGTGACCGGTGGCCGGCTGAAGCACTTCTCCAAGCATCCGGTGCGGTACTGGATCTGGACGCAGGTGACGAAACTCAACACCCGCCACATGGCACTGGCCTGGACGACGCTCGGCACGCTGGTGCTGACCGACTTCTACGTCATGCTCGTGGCCAGCGGGACCATCGCGGACCTGAGATTCGTGAACTGACACCCGTCCTTCCCGACAAGACCGTCCCCATTTTCCGAGGTGGAATCCCTACATGACCGAGGTCGAACGGCACAGCTACGACGTGGTGGTGATCGGTGCCGGTGGTGCCGGTCTGCGCGCGGTGATCGAAGCGCGCGAACGCGGTTACCGCGTCGCGGTCGTGTGCAAGTCCCTGTTCGGCAAGGCGCACACGGTGATGGCCGAAGGTGGCTGCGCCGCGTCGATGGGCAACGCGAACTCGAACGACAACTGGCAGGTCCACTTCCGCGACACCATGCGCGGCGGGAAGTTCCTCAACAACTGGCGGATGGCCGAGCTGCACGCCCAGGAGGCGCCGGACCGCGTCTGGGAGCTCGAGACCTACGGCGCCCTGTTCGACCGCACCGCGGACGGCCGGATCAGCCAGCGCAACTTCGGCGGGCACACGTACCCGCGGCTGGCGCACGTCGGTGACCGGACCGGGCTCGAGCTGATCCGCACGATGCAGCAGAAGATCGTTTCGCTGCAGCAGGAGGACTTCGCCGAGACCGGCGACTACGAGGCGAAGATCAAGGTCTTCGCCGAGTGCACCGTCACCGAGCTGCTCACCAGCGACGGCGCCATCGCCGGCGCGTTCGGCTACTGGCGCGAGAGCGGCCGGTTCATCCTCTTCGACGCGCCGGCGGTCGTGCTCGCGACCGGCGGCATCGGCAAGTCGTTCAAGGTGACGTCGAACTCGTGGGAGTACACCGGCGACGGCCACGCGCTGGCGCTGCGGGCGGGCGCGAAGCTGATCAACATGGAGTTCGTCCAGTTCCACCCGACCGGGATGGTCTGGCCGCCGAGCGTCAAGGGCATCCTCGTCACCGAGGGCGTGCGCGGTGACGGCGGCGTGCTCAAGAACTCCGAGGGCAAGCGGTTCATGTTCGAGTACGTGCCCGAGGTGTTCAAGGGCCAGTATGCGGAAAGCGAAGAGGAAGCCGACCGCTGGTACGCCGACGCGGACAACAACCGGCGGACGCCGGACCTGCTGCCGCGCGACGAGGTGGCCCGGGCGATCAACTCCGAGGTCAAGGAGGGACGCGGCTCCCCGCACGGCGGCGTGTTCCTCGACATCGCCAGCCGGCTGCCGACCGAGGAGATCAAGAAGCGGCTGCCGTCGATGTACCACCAGTTCAAGGAGCTGGCGGACGTCGACATCACGGCGGAGGCGATGGAGGTCGGCCCGACCTGCCACTACGTGATGGGCGGCATCGAGGTCGACCCGGACACGGCCGCGTCGAGCGTGCCCGGGCTGTTCGCCGCGGGCGAGTGCTCGGGCGGCATGCACGGCTCCAACCGGCTCGGCGGCAACTCGCTGTCGGACCTGCTGGTGTTCGGCCGCCGCGCCGGGCTCGGCGCCGCCGAGTACGTGCTGGGGCTGACCGACCGGCCCGCGGTCGCGCAGTCCGATGTGGACGCCGCGGCGAAGATGGCGCTCGCGCCGTTCGACCCGCCGGCGGGCTCGTCGGCCGAGAACCCGTACACCCTGCACACCGAGCTGCAGCAGTCGATGAACGACCTGGTCGGCATCATCCGCAAGGCCGGCGAGATCGAGCAGGCGCTGGTGAAGCTGGCCGAGCTGCGGCACCGGATCCTGCACGTCACCGTGGAGGGGCACCGGCAGTTCAACCCCGGCTGGCACCTCGCGATCGACCTGCGCAACATGCTGATGGTCAGCGAGTGCGTCGCGAAGGCGGCCCTGACCCGGACGGAGAGCCGCGGCGGGCACACCCGCGACGACCACCCGGGCATGGATCCCGAGTGGCGGCACAAGCTTCTCGTGTGCTCGTCGTCGCCGGGGGAGAACCCGGTGGTGCCGGACGTCGGCGTCACGGTCAAGGAGCAGGTGCCGCTGCGGCAGGACCTGCTGGAGCTGTTCGAGTTCGGCGAGCTCGGGAAGTACTACACCGACGGAGAACTCGAAACGCACCCCGGTGGGAGCAAGCAATGAGTTATAAGGCGAGTTTCCGGGTCTGGCGCGGCGACGACACGGGCGGCGCGCTGCAGGACTTCACGGTGGAGGTGAACGAGGGCGAGGTCGTCCTCGACATCATCCACCGGCTGCAGGCCACGCAGGCGTCGGACCTCGCGGTGCGCTGGAACTGCAAGGCGGGCAAGTGCGGTTCGTGCTCGGCGGAGATCAACGGCAAGCCGCGGCTGCTGTGCATGACGCGGATGTCGACGTTCACCGAGGACGAGGTCGTCACGGTGACGCCGATGCGGACGTTCCCGGTGATCCGCGACCTGGTCACCGACGTGTCGTTCAACTACACGAAGGCGCGGGAGATCCCGTCGTTCACCCCGCCCGCCGACCTCAAGCCCGGTGACTACCGGATGCAGCAGGTGGACGTCGAGCGCTCGCAGGAGTTCCGCAAGTGCATCGAGTGCTTCCTGTGCCAGAACACCTGCCACGTCGTGCGCGACCACGAGGAGAACAAGGAGTCCTTCGCGGGGCCGCGGTACCTGATGCGGATCGCCGAGCTGGAGATGCACCCGCTCGACGTCGCCGACCGGCGTGACGCGGCCCAGGAGGAGCACGGCCTCGGCCTCTGCAACATCACCAAGTGCTGCAGCGAGGTCTGCCCGGAGGGCATCCACATCACCGACAACGCGCTCATCCCGATGAAGGAGCGCGTGGCGGACCGCAAGTACGACCCGATCGTCTGGCTGGGCAACAAGCTCTTCCGCCGGGACAAGTGACGCTCTCTCGTTCGACGCTCGCGAACCGTGCGCCGGCCGCTTTTTCGGCGGCCGAAGCCGGTTCGCGAGCGTCTTTGCGTGGGTCGCTGGCCCACGGGACGGCGGACGGCTACAGCGACATCGACGTCGAGTGGCTGGTGCCGGTGCTGGCGGAGGTACAGCCGGTGGCTTCGGTGCGGTTCTCGCTCGACTTCTTGCACTCGCCCGAAAAGCGCGCTCGCGAACGCGCTCGGCGGGGTGAAGGCCGTCGCGCGCGGCCGGTTCGAGGACGCGCGGGGCCTGCTCGACCGCGGGTTCGCGCGGATCGGCTCGGCCGACCGGGCCACTGGTGACTGGGCCGCCGACGTCACCCGGCTGGCGCGGGCCTGCGAGCGGCGGGAGCCGGGCCTGGCGGGGTTCGCGGCGGAGATCGTCGCGCCGGCGTGACAGGCTGAGGCCATGGAGATCGCACTGCTGCCACCGTCCGCGGCGGCGGACCTGCCGCTGATCGACCGGATCACCGCGCTGGTCAACCAGGTCTACGCCGAGTCCGAGAAGGGGCTGTGGCGGGGGAGCACCGACCGGACGTCCGCCGGCGAGGTGGCCGGGTTCGTGCGCGGCGGGGAGATCGCCGTCGCGCGGGTCGAGGGCGACCTCGCCGGTGCGGTGCGCCTCCGGCGGCTCGACGACCACACCGGCGAGTTCGGGATGCTCGCCGCCGATCCGGCCCGGCGGGGCGCCGGCGTCGGCCGGGAGCTGGTGCGGTTCGCGGAGCGGGCGAGCCGGGACGCGGGCTGCCGGGAGATGCAGCTGGAACTGCTCGTGCCGCGCGAGTGGACGCACCCGTCGAAGCAGTTCCTCGCCGAGTGGTACGACCGGCTCGGTTACCGCGTGACCCACCGCGCCGACCTCGCCGAGGACTACCCGCACCTCGCGCCGTCGCTGGCCACGCCGTGCGACTTTCTCATCTACCGCAAGGAACTGGCATGACGCTGCTCGCCGGCGCGCGGGTGCTCGACCCCGAAACCGGCGAGACGACCCGCGCGGACGTCCGGCTCGACGGCGACCGGATCACCGAGGTCGGCCCCGGGCTCGACGGTGCCCGGCGCGTCGACTGCGCGGGCGGGCTGCTGATCCCCGGGCTCATCGACTGCCACGCGCACGTCGCGTTCCCGCGGCCGGAGCCGTTGCCCCGCAGCGCCCGGGTGCTCGAAGCCGTGCCCGTGCTGCGGAAGCTGCTCGCGCGCGGGATCACCACCGTCCGCGACGCCTGGGGTGCCGACGCCGGCCTCAAGCACGCCTTGCGCGAAGGCTGGATCACCGGGCCGGACCTGCTGGTCAGCCTGCGCCAGCTCGGCCCGACCGGCGGCCTCGGGGACAGCTGGGAGCCGCCCGCCGGCGCCGTCGACCACTTCGGTGACCCGTCGCTGCCGGACCCGCTGTTCGACGGGCCGGACGCGGCGCGTGCGGCGGTCCGCCGGATGGTGCGCGCCGGGGCGGACTGGATCAAGGTGGGGGCGAGCGGGGCGATGCGGGCGGTCCGCGCGGGCGTGGACGTCCGCCCGACCGACGAGGAGCTCGTCGCGCTGGTCGACGAGGCCCGCCGGTGCGGGCGGGACGCCATGGCCCACGCGCACACGTCCGCCGCCGTGGTCTCGGCGGCCCGCGCGGGGGTGCGGAGCGTCGAGCACGGCACCTTCCTGGACGACGAAGCCGTTGCGGCGCTGGGGAACGCCTGGTTCGTGCCGACGCTGGTGCCGATCGGCGACAGCGAGTTCGCCGCGGACCACCGCCGGTCGGTGCGCCTCGCCGCCGAGGCGGGTGTCCGGATCGCCGCGGGCTCGGACCTCGCCCCACGCCCCCATGTCGACTTGACGACCGAGCTGCGGTTGCTGGCCGCGGTCCTCGGCGACGCGGCGGCCCTGAAGGCGGCCACCAGCGAAGCGGCGAGGCTGTTGCGCCTCGACGACGACCGCGGCCGCGTCGAGCCGGGTCTGCGGGCCGACCTCGTGCTGCTCGACGGCACGGACCTCGACGTGACCGACCTGCCGGGTCGGGTCCGGGCGGTCTGGCACGACGGAAAGGCCGTCAGCACAAGGGAATGATGGGGAGGGGGCGTGGGCGGGGGTGGGTTCAGTCCGTCATGAGTTCGAACTCCTCGGTCAGGCGGATCAGGAACTCGCGCGAGTCCCGTTCGGACAATGCTGCTTGCTCCAAGCGGGTGCGCAGGACGTAGAAGGCCTCGACCGCGACCCGGTCGTCGACGAACAGCCCCGCGGCGAAGGTTTCCTCGTAGGCCACGGCGGGGTGTTCGGCGAACTCCATGATCGTGAACCGGCTGCCGACCAGGTGGTAGGGCGGCGCCGAGGCGGGCACGACGCGGATGGTGCAGTGGGGCAGGTTGGTGGCGAGCACGAGGGACTGCAGCTGTTCGTGCATCAGCGCCGGATCGCGCACGATCGAGCGCAGGGTGTGTTCGTAGACGAAGTACAGGCAGTCCGGCGGGTTCGTCCGCTGCAGCAGCCGTTGCCGGTCCATTCTCGCCTGGATCAGGAGCTGGAGCCGGTCTGTGGTGTACCGGCCGGACATCTCGTAGAGGGTGCGGACGTAGTCCTCGGTCTGGAGCATGCCGGGCAGGGCCGTCGGGCTGTTCGAGATCACCCGGGTCGCCAGGTTCTCCTGGACGATGAGGGACTTCGCGGGATCGACGAGCGCGCTGAAGTACGGCCGCACCCAGTAGAGGTCGCTCGGGGGTTTCGTCAGTTCCAGCAACCTGTTCCGTTCCGGGGCCTTGGTTCCGCAGTTGGCCAGGTAGATCGCCGCGTCGATCGGGGAGATGCGGCGGCCGTTCTCCCAGCCGGACACCTTCGACGCAGACCAGTCCGCGCGCCGGGCCAGCTCGCGCAGCGACATCTGCTTCGCTTCGCGCTGGGTCTTCAACTCGATGCCCATCTCCCGTGTGCGCACCGTGCTCTTTTCGGTCATGCTCGCACGCTAAAGGCAACCACCGACAAAATGCCGCGTGCCGCGCGAGGATTCACCGGAAGGGATGTGGGGTGTTCTGCCTGTGTGACAACGGGTTCAGCCCGCGAAGCGCTGCGAAGCAGCTTCGCATAATGAAGCGCGCTTCGCACGTTAGTAAGCCAGAATGGCCGTATGACGTTCATTTCCGGAATCGAACTCGCGCGCCGCTTCTACGCCGGCGTAGTGCGCCCGCTGCTCGCCGGCGAGCCGCACAGCGCCGCGTTGCTCGGCCCCGGTTCCGAAGTTCTCGGCTTCGACACGGAACGCTCGGCCGACCACGACTGGACCGCGCGCGTCCAGCTGTTCCTGCCGCGCGTCCGCGAGGTCCGGGTGCCGGAGACGTTCCTCGGTCACCCGGCGAAGCTGATCGTCGCGACGCTCGACGACTGGCCGCGCGGTGTGCTCGGCTTCGACCCGCGCCGGCCGGAGCGGCGCGACTGGCTCGCCACCCCGACGCAGGTCTTCGCGGAGTTCACCGGCGGTGCGGTCTTCCACGACGACCTCGGGCTGGAAGTGCTGCGGCGCAACGTCGCCTGGTACCCGGACGACGTCTGGCGGTACGTCCTCGCGTGCCAGTGGCGGCGGATCGAGCAGGAGGAGCCGTTCGCCGGGCGGTGCGGGGAGGTCGGGGACGAGCTGGGCTCGGCCGTCGTCGCGGCGCGGCTCGTGCGGGACCTGATGCGGCTGTGCCTGCTGATGGCGCGCCGGTACCCGCCGTACAGCAAGTGGCTCGGCAGCGCCTTCGCGCGGCTGCCGGTCGCCGCGACGCTCACGCCGTCGTTGACCGCGGCCCTCGCCGCGACGACCTGGCGGGAGCGGGAACGGCACCTCGTGACGGCCGGCGAGACCGTCGCCGGGGCGCACAACGCCCTCGGGCTCACCGAACCGCTGGAGCCGCGGGCGAGCGCGTTCCACGACCGGCCGTTCCGGGTGATCCACGCCGAGCGGTTCGCCGCCGCGCTGTACGCCGGGACGGCGTCACCCGCCGGGGCGATCGACCAGTTCGTCGACAGCACCGACGCGCTCGGCGACCGCGCGTTCACGCGCCGGGTGGTTGACTGCCCGGATGGCTGAGACGAAACCGCGCGACCTGGCGGTGCCGCTGCTGACGCTGACCGTCGTGACCGGGGTGGTCGACGCGGTCAGCTTCCTCGGGCTGGGCCGCGTGTTCGTGGCGAACATGACCGGCAACGTCGTGTTCCTCGGGTTCGCGGCGGCGGGCGAGACGACGTTGTCGGTGGTGGCGTCGCTGACGGCGGTCGCGGCGTTCCTGGCGGGCGCCCTCGCCGGCGGCCGGCTGGCGCGCGTCGAGGAGGACCACGGCGCGCTGCGGAAGGCGACCGCGGCCCAGGCGCTGCTGGTCGCGGTGGCGGTCGTGCTGTCGGCGACCCTGGGCAGCGGCACGCGGCTGGGCAGCGAGCTGCTGATCGTGGTGCTGGGCGTGGCGATGGGCCTGCAGAACGCGGCGGTCCGCCGCATCGGCGCCCCCGACCTGACGACCACGGTGCTGACGATGACGCTGACGGGCTTCGCGGCGGACTCCAAGGCCGCGGGTGGCGAAGGTGCGCATCCGCTGCGGAAGGTGGTCGCCGTGGCGGCGATGCTGGCGGGTGCCTTCGCGGGCGGGATGCTGCAGCTGCACGTCGCGATGTGGGCGGCGCTGACGCTGGCCCTGGTGCTGGTGGTCGGCGTGCTGGCGGCGCTGCAGCTCGACCGGCCGCGTAACAGGACCACCGCCGACCGGTGATGAACCGCCTTGCCGGGCGGCGAAAGCGAATGTCCACGCTCGTTCGCGGGCGCCGCGAAGCCGCTGCGGGTCAGCCGAGGGCGCGGCCGCCGTCGACCCGGAGGCGCTGGCCGGTGATGAAGCCCGCGTCCTTCGACGCGAAGAAGCTCACCGCCGCGGCCACGTCCTCCGGCTTGCCCAGGCGGCCCACCGGCACCGAGGCGCGGTAGGCCTCGCGCTCGGCTTCCGGGACGTTCGCGTGCCGTTCCACCGGGACGAAGCCCGGCGCCACCGTGTTGACCGTGATGCCGTCCGGCGCCAGTTCGCGGGCCCACGCGCGGGCCAAGCCGACCTGGGCCGCCTTCGCCGTCGCGTACGCCGAGCGGCCGACCGGTGCCCGGTCCGCCTGCTCCGAATCGACGTGCACGATCCGGCCGTGGCCCCGGGATCGCATCCCGGGCAGCACCGCGTGGCCGAGCAGCACCGGCGAGCGCACGAAGAAGTCCAGCTCGGCCAGGTGATCCGGCCAGTCCACTTCGGACACCAGGCCGTCCGGCTGCGGGCCGGTCGCGTTGAGGACCAGGACCTCGATCGGGCCCAGCAGCGCCGTCACCGCGTCGATCAGCTCGCCGACCTGACGCCGGTCGGTGACGTCCGCGGCGAACGCGGCGGCCTTGCCGCCCGCGGCGAGGACCTCCTCGGCGGCGGTCTCGAGGTCGGGGTCGTCGTGCGGCGCGTTCACCGCCACCGCGAACCCGTCGCGGGCCAGGCGCCGCGCGATCACCCGGCCGAGGCCACGGGAGCTTCCGGTCACCAGTGCGACACCCATGCGCCCGACGCTAGGGGAGACCCCCGGGTACGACAACCCTCCGGCTCAGCCGATCGGGGGAAACGAAAAGCGGGTGGGTGCGGAGTTCCGCACCCACCCGCTTCCGGTGATCCGAGGTCAGACCGAGCGGCCGGTGTTGAAGTCGGTCGCCGCCACGAGGGACGGCGGCCCCTCCATCGGCTTCGCGCCCCGCGGGGCCTTCTTCCGGCGCGACAGCTTCCGCTCCAGCCACGAGGCGAACCACGAGAGGAGCAGGTTGAGCGCGATGAAGATGAGCGCGATGACGATCAGCGTCGGGATCGTGTTGTTGAAGTTGCCGGTGATCGGTCCCGAGCCGCGGATCAGCTCGTCGTAGCCGATCGTCAGCTGGCCGGCCAGCGCCGTGTCCTTGAGGATGACCACCAGCTGGCTGACCAGCGCCGGGAGCATCAGCGTGACGGCTTGGGGGAGCAGGACGCTGACCATCGTCTGGGTCTTGCGCAGGCCCAGCGCCGACGACGCCTCCGTCTGCCCCTTCGGCAGCGACAGGATCCCGGCCCGGAACACCTCCGCCATCACCGAGCCGTTGTAGAGCACCAGGCCGGTGACCGCGGCGAACAGCGGGCGGGTGTCCGGGCTGATGTCGGTGTAGTAGGCGTACAGCGACGCCCCGAACACCATCAGCAGCAGCACCGGAATGGCCCGGAAGAACTCGACCACGGCGCCGACCGGGATCCGCACCCACTTGTGCTCGGACAGCCGGCCGATGCCCAGCAGGGCCCCGATCGGCAGCGCGATCACGATCGACAGCCCGGCCGCTTCGAGGGTCTTCACCAGGCCCGGCAACAGGAACTGGGTCCAGGTCGACCCTTCGACGAACGGCTTCCAGAGGGCACCCGCCCACTGGCCCTTCTCGGCGAAGCGGTCGTAGACGAAGTACGCCACGGCCAGCAGGACCAGCACGAACAGCACCGAGTAGAGCCAGTTGCGGGTGCGGGCCTTCGGGCCGGGGGCGTCGTAGAGAACGGCCTGCGTGCTCATCGCTTGACCTCGGCTTTCTTGGCGACCCAGCCGAGCAGCAGGCCGAGTGGCAGTACCAGCGCGACGAACACCAGTGCGAACAGGATGAAGACGTAGAACAGGGAGTCGGACTCGTTCTCCACCATCGTCGACATCAGCAGCGACGCCTCCGCGACGCCGATCACCGAGGCGACCGTGGTGTTCTTCAGCAGCGCGATCAGGACGTTCGCCAGCGGCGCGATGACCGCGCGGAACGCCTGGGGCAGCACGATCAGGCCCAGCACCTGCACGAAGTTGAGGCCGAGGGCCCGCGCGGCCTCGGCCTGGCCGACCGGGACGGTGTTGATGCCCGAGCGCAGCGATTCGCACACGAAGGTCGCGGTGTAGACGATGAAGCCCAGCACGGCCAGCCGGAACGCGTTGTCGGCCAGCGAGGTGGGCGAGTCGGACGCAGCCAGGTTGATGCCGAGGGTGGACGAAAGACCCAGCGAGGTGAAGATGATGATCACCGTCAGCGGGGTGTTCCGGAAGATGTTGACGTACACCGTGGCGAACCCGCGCATGATCGGCACCGGGCTGACCCGCATGCCCACCAGGATCGTGCCCCAGATCAGCGCGCCGATCGCCGAGAAGAACGTCAGCTGGATCGTCGTCCAGAACGCGTCGACGAGGTCGTAGTCAGGATTGTTGAGGAAATCGAACACTGTTGTCCAACCTGGCCTCGGAACGGGAACGGTGCGCCGCGGCTCGCGGCGCACCGTTCAACTTCGGATGAGGGTCAGGGCGCGATCGTCGGCACGGCCGGGATCTTGTAGCCCGACGGGCCGACGTTGGTCTCCAGGGACTTCTCCCAGGACCCGTCCTGCTCCATGGCCTGGATCGCCTTGTTGACGGCGGCCTTGCCGTCGGCGTCGTCCTTCTTCAGGCCGACGCCGTAGTTCTCGTCGGTGAAGCCCTTGCCGACCAGCTTCAGCTTGCCGGGCTGCTGCGCGGCGTATCCGGCGAGGATGACGTCGTCGGTGGTCATCGCGTCGACGCTGCCGTTCAGGAGCGAGGTCACGCAGTCGGTGTACTTGCCCACCTCCTGCAGCTGCACCTCCTTGGCGTACTTCGTCTTCACGTTCTGGGCCGGGGTCGAGCCCTTGACCGAGCAGAGCTTCTTGTTGCCGGTCAGCGACTCGGGGCCGGTGATGTCGGTGTTGTCCGACCGCACCAGCAGGTCCTGGTGCGCGATGAAGTACGGGCCGCCGAAGGAGACGTCGTTCTTGCGCTTGTCGGTGATCGAGTAGGTGGCGACGATGAAGTCGACCTCACCCTTCTTGATCAGGTCCTCGCGCTGCGCGGACTGCGCTTCCTTCCAGGTGATCCCCGACTCTTCCACGCCGAGCTGCTTCGCGATGTACTTCGCGACGTCGACGTCGAAGCCGGCGTAGGAGCCGTCCGGCTTCTTCAGGCCGAGGCCCGGCTGGTCGAACTTGATGCCGATGGTCAGCTTCTTGTTGTCCTTGGCCCGCTGGACCAGGTTCTTGTCGCCGCTCGCGCCGCTGCTGCCGGACCCGCCGCCGCAGGCCGTCAGGGCCAGACCGGCGGCCATGACGACCGCACCCGTCTGCAGAACTCGACTCAACCGCATCGTCTCTCAGGTTTCCTTCCGAATCTCGTCCGGCGATGGCCGGAGGAAAAGTGCTCAGTGGTGTTTGTCAGTGGGTCAGGATCTTGCCGAGGAAGTCCTTCGCGCGCTCGCTCTTCGGCGCGGTGAAGAACTCCTCCGGCGTCGTGTCCTCGACGATTTCGCCGTCGGCCATGAAGATCACCCGATCGGCTGCCCGGCGGGCGAAGCCCATCTCGTGGGTGACGACCAGCATGGTCATGCCGTCCTTGGCCAGGCCCGTCATGACGTCCAGGACCTCCTGGACCATCTCCGGGTCCAGGGCCGAGGTCGGCTCGTCGAACAGCATGACCTTCGGCCGCATCGCCAGCGCCCGCGCGATGGCGACGCGCTGCTGCTGGCCGCCCGAGAGCTGCGCCGGGTACTTGTCCGCCTGGTTGGCGATCCCGACGCGCTCCAGCAGCTCCATCGCCGTCTTGCGGGCTTCGTCCTTCGAGGCCTTGCGGACCTTCGTCGGCGCCAGCATCACGTTCTCGACGATGGTCTTGTGCGCGAACAGGTTGAACGACTGGAACACCATGCCGACGTCGGCGCGCAGGGCGGCCAGCGCCTTGCCCTCCGCCGGCAGCGGCGTGCCGTCGACGGCGATCTCGCCCGAGTTGATGGGCTCGAGCCGGTTGATGGCCCGGCAGAGCGTCGACTTGCCGGACCCCGAGGGGCCCAGCACCACCACGACCTGGCCGCGAGGCACCTCGAGCGTGATCTCCCTGAGCACGTGCAGGTCGCCGAAGTACTTGTTCACGGCGGACGCCTTGATCATCGGCGCCGCCACCTCCGCGGTCATCTGGCCTCCAGAGCTGTTTCGTACCGGCAAGTGGGTGTGGGTCACCACGCGATGGCGGAAACCTACCGCCGCCCTCCGGGTTGGCAAGGCCGCTTGACCAATACTTAGGGTTTCAAGTGGGTATCGATGTCCTTTTGGCGAGTATTGATGCCTTCGTGACTTCCGTCGAGTCCAACTCACGGAGAGTCACCATCCGGGTGTCCGGTGCGGTCGCCGCGGCGACGTCCTAGAGTTCTTCGCTACCGGCTGGGGTGAAGCAGGTCACGCGGAGGGTGGACGGGTGCGGGTGCTGCTGGTGGAGGACGACGACCGGGTCGCGGGTGCGCTCATCCCGGCGCTGACCCGGCGCGGCCTGGCGATCGCCCGGCTCGCGTCCGGCGCGGGGGTGCTGGAGCGGGTGCACGAGGTCGACGTCATCCTGCTCGACCTCGGCCTGCCGGACATCGACGGCGTGACGCTGTGCCGCCAGATCCGCGCGGTCAGCGACGTCGCGATCATCGTGGTCTCGGCCCGCGGCGAGGTCGACGACCGGATCCAGGGCCTGCGCGCGGGCGCCGACGACTACCTCGTCAAGCCCTACGACGTCGAAGAGCTGATGGCCCGGGTCGAGGCGGTGCGCCGCCGCCGCGGCGAGCACGGCGGGTCCGCCGAGCCGGTGGTGATCCGGGCCGGGGACGTCAGCGTCGACCTGTCCCGGCACGAGGTGCTGGTCGGCGGGCAGGCGATCGCGTTGTCCCGCAAGGAGTTCCAGGTGCTCGCCCTGGTGGCGGGCGCGCGCGGCAACGTCTGCTCGCGCGAGCACGTGCTCACCGAGGTGTGGGGGCACCGCGGGCCGGCGGAGAGCCGGTCGCTCGACGTCCACGTCGCGACGCTGCGGACCAAGCTCGGCCGCCCGGCGCTGATCGAGACGGTGCGCGGGGTCGGCTACCGCCTCGGCGGCCAGGCCGCCCGGAGCTGACGGGTGCGCGTCCGGCTGCAGGGCATCGTGCTGACGCTGGTGGCGTTGCTCGTGTTCGGCCTCGGCATCCCGCTCGCCGCGACGATCGCCGCGGGCGCCCAGCAGGACCTGTTCCTCGACCGGCTGACCGACACCGCGCGGTTCGCCTCGCTCGCGCAACGCCCGCTGCTGGACAACAAGCCCCAGCTGATCGACCCCGACCTGCGCCGCTACACCGAGGTGTACGGCGTGCAGGTGGTCGTGGTCAACCAGGACGGCACCGTGGTCGGCTCCTCGCTCGGCTCCGGCGCCGCCCGGATCGACCTCAAGGCCGCGCGGATCACCGGCCCGGTCCACGAGGCGCTCGCCGGCCGCCGGTCGCAGCCCGGCGGGATGCTGCTGCCGTGGAACACCGACCCGCTGGTGCTGGCCGAACCCGTGCTGGCCGACGGCGAGGTGCGGGGCGCGGTGGTGACGGTCTCGGACACCACGGTCTCCCGCACCGACGTGCTGTGGTGGTTCCTGCTGCTGGCCGCGGGCGGGGTGCTCGCGTTCGTGCTGGCCCTGGCGGTGGCGATCCCGGTGGTCCGGTGGATCCTGCGCCCGGTGAAGCGGCTCGACGACGCGACCGGCGCGCTGGTCGCGTCCGTGGTCGGCGGGCGGGCGGCCGAGCCGGTGGGGGAGGGCGGCGGGCCGCCGGAGCTGCGGCAGCTCGGGCGCTCCTTCGACCGGATGGCCGAGAGCGTGTCCGGCGCGCTGGAGGCGCAGCGGGTGTTCGTCGCCGACGCGTCGCACCAGCTGCGCAACCCGCTCACCGCGCTCAAGATCCGGCTCGGGAACCTCGAAGGCCACGTCGACGACGAGGCCGCGGCCGCGGACCTCGAAGCCGCCCGGATCGACGCCGGCCGGCTGCACCAGATCCTCGACGGCCTGCTGTCGATGGCCCGCGCCGAGGCCTCCGGCGGCGAGCTGGACCCGCTCGACCTCGGCGAGGCCGTCGCCGAGCGCGTCGCGGACTGGTCGGTGGTCGGCGAAGCGCGCGACGTGCGGCTGGTGGTGGAGGTCTACGGCGACGGCGTCCGGGTGCGGATGCCCCCGCGCGGCGCCGAGACGATCCTGGACGCGCTGCTGGACAACGCACTGAAGTTCACCGCCGCCGGCACCGAGATCCGGATCGGCGTCACCCGCGAGGGTGACGAGGTCCGGCTGGTGGTCCGCGACCACGGCCCCGGCCTGCGGCCCGACGAGCTCGACCGGGCGCTCGACCGGTTCTGGCGCAGCAGCGCGCACCAGAACGTGCCGGGTTCGGGACTCGGCCTGGCGATCGTCAGCGAGATCGTCGCGCACTCCTACGGCAAGCTGGCCCTCGACCTGCCCGAGGGCGGCGGTCTGCGGATCATCATGACGTTCCCGGCCGTCTGAGCGCGTCAGTCCTTCTGCGCGCGGTAGTACCGGAGCGCGCCGGGGTGCAGCGGGATCGGCTGCGTCTCGATGCCCGGGTGGACGTCGATCGAGAGCGCCGCCGGGTTGGCCCGCGCGAGCTCCGCGCGGGCGTCGAACAGGCCGCGGACCAGTGCCTCGGCGACGTCGTCGGACATCGCGGCCGGCACCACGAGGAAGTTCGGCACCAGCAGCGTCGTGACCGGGCCGTCCTGGTTGTACATGCTCGCCGGGATGGACGCGGTCCCGTACACCTGGTTCAGGGTCTGCATCCGCGGCATCTGGTCGGCGATGTCGAGCAGGCGCAGGGACTTCGTGTCGTTCTGGCCGGCGATCAACGGCGTCGGCAGCCCGCCGGACCAGAAGAAGGCGTCGACGTCGCCGTTCAGCAGCGCCTTCACCGAGTCTTCCAGCCCGCGTGTGGTCGTTGTGCTGACCGAGCCGGTCAGCTCGGCGGCCTGCAGCAGCCGGCTGGCGATGTACTCGACGCCGGACGCGGGCAAGCCGATCGCGATCCGCTTGCCACGCAGGTCGGTGACGGAGTGGATGGCGGAGTCGGTGCGCACGACGATGTGCAGGTAGTCGTCGTGGATCCGGGCGAGCGTCCGCAGCCCCGGGTTCTTCTTGAAGGTGTCGGCCGCGACGTCGGCGGCGACGAACCCGACGTCGGCGGCGCCCGACAGGACCTTGGTGACGTTGTCGGGGGAGCCCTGGGTCTGCAGCACCTGCGGCCGCTCGATGTCCAGGCCGGACTGCCAGGCGGTGGCGAGGGTCTGCGCGAGCGTGTCGTAGACGCCGCCCGGGTTGCCGGCGGCGATCCGCAGCCGGAGGCCGGCGAAGCCGGGGGAGCACCCCGTCAGCAGCGCGGCGAACGTGAGCAGGGCGGTCGCCATCGCGAGCGCGCGTTTCCGCCGGGTCCGGGCCACGGCCTGATCGTGCCAGACGCCGGGGCCCGCGCACGCCCGAAGCCGGGATCAGGTGTGCTGCAGGATCCGCGCGATCGCGGTGGGGTCGGCCGACGTGGCGAGCGTGTCGAGGTGCCCGGGGTTGAGGAACGTGGCCGTCAGCCGGCAGAGGATTTCCACTTGGGCGCTCGCCGGAGCGGCGACGGCGACGGCGATCGAAACCTCTTCGTCGTCCCAAGGAATGGGCGCGGTGAAGCGGGCGAACACCATTCCTTCGCCGGTGAGCAGGTAGTCGTGTGTGTGCAGTGCGTGAGGCACGGCGATCCCGTGTCCGAGATAGGTGGAAAAGCGGCGTTCGCGCGCGACGAGGGAGCCGGCGTATCCGGTGTGGGCGGCGCCGGTCCGTTCGAGCTCGGCGCCCAGGTGAGCCACGGCTTCCCAGCGTGAGGCCACTTTCACGTCGAGGTGTACAGCGTGGACGGTCAGTGCGGATTGCCGCGTGCTCATCATTTTGGTTCTTTCTTCGGCGTTCTTTGCGGGATGGGGAAACGATAAGCGGGGAAGGATGTTTCGGCGATGTTTCCGTAAGGTATCTCACAGCGTTTCGGCAGGTGGGAAATGTGCGGGGTGCACACCATTGCGAAAAGGTGAAACGCATTTCGAATGCGGCGAATGGCGCTTTGTCAAGCTTTTCCGCGGAAGACTGGGGAAATCCGGGTTCGCCCGCGTCGGGGTGACCGCGTGGTGAGCGAGGTAACTGGTTGTTGACTTGCGGCGCCGGGCGAGCCTACCTTGTAACTATCCAGTTAGATACCGGACGGGAGCAACAAGCATGACAACGACACTGGTCACCGGAGCGAACAAGGGCATCGGCTACGAGACGGCACGTCAGCTCGTCGCCGCCGGGCACACCGTGTACGTCGGCGCGCGGGACGCCGAGCGCGGGCAGACGGCGGCCAACCGGCTGGGCGCGCGGTTCGTGCAGCTGGACGTCACCGACGACGCGTCCGTGGCGACGGCGGTCAAGACCATCGAGGCCGACGGCGGGCTGGACGTCCTCGTGAACAACGCCGGCGTCGAGGGCCGGCAGGCCGACGGCGGCGTGATCGGCGCCGCCGACGTGACCGCCGACCAGGTGCGGGATCTGTTCGACACCAACGTGTTCGGGGTCGTCCGGGTCACCCGCGCGTTCCTGCCGCTGCTGCGGCGGTCGGCGGCGCCGGCGGTGGTCAACGTGAGCAGCGGCCTGGCGCGGACCGCGGACCTGGCGAACCCGGACTCGTTCACGGCCTTCTACCCGGGGATCTCGTACCCGGCGTCCAAGGCCGCGCTGAACATGGTCACCGTGCAGTACGCCAAGGCGCTCCCCGGCTTCCGGGTCAACGCCGTGGACCCCGGCTACACGAAGACCGACCTCAACCACAACAGCGGCACGCAGACCGTCGAGCAGGGCGCCGCAGCCGCCGTCCGGCTGGCCCAGGCCGGCCCGGACGGTCCGACGGGCGGGTTCTTCGACGCCGCGGGCCCGGTGGCGTGGTGACCACCGTCCGTCCTCGCGACGCCGCGGCCACGAAGGCCCTGCTGCTCGCGGCGGCGACGGCGGAGTTCGCCGAGCACGGGCCGGCCGGTGGCCGGATCGACCGCATCGCCGAGCGCGCGGGCGCCAACAAGCGGCTCATCTACGTGTACTTCGGCGACAAGAACCAGCTGTTCGACGCGGTGGTGGAGGAGGAGGCCCGGGCGGTCTTCGAGGCGGCCCCGATGACCGACGGCGACCTGCGTGCCTTCGCGGCCGCGAGGTTCGACCACATGCTGGCGAACGCGGCGTCCCGGCGGATCAGCACGTGGCGCACGCTGGAGCAGATCGAGCCGACGCCCGCGGAGGTCGACCGCTTCCGCGCCCGCGTCGACGCGGTGGCGGCGGCGCAGAAAGACGGCCGGGTCCGCGCGGACCTCCCGGCGGTGGACCTGTTCGCGATCGTCCTGCGCATGACGGAGAGCTGGCTGAGCGCACCACCCGCGCTGACCGCGGCGGCGAAGCCGGATCGGCTCGAGGAGCACCGGGCGGCGTTGCTGGAAGCGGTGCGGAGCGTGGTCGAACCGCGTTAGCGCGGCAGCGGCCGCCATCCAGGATGGCGTCCGGCCGGGCGGCATACTGGGGGGATGAGCGAGCCGATTCCCCTGTTCCCGGTCCCGCCCATCGATCCGGCGCGCTTCGCGGCCGAGCAGCACCGCCAGTTCACCGGCATGCGGCTGCACATCGGCCGGTCCGGTGTCGCCCACCGGGTCAGCTGGGTGCCGTGGCTGAACAGCCTGACCCTGCCGGCGCCGGCGTGCCACCAGGGCTGGTCGGGCCTGGGCGCGGGCGGCGAGGTCACGCCGACCCACCTGGGGGTCAGCTGCCGCAAGTGCCTCCGCCTGGGCGGGGAGCCGGAGGACCCGGACCAGCGGACGCTCTTCGCCCTGCCCGGTGCGGAGGGTTCGTAGGCGGGAGCACCTTCCTGCCCGCTGAAGCTCCGGCGAGACCGGGGTCGCCTTCGGGGGCACCTCAGCGTTCGACGATGGAGGATCCTGGCCGCTCAGCGTCCCGAATCCTCCGTCGACACCTCGTGGTCATGCCCCCAGCCGGCCGATTCCGCGGAACGGCGAGCCCTGGACCGGGAACACCGCGGGCTCAGTCGAGGGGCAGCACCGTCGGGGTCAGCGCCGTCACGGTTTCCGTGAGCAGGTTCGCGAGACCGTCGAAGCCCGCGGTCGTCGACAGGGTCGCCGTGTCCGGGACCCGGTCGAAGGCCAGCCGCAGGCGGTGGTGCAGCTGCGGCACGCGGTCCGCCGGGAACGTGTCCCGCTCGCCGGCGAGACTCTGCCAGGCCGCGGCCAGGGTGGCGCGGATGCGCTCCGGGGACGCGGCCGCCGCGGGATCCGTGGTGCCGGGGCGCGCGAACGGGTAGCCGGGCAGGCGGACTCGCCTGATCCGGCGGTCGGTCAGCTCGACCTCGACGCCGCTGCACCACAGCTGCGCCACGGCCTGCGGGCCGGTGCCCGGGACCGCCGTCAGCTCCGGGCGGGTCGACGCCGCGGCCAGGAACTCGCCGCCGGCGCCGAGGTCGACGACCACCGCCGGCCGCCCGCCCGTCGCGGTGGCCAGCAGCTCCGGCGCGTCGGCCGGGTACGTGAGGTGCTTGGCCCACAACCGGACGTCGAGGGGCCGGCCGGCCGGGGTGACGCCGTCCGGGGCGGCCACGGCGACCGCGGGGGGCGTGAACGTGACGGCTTCGAGTGCCTCGGTGAGCGTGCCGGGGTGGTCGAGGGCGGTGGCCAGGCGCAGGCCGTCGGCGTGCGTCAGGACACCGGCGGCCACGGCGGCGATCAGGTGGCCCACGCCCGAGCCGGTGACGACGTCGGGTGCGGCGCCGCGGCCGGTGAGCTGCGTGAGGAGCGCGTGCTGGGCGGCGAAGGCCAGCGCCGCGGAGCGCTCGCCGGCGCCGAACGCGAACACCAGCCGCACCGGACGGGTCCGGTCCACCACGCCGGCGGCCACCGGGCCGGTGCTCAGCGCGCCGGCCCGCAGCGCGGCGGCCGCGCCGGCGGGATCGGCGGCCACGACGGCGAACCGGTGCGGGAACCGCTCGCGGCCGCGTTCCAGGGTGGCCGCGACCTGCGCGAGGTCGACGCCGGGGGAGCTGGTGAGGTGGTCGGCCAGCCGCCGCCGCGCCGCGGCGAGCGCCGCCTCGGACGCCGCCGACACCGCGACGACCTGGCTACCGCCGCTCACCGGCTCGGCCGGAGCTGCCGGTGCCGGAGATCCGGCCGCGGGAGCGGTGACGAGGGCAGCCGCGGAGTCCGGCTGAGTGCCGTTCGAGCCGAGAGACGCGGCCACCGGCGTCCCAGCGGAAGCGACCGCAGGACCAGCCGGCGCCCCAGCGGAAGCGGCCACCGGCGTGACGTTGGCCAGCAGCGCCACCTGCGCCCGCACCGTCGTGTGCCGCAGCAGCTCGCCGATCGACGGGGCCGTCGCGAACCGGGACCGCAGGCCCGCCTGCAGCTTCACCAGGATCAGCGAATGGCCGCCGACGTCGAAGAAGTTGTCGTCCATGGCGAACGTGTCGTGTTCCAGCAGCTCCGCCCACGCCGCCCGCACCAGGTCCACAGTGGACTCGGCCGAAGCGGCAGGAGCAGCAGGAGCGACCACGGCCGGAACAGGCGCAGCGGTAGCCACCGGAGCGTCCACAGCCTCGGGCAGCCGGCGCCGGTCGATCTTTCCGTTGGGCGTCAACGGCATCCGGTCCAAGGGCACCAGGTACCGCGGCACCGCGAACACCGGCAGCACCTCGCGCGCGTGCCGCCGCAGCTCCTCGACCGTGCCGCCCGCGCCGAGGACCACGTACGCCGCGATCTCCTTCTCCTTGCGGCTGTTCAGGCACACCGTCACGAACGCGGCCTCGACCGAGGTGTGCGCGGCGAGGGCCGACTCGACCTCGCCCAGCTCGACGCGCTGGCTGCGGATCTTGACCTGGTTGTCGTTGCGGCCGATGAACTCCAGCCGGCCGTCCGGCAGCCAGCGCACCCGGTCGCCCGTGCGGTACAGCCGCGCGCCGGGCACGCCCGAATAGGGGTCGGGGATGAACCGACGCGCCGTCTCGCGCGGGTTGCCGAGGTAGCCGCGGGTGACGCCGGTGCCGCCCAGCAGCAGCTCGCCCGGCACACCCCGGGGCGCCTGGCGCATCGTGGTGTGGTCGAACACGACGTAGCCGTCGGTCTCCGGGACGACCCGGCCGATCGACAGCGTCCGCGTGTTCTCTTCGATCTCCGTGATCGGCGTCCAGGTCGTGGTGAACGAGTTCTCCGTCGGCCCGTAGCTGTGCAGCATGGTGCCCGGCGCGCTCCAGCGCAGCGCCTTCTCCAGGTGCGGCACCGAGACGATCTCGCCGCCGAAGTACACCCGGCGCAGGCCGGTGAACAGGTCCGGCACGTCCTCGACCAGCCGGTTGAGCAGCGGCGACGACACGATGAGGGTGGTGATCCCGCGCTCGCGGAACGCCGTGCGCAGCTCCGGCGGGCTCAGCGTCAGCTCCTTGTCGAAGATCACCAGCTCGGCGCCGTGGGTGAGCGCGCCCCAGACTTCGTAGGTCGCGCCGTCGAAGTTGAGCGGCGAGAGCTGGGAGACGACGTCGGTGTGGTGCAGCGGCACGAAGTCGGGGCGGTCGAGCAGCCGGACGAACCCGGCGTGCGGCCAGATGACGCCCTTCGGCCGGCCCGTGGACCCGGACGTGTAGAGCACGTTGAACGCCGTCGCCGGGTCGATCGCCACCTCGGGCGGGGTGCCCGGGTGGCGCGCGGCCTCCGCGAGGGCCTCGTCGACGAGGTAGATCGGGCACTTGGGCAGCCGCACGCGTTCGACGAACCCGGGCGCGCCGACGACCAGCCGCGGCCGGGCGTCGTCGAGCACCATCTGCAGCTGGGCGTCGGGGTAGGCCGGGTCGAGCGGCAGGTAGGCCGCGCCCGCCATGAGCGTGCCCAGCCAGAACACGACCGACGCCGGGCTGGGCGGCAGCAGCAGCGCCACGAGCGACTCGGCGCCGAGTCCTTCGGCACGCAGCCAGTTCGCGACGGCGCCGGCGCGCGCGACGAGCTCGGCGTAGGTGAGGACTTCGTCGTGGTAGCGGACGGCGACGGCGTCCGGGCGCAGCTCGGCCTGCCGGCGCACCATGTCGTGCAGCAGCACCCGGTTGACCGGCTCGGTCTCGGTCACCGGACGGGCGGGCACGAACGGGTCGCAGGCGGCGACGAGCGCGCCGCAGGTCGCGGCGGGGTCGGCGACGGCGTCGGTGAGGAGCTTGACGAGCTGGGCGAGCAGCACTTCGGCGGTGCTGTCGCGGTAGACCAGCGTGTCGTGGTCGACGCGCAGCCGGATGTGCGCCTCGCCTTCCAGCGCCGCCAGCGACAGGTCGTACTTGCCCGCGGTGGTCTCGTGCTCGACGACCTCGATCGTCGTGTCCCCGGCGGTCCAGGACAGCTCCTGCTCCGGGAAGTACATGAACACGCTGTTGTCGATGAGGGACGCGCCGCCGTCGCGGCGGATGTCGCGCAGCCGGGCCGACGGGACGGCCGAGTGCTCGAGCGAGTCGAGCATCTGGTCGCGCACGCGGTCGACCAGCGCGGCGAAGGGCTCGGTGAAGTCGAGCGCGCTGCGCACCGGGAGCACGCGGGCCAGCAGGTCGACGCGCTCCTCGTCCTCGGGCGTGCGGGCGGCGAACAGCATGCCGGTGGTGCCGTCCGCGGTGGCGCTCCACGCGTGCAGCAGCGTCAGCCACGCGCTCAGCACGACCGACGCGGGCGAGGCCAGCCGGTCCCGGGCCACCGCGCGGACGCGCTCGAGGACGTCCTCGGCCAGCAGGACCTCGTGGAAGCCGGCCGGGCCCGGCACCGAGCCGGGGCGGTTGCGGTCCGCGATCGGCGCGAGCGACGGCGGCTGGTCGGCCAGCAGGCCCGACCAGTACGCGGTCAGCTCGCTGTCGGAAACGTCCATAGTGGACTCAGTGGACTCGGTGACCGGCAGCGGCGCGTCCCACGGCGGCCGGCCGGCGACGCGCTCCCGGTAGGCGTGCACCAGGTCCCGCGCCACGATGCCCTGCGACCAGCCGTCGGACACGACGTGGTGCACGGCCAGCACGAACAACGCGCCGTCGTCGGCGTGCAGGAGCGTGCCCCGCACGAGCGGCGCGGAACCGAGGTCGAACGGCTGGGCGGCGATCGCGGCGGCCCACTCCAGCGCCGCGGCCCGGTCGTAGCGGCCGGGCCGCCGGTGCTCGACGAACGGGACGGGCGGGCGGTGGTGCACCACCTGCACCAGTTCGCCGCTGTCGGCCAGGAACGCGCTGCGCAGGTTCGGGTGCCGCTCGACGACGTCGCCGAGCGCGCTCCGCAGTGCCGCGACGTCGACGCCGGGGGTGAACTCCAGGTCGAGCGGGATGGTGAACCGGGCGGACTCCGGTTCCCGCTGCATGGCGAGCCACACCTCGGTCTGCTCGGCCGTCGCGGGCCTGCGCGTCTCGATCACGGGGTTCCTTTCACGGTCGGGAAAGCCTGGTCAGTTGCTCGCCCGGCGCCGCACGACGAAGTCGGCGATCGTGCTGATGGACCGGAAGTTCACCGGCGTGAAGTCGGTGTCGGAGATGGGGACGCCGAACTGCTGCTCGCACCGGGCGCGCAGCTCGACGAAGCCGAGCGAGTCGAGCCCGAGCGTCTCCTGCAGGCTGTCGTCGGCGTGGATGCCGTCGGCCGGGACGTCGACGTACAGGTCGGCGACCAGGATCTCGCGCAGCGTGTCTTCCAGTGTGTTCTTCGGGGCGATTTCCGGGGACATGATCGCGTCCTCACTCTCGGTTTCCGGCGGGCAACGGCGTGCCCGCGTCGTGACGGGCCCGGTGCACGAGCTCGTCGGTGGCCGGGGTCGGGATGGCGTGCCGGGCCCCGGCTTCGCGGACCGGGCCGGCGATCGCGTCGAGCTCGCCCGCCTCGCCGCGTTCGACGTCGCGCTGCAGCGACGTGCGGGTCCGGCCGGGGGCGCGGGTGAGCGCGCGCAGGACGCGGCCGCGGTCGAGCCGGGCGCCTTCGGCCCGGCCCGCCGCGCACGCTTCGTCGGCGCAGGCGAGCATCAGCCGGGTCAGGTCCTCGTCGGCGCGGACCGCGTCGAGGGGCCCGCCGGCGCACGTCGTGGCGAGCGCGAGCGGTGCGAGCAGGGCGAGCTTGCGCCAGAGGACGTCGGCCTCGGAACCGCCGTCCGTGCAGCCGATCCCGGCCGCGGTCAGCGCTTCGGCGACGACCTCTGGCGGCCCGGCCAGCTCGATCTCGGTGAAGAGGGACTCCTGGCGGACCTCGCCGACGGCGGTGCGGGTGGCCTCGATCCGGATCGAACCCGCGACCACCCGGTCGCCGAAGCGTTCCCGCAGGGGCGGCAGGTGCCCGGTGCCGTTGAGCAGCGGGACGACGACGCCGACAGCAGGGTCCACGGCGGCCACCGTGGACAACGCGCCGGGCAGGTCGGGGTGCTTGACGCAGACCCACAGCACGTCGGTGGGCCCGGTCAGGCGCGCGGCGGCCGGGACCGCGACGGTGAACCCCTCGCGGAGGCCCTGCCGCACCGTGACACGGCCGCCGTAGCGCGCGAGGGAAGCGGGCCGCAGCAGGAGTGTGACGTCTTCGCCGCCGCGGGCGAGGGCGGCGGCGAGCGCGAGCCCGACCCCGCCCGCCCCGAGGACCGCGTGGCGGCTCATGCGGACCGGCGGACCGAGCGCGGCGTGATGTCGCGCCACATTTCAGCGACGTGGTCGAGGCAGGCTTCCTCGGTGCCGGCGAACCCGGCAGCCGTCCAGCCGCCGGGGAGTGCGAGCCCGGCGGGCCACACCGAGTACTGCTCTTCGCCGTTCACCACGGCGATGTACGTGGCCTCGTTCGTCTCCGGCACTCTCTCGCCCCCACTACGCACCGCACGTCGGTTCCGAGAGCCCCCGGACCGCTGCCGGATTCGACGTTAGCGACTCGGCCGGAACCGCCCTTCTCCATTTATGCGTATTCTCGCAAGGGTGCTCGGCGCGACATAGAAGATATTCCAAAATGCTGTGATTTGAGTCACCTTTCATTTTTGTTGCTGTAGTTGCTCGGTGACTGCCACTGTGGTGCAACAGGGGCCACTAGCCCCGTTGTATTGACACTTTGGAGGTCGTTTCGTGGTGCGGAGGGAAGGCGAAGAGGGCGACCGTGAGGTCCGGACGCTCAATCCGTCCCAATCGAATCCGCGGCTGCGGTACGAATTCGACAGGGGTAGCGGTTACGAGAGCGAGCTCAGGCTGACCGCCGCGCTCTCGGCGCTGATTCCCGAGGACGAGCTCCTGCACTCCGACCACCGCTTCTTCCAGATCGTGCACCTGCTGACCGAGTACTGCTGGGTCGCGGTGCACCACAGCCTGTGCGACCTGACCGCGGCGCTGGCGAAGGGCGACCCGATCACGGCGACCCGGCACCTCGTCCGCTGCGCCGACACCGCCGGGCTGACCGTCGAATGCCTGCGCGTCATGACGAACTCCCTCGCGCAGGTGTCGTTCCTGCAGATGCGCAAGGACCTGGCCGGGGCGGCCTCGGGGCTCGCGTCGCCGGGTTCGCGCAACATCCGCCGCGCCGCGCACGCCGTCTGGGCGGAGTTCGAGGCCACCGTCACCGCCGCCGGCGTCACGATGGCCGACCTGGTCGAGGCGACCGGCCCGGACACGTCGGCGGCGCCGGCCACGATGCAGCTCGCCGAGGTGATGACCGGCCTCCAGCGGTTCGACACGCAGGTCCTCGAGTGGAAGCAGGTCCACATCAACCTCGTGTGGCAGATGCTCGGGGGCCAGCCCCGCGCCGCCGACGAGGACGACGACGCCGACGACCGGCCGCGGAGCATGCGCGGCCGCTCCATCTCCGACCTGGAGCGGCTGGCCGTGCGCCCGCTGTTCCCGAAGCTGTGGTTGCAGAACACCGCGGTCTACCGCGCGGCGAGCGCGGTGGCCCCTGAAGAAGAGGCGGCATGACGCAGGATACGAAGACCCCGGCCCCGCTCACGGTCCTGGCGACGGCGCGGACCACGCTGCGCGAGGTCCCGTTCGACGAGGTCCGCGCGATCCTCGCCGGCGAGTCCGGCGCGGGGAAGTGGGCCTGGGCGCCGGGCTACCCGTTCGACGGGACGCTCGGCGGCGCGAAGCTCGTGCTGCGGATGGTCACCGCCGACGCCTACCGGCCGGGGTTCGGCCTGTACCAGGTCGTCGACCGCGAGTCCGGGCTGGCGATCGGCGACATCGGCTTCCACTCCGCGCCCGACGCGGCGGGGGAGGCCGAGATCGGCTACGGCCTGATCGAGGCGTTCCGGGGTCGCGGGCTGGCTACCGAGGCCGTCGAAGCGCTGCTGACCTGGACTCTCGAGCAGCCCGGCGTCACCGCCGTGCTCGCCGAGACCGACGAAGACCACCTGCCGTCGCGGCGGGTGCTGGAGAAGACCGGGTTCGCTTTCCTCGGTTCCGACGGCGAAACCCGCAACTACGCGAAGCGGCGGGAGCCCGGGTCATGACCAAGGTGGCGGTGTTCGAATCGGCCGACGCGTCCGGGCTGCCCGACCTGCTCGACGCGGCGGCGGACTGGTGCGAGCTGGTCGTCGTCAACGCGGGCCCGCAGCCGTGGTCCGCCGACGAGCGGGAGGGGATCGCCGACCTGGCCGAGGTCGTCGACGCCGCCGGCCAGGACGCCGCCACCGTCGCCGCGCGGCTGGCCGCCCTCGACGTCGACGGCGTGGTGACGCTGGAGGACGAGTGGATCCCGCTCGTCGCCGCGGTCGCGGCCCGGCTGGGCCTGCCCTACCACGACGAAGCGACCGCCGAAGCCGTGACGCACAAGGACGTCCAGCGCGCGCGGCTCGCCGGCACCGACCTCGGCGTGCGCGCCGCGGCCTTCACCGACGAGGAGTCGCTGGCCGCCGCGATCGAGGCCGTCGGGTTCCCCGCCGTGCTGAAACCCGTGCGGGGTAACGGAAGCCTCAACGTCTACACCGTCGACCACGAGGCCGGCCTGCGGGCGGCGCTGCTCGAGGCGACCGGCACCGCGCCGTCGGTCCGGGCGAACTTCAACCTGGGCCACGGGTCCGCGGGCGCGCGGACGTGGCTGCTCGAGGAGCGGCTGATCGGCGTCCCGCACCCGGAGGGCGACTGGCTCAGCGACCACTTCTCGGTGGAGGTGCTGTCGCTGGGCGAAGGGGATCACTGGCCGTTCTGGCTGTCCGACCGGTTCCCGCTGATCCCGCCGCTGCGCGAGACCGGGATGACCGGGCCGTCGCTGCTGCCGTGGGACGTGCAGCAGCTGGCGTCCGAACGCGCCGCGGCGATCCTGACCACGCTCGGCGTCACGACCGGGATCACGCACCTGGAGTTCAAGCTCACCGCCACCGGCCCGCGGCTGATCGAGGTCAACGGCCGGCTCGGCGGGTTCCTCTCGTCGATCGTCCCGCACGTCAGCGACCTGAACCCGGTGCGGCTTGCGCTGGAAGCGGCCGTCGGCAAGGCCGAACGCCGTCCGGTCGTCCCGACCGGTTACGCGGCCTGCGTGTTCACCCACGTCCCGCTGGGCGGCGGGCGGATCACCGCGCTGGCGGACCCCGGCGAGCTCGTCCGCGAGCCCGGCGTGTGGCGGGTCGACGTCCGCAGCGCGGTCGGCGAGACGCCCGACTACCGCACCGGCACCAACGGGCGGCTGCAGAACGTCTGGGTCGAGGGCGTGACGGGAGCCGAGCTGCACGCCGCCTTCGTCGCCGCGGACGCGTTCGTCACCGCCGGCAACCGGTTCGAGTGAGGGGACGACGATGACGGAACGGGTGCCCGTGCTGTGCTTCCCGCCCGCGGGGGCGGGGCCGAGCTTCTTCCAGGCGTGGCCGGACGCCTCGCCCGCGCTCCGGTTCGCCGCGGTCGAGCTGCCCGGCAAGGAGCGGCGCTTCGCCGAAGAGCCGGCGACCACGATGACCGAGCTGGTCGACGCGATCGCCGATGACGTGCTGCGCGAGGTGGGCGCGGCCGGCCGCGTCGGCGTCTTCGGCCACTCCTTCGGCGCCCTGGTGGCCTACGAGGTCGCCCGGCTCGTCGAACGCGAGCGGCCGGCGGTGGACCTGACGCTGTTCGCCAGCGGCGCGCCGCGGCCGGGAGTACCGCGGTCCTCGCCGATCGGCGGGCTGCCCGACGACGAGTTCGTCGTCGCCGTCGCCGAGCTGGCCGGATACAAGCACCCCGCGCTGGACGACCCGGACCTGCGGGAACTGCTCCTGCCGGCGCTGCGCGGCGACGTCGCGGTCGACGAATCCTACCGGCCCGCCGAGCAGGCCCCGGCCGCGTTCCCGGTCGTCTCGGTCCGCGGCGACGCCGACGAGCTGGTGTCCGCGGCGGCCGCCGCCCGCTGGCGCGAGGTGACGGCCGCGGGCTGCACGACGCGGGAGTTCCCCGGCGGCCACATGTACCTGATCGAGCACTGGGCACCGCTGGTCACGCTGCTGGAACGGACGTTGGTCGGCGAACAGGCCCGGTCGTGACCGGCCGGCTCGCGGAGCGGATCGCGCTCGTCACGGGCGCGGCGCGGGGGATCGGCCGGGCGTGCGCGACGGCGCTGGCCGCCGAGGGCGCGGACCTCGTGCTGCTCGACGTCGCCGCGCCGATCGAGGGCCTCGGCTACCCGGCCGGCACGGCGAGCCAGCTCGACCACACCGCCGCGTTGTGCGCGGAGCACGGGGCGGCGACGCTCGTCGCCGCCGCCGACGTCCGCGACCTCGGCGCGCTGGAGGCCGTGGCGCGTAAGACCGTCGACCGCTTCGGCCGCATCGACGTCCTGGTCAACAACGCCGGCATCGCCGCGCCCTCGGGCAAGGCGGTGCACGAGATGACCGAGGCCGAATGGGCCCTGATGGTCGACGTCGACCTCAGCGGGCCGTGGCGGGCCATCAAAGCCGTGGCGCCGGCGATGATCGCCCAGCGGTCCGGGAGCATCGTCAACATCGCGTCGACCGCGGGGCTGGTCGGGTACCGCAACTTCGCCGGTTACGTCTCGGCCAAGCACGGCGTGCTCGGGCTGACCCGGGCCGCCGCGCTCGACCTGGCCCCGCACAAGGTCCGCGTCAACGCCGTGTGCCCCGGCTCGGTCCGCGACGACCCGGCCCTGGAAGGCCGGATGCTGTCGGAGATCGCCCGCGCGCTCGGGCTGGACGTCGCCGAGCACGAGACGACGTTCGTGCGCGACCAGCCGACCAACGAGCTCGTCGAGGCCGGTGACGTCGCCGCGGCCGTGCTGTGGCTCGCCACCGGCGAGTCCCGGCACGCCACCGGCGGCGTCGTCACCGTCGACGGCGGCTTCACGAGCCGCTGAAGGAGGAGCTGTGTCGAACATCCTCGCGTCCGCCGGTCTGTACCGGCTGCCGGCCGGGCTCGGCGACGAAGCCGTCCGCGTCCAAGCCACCGAAGCGGGCGCGAGCGTGTGGTTCCAGCGCGTCCCCCTGGCCTCGGCCGACGCGGATTCGTGGCGCGAGCGGGAGCTGCGCCGCGGGATCGCCGGCGGGCCCCGGTTCGTGGTGCTGTCCTATGTGGACGGCGTGCGCGAGCTGGTCGTGACCACGCCCGCCGTCGAACCGCAGCTCGCGAGCGCACTGCCGGACGTCGCGGCCGTCCGGGATCCGCTGACGCACCTGGCCGGGTCGTCGAAGCCGTCCACTGTGGACTTGGGCCCGGCTGATGCTGCCGACGTGATCGCCGCGCTCGGCCTCGTGTTCAGCCGCTACGCGCGTGCCGCGACGCTGGCCATCGGCGTGCCCGGCGGCGCCACGCTCATCACGGTCGACGAGGACCAGCCGGTGGCGGTGTTCCGCAAGCACGCGGCCACCGCGCCGGCCGGGTCCACGCGTGACGTACCCGCTGTCGGCGTCGTGGCCGAGGAAACGCCGGTGCCGCACCGGATCCGTTCGGTGCCGGGCACGCCGTACCCGCTGACCGTCGAGGTCACCGGCGGGCGCGCGACAGCCTGGTTCGCCGCGGACGCCGTCGCGCCGTGGGCCGCCGCGCAGCTCGGGCGGCAGCTCACCGCCGTGCTCGCGGAGCTGCAAGGCGGCGACCAGGACCGGCCGCTCGCCGACATCGCCTTCGAAGCCGTCGCCACGCCGCCGCCGGTGACCGTCGGGAGCCCGCGCACGATCACGGACGTCTTCGCCGAGCAGGTCGCGCGCCGCGGTGACGCGCCCGCAGTGTCCGGCGAGGACGGCCGGTTCGGCTACGCGGAACTGGCCGCGCGGGCCGGGCGGTTCGCCGCCGGGCTGCGGGACCGCGGGATCCGGCCCGGCGACCGCGTCGGGATCGTGCACGAGCGCGGCGCCGACCTCGTCGCGCTGCTGCTCGGCGTGCTCCGGGCGGGCGCGGTGTACGTCCCGCTCGACCCGGCCTACCCCGACGGCCGGCTGGCCTACATCGCCGACGACGCCGGGCTCGCGCTGGTCGTCACCGACGACGCCGCGGCCGCCCGCCTGCCCGGCCGGCCCGCGGTGACCGCGGCGGCCCTGCCCGCCGACGGCGAACTGCCGGCCGGCCTCGCCGGTCCCGACGACCCGGCCTACGTCATCTACACCTCCGGCTCGACCGGGCGGCCCAAGGGCGTCGTCGTCCCGCACCGCAACGTCGTGGACCTGGTCACGGGCACCGCGCCCGGGTTCGGGCTGGGCGCCACGGACGTCTGGACGTGGTTCCACTCGGTGGCGTTCGACTTCTCGGTCTGGGAGATCTGGGGCTGCCTGCTGACCGGCGGCCGGCTGGTCGTCGTGCCCGAGTGGACGCGGCGCTCGCCGGACGAGTTCGCCGCGCTGCTGCGGGACGAACGCGTCACCGTCCTCAACCAGACGCCGTCGAGCTTCGCGCAGGTGACCGAGACGCAGCTGCGGCACTTCGACGACCTCCCGCTGCGGCTGGTCGTCTTCGGCGGCGAGCCCCTCGACGCCTTCGCGCTGCTGCCGTGGTTCGACCGGTACCCGGAGACGCGCTGCCGGCTGGTGAACATGTTCGGCATCACCGAAACCACGGTGCACGTCACCGCGCAGACCGTCACCCGCGCGGCCGCGCTGGCCGGGTCGCGCTCGGTCGGGCACGCCATCCCCGGCTGGGACATCGAGGTCGTCGACGCGCGCCACCGGCCGTTGCCCCCAGGTGTGCCGGGTGAGATCGCCGTCGGCGGCGCCGGCCTGGCCCACGGCTACCTGGGCCGGGACGACCTGACGGCCGAACGGTTCGTCACCGGCGGCGGACGTCGGCGTTACCTCAGCGGTGACCTCGGCCGCCTGCTGCCGGACGGCCGCCTGGAGCACCTCGGCCGCCTCGACAGCCAGGTCAAGCTGCGCGGCTACCGGATCGAGCTGGACGAGATCCGCAAGGTCCTGCTGGCCGAGGCCGGCGTCGTCGCGGCCGCGGTCGTGCTCGCCGCCCCGGGCACGGCCGAAGCCCGCCTCGACGCCTACGTCGTCCTCACCGGCGGGACCCCGGCCGGTCTGCGGAGCCGGGCGGCCGCCCTGCTGCCCGAGTACATGGTCCCCTCGACGTTCACCGCCGTGCCCGCCCTTCCCTTGACGGTCAACGGAAAGCTCGACGAAGCGGCGCTGCCCGCCCCCGTCCTCGGCGGCACCCCGGCCGCGGCGCCGGCCGAAGCCGGAGACGGAGACGTCGTGCTGCGCGCGTGGCGGGCGGTGCTCGGGGCCGCGATCGGCCCCGACGACCACTTCTTCGACTCCGGCGGCAACTCCCTGCTCGCCGCGAAAACCCTGGCCGCGCTGCGGGAAGCCGGTCTGCAGATCGGCATCCGTGACCTCTACGGCCACCCCACTCCGCGCCGTCTCGCTGCCCACCTCGCCGAGAAGTCCGAAGAGCCCGAAGAGCCCGAAGAGAAGGAAGCCCAGCCGTGACCACACCGCACCCGCAGCCCGACCTCACCGACCTGGTCCGCCAGACCTGGGTCCGCGTGCTGGGCCACGACCGGTTCACCGACGACGACTTCTACTTCTCGGTCGGCGGCAACTCGCTGGGCGCGACGCGGGTCATGGCGGCGCTCGGCCGTGAGGTCGGCACCCGGCTGCCCGTCCGGATGCTCTTCGACCACCAGACCGTGTCGACGCTGGTCGCCGCGCTGGCCGCCCGGCTGGAGGCGAACGCGGCATGAAGGGGCTGAGCCGGATCGCCGCGTTGCCGCGGGCCGCGCGCTGGCTGATCGCCACCAACGGGATCAGCGCGCTCGGCGCGGGCATGGTGATGCCGTTCCTCTGGATCTACCTCACCGAGGTCCGGCACCTGCCCACCTGGGTACCCGCCGCGACGCTCGCCATCCAGGCGTTCGCCGCGGTGTTCGGCGGCCTGGCCTACGGCGCGCTGCTGGACCGGCTGCCCTACAACGTCGTCGTGCCGCTGGCCAACGTCAACGCCGGCGTCGGCACGCTCCTGTTCGCCTTCGCCGGGCAGGCCTGGATCGCCGTCGCCGCCGCGGTGGTGTTCGGCTTCGGCATCAGCGGCGTCGGCACCGCCGTGCGCGCGGCGTACGGCGCGACCACGAGCACCGACCAGCGCGAAACCGCGTACTCGGCGGACTACGGCGTGCTGAACGTCGCGATGGGGATCGGCGTGATCCTCGGCGGGGTGTTCGCCGCGCTGGCGTTCCTCAGCCCGGTCGGCCGGTACTTCCTGATGTACTCGATCGACGCGGCGACGTTCTTCGTGATGGCCGTCGCGACCGTGAAGGTGCTGCCGAACCGGGCGCACCAGGCCGAACGGAAGCTGGCCGGCGCCGTCCGCGGCACCTACCGGGCCGTCCTGCGCTCGCCGAGCCTGCTGGCGCTGCTGGCCGTGCTGCTGCTGTCCGCGCTGGTGTCCTTCGGCCAGTTCCGCGCCGGCCTCCCGGGCTACCTGACCCAGACCGGTGCCATCACCGCGAGCGGGCTGTCGTTCGCCTTCGCCGTCAACATCATCCTCTGCGCGGTCGTGCAGTTCGCCGTGATGCCGCACCTCGAACGGTTCTCCCGGACGCTGCTGGTCGGCGCCAGCGGCGTGATGTTCGCGGCCTGCTGGGTGTTCGTGCTGCTGGCCGGGCGCCACGACGGCACGACGGCGCTGGTGCTGGCCACGGTCGCGGTGATCCTGCTGTCCATCGGCGAGTCCCTGGTCGTCCCGCTGCTCACGACGTTGCTGAACAACGCGGTCAGCGAAGACCTGCGCGGCCGGGCGAACGCCCTGTTCTCGATCACGCTGTCCACCAGCGCCGTGATCGGCCCGGCGCTGGCCGGTGCGCTGCTGTCGTTCGGGACCGGGGCCGTGTTCGTCGTCGTGATGATCGTGCTCAGCGCCGTCGCGACGCTGCTGGTGCTGACCTTGCGCCGGACGCTGCCCGCGCACCAGGCGGAACCCGCGCCCGAGACCGTCGACGAAATGGAGAGCGCCGCATGAGCCGGACACAGGGATCCGACGCGATCGCGATCGTCGGTGTGGGCTGCCGGTACGCGGGGGCCGCGAGCGCCACGCAGTTCTGGGCCAACCTGCGCGCCGGGCGCGACCGCTTCACCCGCGGCGCGCCCGTGCCGCCGGGGGACGGCCCGCGCGACATCGCCGCGTGGGGCTTCATCCCCGACCGCGACCTCTACGACGCCGGCCTGGTCGGCTACACGAGCGAGACCGCCGAGCGCGACCCGCAGCACGGCATGCTCTACGAGGCGATGTGGGCCGCGGCCGAGGACGCCGGCGTGCGGCTCTCGGACATCGGCGACACAACCGCCGTCTACGCCGGGGTGGCGCGCACCAAGCACGTCGAGCGGGGCAGTTTCGAGTCCACTGTGGACCGCGACGCCACGTTCGCGGGCCCGCACTTCTCCTACTTCCACGACCTGCGCGCCGAAAGCATCATGGTGGACGCCTCGTGCGCGACCGGGCTCGTCGTGGTGCACCTGGCCTGCCAGAGCCTGCGCCTCGGCGCCAGCGACTACGCCTTCGCGGGCGGCGTCGCCGTGATGGACACCGACGGCACCTACGGGTACACCCCGAACGGCATCTACTCGAGCGAAGGCGTCTGCCGGCCGTTCGACCGCGCGTCCACCGGCACCGTCCCCGGCGACGGTGTCGGCGCGGTGCTGCTGCGCCGGCTCGAGGACGCGCTGGCCGACGGCGACCCGATCCACGCCGTGATCCGCTCGACCGCCGTCGACAACGACGGCAAGCAGAAGGCCGGCTTCACGATCCCCGGCGTCGAAGGCAAGATCCGCGTCGTCGACCAGGCTCTCGCGGGGGCGGGGGTGACCGGCGCTGACCTCGGGTACGTCGAGGCGCACGGCGTCGGCATCCCGGTGAACGACCAGATCGAGGCCACCGCGCTGACCGAGGCGCTCGGGTCCGCCGGGCAGCCGCTGGCCGTCGGGTCGGTCAAGGCCAGCATCGGGCACACCGACACCGCCGCCGGGCTGGCCGCGCTGATCAAGACGGCGTTCGCCGTGGAGCACGGGTTCCTGCCCGCCACCCCGAACACCACCGAGGCGATCGAGGAGCTGACCGCGGGCGGCGACCGGTTCTCGATCCTGCCCGAGGGCCGGGACTGGGCGACCGCCGGGCCGCGCCGGGCCGGGGTCATGTCGGCCGGGATCGGGGGCACCAACGCGTTCGCGGTCGTCGAGCAGGTCCCGTGCTGACGTCGGACCGCCGCCGGGCCGGGACGCTCTGCGTGACCGGGGCCGCCTGGCACACCTCGCTCGGCGCCGGTCTGGACGAGGTGTGGACCGGCCTGCTCGCCGGGCGGTCCGGCCTGCGGGTGGTACCCGGCGCAAACGTGCTGCGCAGCTTCGTCGCCGGCCTGCTGCCGGGCGGGCCGGCGCCGGGGAGCCCGCGGGAGCGGCACGTCGAGCTCGCCACGGCCACGGCCGAAGCCGCGTTGCGCGACGCCGGGCTGCCCGCCGAGGCCGCCGACCCGGTCCTGGTCCTCGGCACCAGCCTGGGACCGCACATCGACGACGCGGACCCCGGCTCGCTGCACGACTGGGTCGCCGAGGCCGGCAAGCGGCTGGGGCTGAGCCGGCCGCCGGTTTCGCTGTCCACGGCGTGCTCGTCGGGGTCCGACGCGATCGCCGTCGCGGGCGAGCTGCTGGAGGCCGGGTACGCCGACGTCGTCGTCGCCGGGGGCGTCGACCTGCTGACCAAGGGCAAGCGGCTCGGGCATTCGCTGCTCGGCACGCTGTCCCCCTCGACGCACCGCGCGTTCGACGCCGACCGGTCCGGGATGCTGCCCGGGGACGGCGCGGGCTGCGTCGTCCTCGAACGGCTGGAGTCCGCGCGGCGCCGCGGCGCCCGCCCGCTCGGGTTCCTGCGCGGCTGGGGTTCCACCAACGACGCGGCCGGCATGACCGCGCCGAAACCGGACGGCGAGGCCGCCGCGCGGGCCGTCCGCCGGTCCGTCGAAGCCGCCGGGCTGAGCCTGGCCGACGTCGCCGTGGTGAACGCCCACGGCACCGCGACGGTCCTGAACGACGAGGCCGAGGCCACCTGCCTGTCCGGGCTGTTCGGCGACCTGCCGCGGCCGCCGGTGGTGTTCGCGACGAAGGGCGCGCTGGGGCACTCGCTGGGCGCGACCGGCGTCGTCGAGGCCATCACGCTGCTGCTGGCCCTGCGCGACCGGACCGTCCCGCCGGTCCTCGGCCTGACCCGGCCGATGCCGGAGCTGCGGCTGCCGGTCGCCCAGGACGTCCCGCACGCGGTCGATGGCGACTTCGGGATCAGCCTGACCCTCGGGTTCGGCGGGTTCAACACCTGCGTGCTGTTCGAACGGGGGGACGACGCCGATGCCTGAGCCGATCGCCACCGGGACCCGCGCCCCGGACGCGCCCCGGCCACCGGGAGCGCGGGTCCGCTACGCCGACCCGGCCGCCTGGCTGGTGTGCGACCTGGTCGGCCAGGTCCTGCGGGACTGGCCCGGCGAGCACGAGCCCGTCGGCGTCCTCGGCGTCAGCGAGTACGCCACCGGCGACACGCTGCGCCGCGTCGCCGCCGAAGTCGTCAAGCAGGTGGTCTCGCCGCTGCGGTTCGTCGCGGCCAGCCCGGGCACCCTCATCGGCCTGAGCTGCCTGCAGTTCGGCCTGCACGGGCCGAGCCTGCTGCTCACGATGCCGCCGGTCGACGGCGTGCCCGTCGCGCGGGTGCTCGCCGGCCGGTGGCTGACCGGCGCGGCGCCCGCGGTGCTGCTCGTGACGCACGAGGTCGACCGGTCGGGCACCCACCGCGGCACCTGCGAACTCCTGGAGGCGGCGTGAACACCGGCGTCACGGCGCGCGAGGTCGAAGACCTGCTCGCCCGCACGACCTGGCCGGGCGCCACCGGCGCCTGCGCCGGGGTGGGCGAGCTCGCGGACCGGTTCACCGCGGCCGGGTTCGCCCCCGGCTCCGTCGTGCTGGTCGCGCTGCCCAACGGCACCCGGCTGATCCGGGTCTTCTTCGCGCTGGTCCTCGCCGGAATGGTGCCGACGCTGCTCGCGGCGTCGACCCCGGCGTCCCGGCTGCGCGCGACCGCCCGGCGGCTCGGCGCCACGGCCCTCGTCCGCCCGGGCACCGAGACCGACCAGGTGACCGTCACCCGCCTGGACGACGGGCCGGTCCGGACCCACCGGCCGGGACAGGCGATCCTGCTGACCTCCGGCACGTCCGGGATGGCCACCGGCTGCCTGCACGACCTCACGGCACTGCGGCGCAACGCCGCGCGCCACGCCCGCAGCATCGGGCTGGGACCGGCCGACCGGATGCTGGTCACGCTGCCGATGCACTACTCGTACGCGCTCGTCGCGCAGGTGCTGGCCGGGCTCGTCACGGGTGCGTCGCTGGTCGTGACCGGGCCGCCGTTCACTCCAGCCGGCTACCGCGACGTCGTGGCGGCCCACGGCGTCACCGTGTCCGCGCTGACCCCGCTGCTCGTCGCCGACCTGCAGGCCGACGGCGGCCGGCTCCCCCGCGGCCTGCGCGCGCTCGGCGTCGGCGGCCACGCGCTCGACCCGGCCCGCACCGGCCGGCTCCTGTCCGCGAACCCGGACCTGGAGCTGTACCTGACCTACGGGCTCACCGAGGCCGGGCCGCGGGTGTCGACGCTGGCCGCGCACCGCGAGCCGCCGGCCCGGTACGCCTCGGCCGGGACGCCGATCGACGGCGTCCGGCTGGGCCTGCGCGACGCGGGCCGCGGCCCGGACGAGCAGGAGGTGCTGGTCACGGCCGACACGGTGTACCGGGCCAAGGTCGGCGTGGAAGGCGGTGTGTCGCGCGGCAAGCTCGTCGCGGCCGACACCATCGCCACCGGCGACGTCGGCCGCCTCGACGACGACGGCTACCTGTGGCTGAGCGGGCGGATCTCCGACTTCGCGATCGTGCGCGGCGACAAGGTCTCGCTGTCCTCGGTCCGCAAGGCGGCGGAGTCGCTGGACGGCGTCCTGCGCGCGATCGTGACGCCGCCCGCGGACGAGCACGCCGGCGCGCTGGCACTGGCGCTCTACGTCGACGAGACCCGGGCACTGTCCGAAAAGGACGTCCGGCGGACGCTGTACCCGTTGCTGACGCCCAACGAGCGCCCCGGCGAGCTGACCGTGCACCCGGTCACGGCCGGCAGCCTGCACAAGTAGGGGAGGGACCCGTGGAACTGTTCTGCGTGCCGGGCGCCGGCGGCTCGGCCCGGGCCTTCCGCCCGTGGGTCGGCGCGCTCGCCCCGGACGTCACGGTCCGCCCGCTCAACCTGCGCGGCCGCGACACCCCGGTGTCGACGCTCGTCGAGACGGCCGCCCGGCTCGCCGAGCGCATCCCGCGCGACGGCCGTTACGCACTGGCCGGGCACAGCATGGGCGGCCTGATCGCCTACGAGATGGCCCGCCTCGTCTGTGCCACGGATGCCCGGCCACGTCCCGAGTTCGTCGTCGTCGCCGGCGCCCGGCCGCCGCACCTGAGCTCCGCCGGCGCGTTCGCCCGGCTCGTCGCGATCGCGGACGACGACGAGTTCCTCGACGCGCTCGCCGCCGCCGGGTTCGTCGAGCCCGGGGCGCGGCAGTCGCCGATGCGCGGGCTGTTCGTGCCGACCCTGCGCGCGGACCTGCGGCTGGTGGCGGAGTACCGGCCGGAGCCGGGCGAGCCGCTGCCGGTCGACCTGATGGCCTGGCACGGCGCCGACGACCTTTCCGCCCCGGCGGCCGCGGTGGGCGGCTGGGCCCGCTACACCGCCGCGCGGTTCCGCACGGCCGCCTTCCCCGGCGGCCACCACTTCCCGTTCCAGCGGCCGGCCGAGGTGGCCGCGCTGCTGCGGGCGCACGTGAGCGTCCACTGAGGACGATTGACCGAAGGAGAAACCCATGTCGGCCACGATCGACCACACCACCGGCCTGTTCGCAGGCTGGACCCCGCCGCGGGACCTGCCGTTCCACTGGCACATCTACGACGTCGGCAGCGCACTGCCCGCCGGCTGGATCGACGAGCTGCTGGACGTCGCGCGCCGGCAGGCGGCCCGCCGCAGCTTCCGCCCGACGATGACCACCGCGCGCGAGACCGCCGACGCCGTCATTCCGCTGGAGTCCGTCGACGGCGCGGTGCTCGTCGAGCAGGCACCGTGGGTGAACGAGCTGTACACGGGCTGGTTCCGGCAGCTGGGGGAGCGCCTCGCCGACGAGCCCCTCGAGCTGACGAGCACGGCCAACCGCGCGCTGAGCCTCAACGTGCAGCGCGGCATCACCATGCGCTACCCGTGCCACGTGGACAGCAACCCGGTGGAAGGCCTGCTGTACCTGACCGACTGCACCGAGGAGACCGGCGGCGGCCTGGTCGTCTCCCGCAACCGCCACGCCCGCGACGTGTCCGAAGTGGACGCGGACGCGGCCGTCATCTACCCGCGCCGCGGCCAGCTGTTCTTCTTCGACGCGCGCTTCCACCCGCACTACGTCCAGCCGCTGCGGACCGACGACACCCTGCGCGCGGTCGTCACGATGAACTACTACACCCGCTCGATCCCCGAAGCCGTCCGCCCGGCGGGCCTGGACGAGCAGCTGTTCGGCGCCGGCGCCCGATGACCCTGCTGGTGCTCTCCGGGGCCGACGTCCGCGCGTCGTTCCCGCCGAAGGAGGGCCTCGCGCCGATGCGCGAGGCCCTCAAGGCGCTCTCCCGGGGCGACGCGCACCAGCCGCTGCGGCCGGTCGTCGCCCCGGAGGGAGCGGCGGGCCTGCTGGCGATGATGCCGGCGTACACCGGCGCCGACGGCTACGGCGTCAAGATCGTCTGCCTGTTCGAGGGCAACACGGCCCGCGGACTCGACGCCCACCAGGGCGCGATGGTGCTGTTCAGCGGCGAGACGGGGGAGGCGCTGGCGCTGCTGAACGCCTCGGTCCTGACGGAGCTGCGCACCCCGGCGACAACGGCGGTGGCCACGGAGACCCTGGCCCGCCCGGACGCGGCGGACCTGACGATCTTCGGCCTCGGCGTCCAGGGGAAGGCCCACATCCGCACCCTGGCGGCGGTCCGTCCGCTGCGCCGGGTCCGGGTGGTGACCCGCTCGGACTCCCGGGCCGCGTGCGCTGCCCTGTCGGCGGAACTGGACCTACCGGTGGTCGTCGCCTCCTCCCCGGAAGACGCTGTCCGCACGGCGGACATCGTGATCACGGCGACGAACGCGGTCTCACCGTTGTTGCGACACTCGTGGTTGCGCCCAGGCACCCACGTGAACGCGATCGGCTCATGTGTCCCGACCACCCGCGAACTGGACACGGCGACGATGGTGTCGGCCCGGGTCTTCGTGGACTCCCTGGAGTCGGCAACGCACGAAGCGGGCGACTACGTATTCGCGGCCCGCGAGGGTGCGACGGTGGATCTGACACCCCTGGGCGACGTTCTGCTGGGCCGGGCGCCGGGCCGCGGGTCGGAGGAGGAGATCACGGTGTTCGAGTCGGTGGGCCTGGCGATCCAGGACCTCGCGGCGGCCAGGTTCGTGTACGCCCGCGCGAAGGAGACGGGAGCAGGCACCCGCGTCGAGTACTGACCTCGAAGACCGTGTGCCAGACCTCATGGCGGCCGACGTCGGGCAGGGCCGACGTGCCCGGGTACCGTGCCAGGCGTGGCCCAGGTGTTCATCCAGCCTTCCTACGGCACCCCGGAAGCCCGCCGGTACGGGGCGGAAACCCTGGAGCGGACCGTCGCCATCAGCGAGTACGCCGAGCTGCTGGACCCGGCCGATCTCGCCCGCCTGAACGCACTGCACCCAGGCGGGCACGCCCGGTTCTGGGGCGCCAAGGACAAGTACGACCGCCGGATGGACACCGTCGCCACCGGCGACGTCGTGCTGTTCACCGGCGGCAAGCACGTGCGCGCCACCGCCGAGGTGGGGCACGGTTTCCGGAACCCCGCCTTCGCGCGACGGCTCTGGCGTCCCGGCCCCGGCAAGTGCTTGTGGAGCAACGTCTACAGCCTGCGCCACTACCGGTCCGTCGAGCTGCCGTACGAGGCGATCTGGGCGCTGCCCGGCTTCACGGCCGGCGACAACTTCATGGGCCTGCGATTCCTCGACGAATCGAAGTCGGCCGCGGTGATCGCGCTGCTCGGATCGTAGGGCCGGGGAGGCCCCGCCGGCCCCGGGGTTACCCTGGTCAGCGATGACCGAGACACAGGCACCCAGGGCGTACCAGATCCGCACCTTCGGCTGCCAGATGAACGTCCACGACTCCGAGCGCCTCGCCGGGCAGCTCGAAGAGGCCGGCTACGTGCCCGTCGACAGCGGGGCCAAGCCCGACCTCATCGTGTTCAACACCTGTGCCGTCCGGGAGAACGCGGACAACAAGCTCTACGGCACCCTCGGGCACCTGCGGCCCGACAAGACCGCCAACCCGGACCTGCAGATCGCCGTCGGCGGGTGCCTGGCGCAGAAGGACCGCGGGGAGATCGTCAAGCGCGCTCCCTGGGTCGACGTCGTGTTCGGGACGCACAACATCGGGTCGCTGCCGGTGCTGCTGGAGCGTGCGCGGCACAACGCCGAGGCCCAGGTCGAGATCCTCGAATCCCTCGAGACGTTCCCGTCGACGCTGCCCGCGCGCCGCGAATCGTCCTACGCGAGCTGGGTGTCCGTTTCGGTCGGCTGCAACAACACCTGCACCTTCTGCATCGTGCCCGCCCTGCGCGGCAAGGAACGCGACCGGCGGCCCGGCGAGATCCTCGCCGAGGTCGAGGCGCTCGTCGCCGAGGGCGTGCTCGAAGTCACGCTGCTCGGCCAGAACGTGAACTCCTACGGCGTCGAGTTCGGCGACCGGCTGGCGTTCGGCAAGCTGCTGCGCGCGACCGGCGCCATCGACGGCCTGGAGCGCGTCCGGTTCACCTCGCCGCACCCGGCGGCGTTCACCTCCGACGTCATCGACGCGATGGCCGAGACGCCGAACGTCTGCCACCAGCTTCACATGCCGCTGCAGTCCGGGTCCGACCGGGTGCTGCGCGAGATGAAGCGGTCCTACCGCTCCGCGCGCTACCTGAAGATCCTCGACGAGGTCCGCGCGGCGATGCCCGACGCGGCGATCACCACCGACATCATCGTCGGCTTCCCCGGCGAGACCGAGGAGGACTTCCAGGCGACCCTGGACGTCGTCGCGCAGGCCCGCTTCTCCAGCGCGTTCACCTTCCAGTACTCGAAGCGCCCCGGCACGCCGGCCGCGACGATGGACGGCCAGTTGCCCAAGGAGGTCGTCCAGGAACGCTACGAGCGTCTGGTCGAGCTGCAGAACAAGATCTCCTGGGACGAGAACAAGAAGATCGTCGGCCGCCGTGTCGAGCTGCTCGTCGCCGACGGCGAGGGCCGCAAGGACGCCGAGACGCACCGGATGAGCGGCCGCGGCCGTGACGGCCGGCTGGTGCACTTCGCGCCGACCGGCTTGAACGTCGATCGCGGCGTGCGGCCCGGCGACATCGTCGAGACGGTCGTCACCTACGGCGCGCCGCACCACATGGTCGCCGACGGGGACCTGGTCTCGCACCGGCGGACGCGTGCGGGCGACAACGCCGAGGCGGGGCTGCGGCTCAAGACCAACGGCGTCACGCTGGGCCTGCCGGGCTTCGGTGCCCCGGCGGTCCGGCCCGAACCGGTGAGCGGGTGTGCGTTGTGACCGAATCGCAGAAGTCCGGCGAGCTGGATGAGCTGGCCGCCGAGATCGACGAGGTCGGGCAGCAGGCGTCCCGCACGGTCGAGCTCGGCCGGCGCGGGTTCACCATCGCGGTGTTCACGTTCGTGCTGCTCGGCTGCCTGCTGCTGCCCTGGGTCGGCGACCACGCCGGCTGGCAGGTGCTGGCCGGCGAGGGCGGCGGCATCCCGCAGCTGTTCGCCGCGACGTCGACCGCCGTCGGCGTCGTCGCGTCCGCGCTCGCGCTGGTGACGCGCCGGTGGTGGCTGGCCTGGGTCTGCGCCGCCGGCGGCTGGTTCGCCTCGGTCGACGGCCTCCTGGCCATCTGGTCCCAGCAGTCGTCCCACGCCCCCGGAGCCGCCGGCGGCGGACCCGGCGCCGGCCTGATCATCGCCTGGATCGCGATGATCTGCCTCGCCGTTCAGTGGATGCGCACGGCCTTCTCCCGCTCCTGAAAGCCGTGAAGGCCTCCTTACCGGCCATAAGAGCCGGTAAGGAGGCTTTCACGGCACTTCCGAACGACTCAGCGGTCGGCGATGGCCGCCTCCGCGGCCTGCAGCCACTCGCGCCACTGCGCGGCCTGCTCGTCGGCCTTCTTGGCGCGACGCTCGTCGCCCGCCGCGCGGGCCTTTTCGGCCTGGCTCTCGAACTGCTCGACGCGCTCGCGGAACTGCGCGGCCCGGGCCTGCGCCTCCGGGTCCGTGCGGCGCCAGCGGGAGTCCTCGGCCGACTTCACCGAGTCCTGGACCGCCTTCAGCCTGCCGTCCAGCTCGCGGATGCGCTCGCGCGGGACCTTCCCGATCTCGTCCCACTGCTCCTGGATCTTGCGCAACGCGTTCTTCGCGGCTTCGAGGTTCGCGCCCGCGTCGATCTTCTCGGCCTCGACCAGCAGCTCCTCCTTGCGGGACGCGTTCGTCAAGAACTCGGCGTCGCGCTCGGAGAACACCGTGGACCGGCGGGCGAAGAACTTGTCCTGCGCCGCGCGGAAGCGCTGCCACAGGGCCTCGTCGCTGTCCTTCGGGGCTCGGCCGGCGGCCTTCCACTCGGTCATCAGGTCCTTGTAGCGGCCCGCGGTGTCGCCCCAGTCGTCGGACTCGCTGATGGCCTCGGCCTCGGCGATGAGCTCTTCCTTGCGCGTCTTGGCCGAGGCGCGCTGCTTGTCCAGCTCGGCGAAGTGGGAGCCACGACGCCGGTTGAAGCCCTCGCGGGCCTTGGAGAACCGCTTCCACAGCTCGTCGTCGGTCTTGCGGTCGACGCCCTTGACCGTCTTCCACTCGTCCAGGATCGTGCGCAGCCGGTCGCCGGCCGCCTTCCACTGGGTGGAGTCGGCGGCGATCTTCTCGGCTTCCTCCGCCAGCTCCTGCTTGCGGGTGATCGCCGCGGCGCGGGCTTCCTCACGCTCCTGCTTCGCGCTGGCCAGGGCCTTCTCGGCGTGCCCGATGACGTACTCCAGGCGCGCGCCCAGTGCGGCCAGGTCGCCGACCAGGGCGGACTCGGCCAGCCCGTCGCGCAGCTGGGTGGCGCTCGCCAGCGCGTGCTTCGGGTCGCCGGCGCCCGACGCCAGGCGCGTCTCCAGCAGCTCGACCTCGGTCCGCACGTCGTCGAAGCGGCGGGCGAAGTGCACCAGGCCCTCGTCGGGGCTGCCTGCCTGCCAGACGCCGACGGCGCGTTCGCCCTCGGCGGTGATGACGTAGACGGTGCCCTCTTCGTCGACCCGGCCCCAGGTGGACGGGGTGGGCTCGGCGGGCGGCACGGGCGGTGCGGCGTGCCCGGTGTGCAGCGCGTGCGGCACCGGGTGCGGGGCCGGGGTACCGGTGGAAGTGTTCTCCTGGGCCATCGCAGGCTCCTTATCGCCTGTACGCCCGCTGGCGCGGGCGCCCCGCCGGTGCGGCGGGGCCGGGTAATGCGGTCGTCACGGGCCGTGCTCGGATGCTACGGCCTCCACGCGGCATTCAAGCAGCTCAGCGCGCACCGTGGTACCGGATGAGCTACTCGAAGCTCGTGATCCTACTTCCGGTGGACGCTCCGTGTCGGGACGCCGGTATCGTCAGCCGCCGTGACCAGCCCCGCCGCCCCGCCCCCGATCCGCCCGGTCGCGGTGGTCGGGCCGACGGCCACCGGCAAGACGGCGCTGGCCGTGGAGCTGGCGCTGAAGCTCGGCGGGGAGGTCGTCAACGCCGACGCGCTGCAGCTCTACCGCGGCATGGACATCGGCACCGCGAAAGCCACCGACCAGGAACGTCGCGGTGTTCCGCACCACCTGCTCGACGTGCTGGACGTGACCGAGACGGCGTCCGTCGCGGCCTACCAGCGCGACGCGCGCGCCGCGGTCGAACGGCTCCTGGCCGCGGGCCGGGTGCCGGTGCTGACCGGCGGGTCCGGGCTCTACGTCCAGGCGGTGCTCGACGACCTGCGCTTCCCGGGCACCGACCCGGCCGTGCGCGCGCGGCTCGACGCGGAGGCGGCCGAACTGGGCACGCCGACCCTCTACACCCGGTTGGGTGAACGCGATCCGGTCGCCGCGGCCGCGATCCTGCCGACCAACACCCGCCGGATCGTGCGCGCGCTGGAAGTCATCGAGATCACCGGGGAGCCGTTCTCCGCGAACCTGCCGAAGCCGGGGCCGGCCCGGTACGGCACGGTCGTGATCGGCGTCGACCGCGCGCCCGAGGAGCTCCACGAGCGCGTGAACGAGCGCGTTCGCCTGATGTTCGAGGCCGGCCTCGTCGACGAGGTCCGCGAGTTGCTGGAGCGCGGCCTGCGCGACGGGAAGACGGCGTCGCGCGCGCTCGGCTACCAGCAGGTGATCACCGAGCTGGACGGCGAAGGCGACTTCGAGGCCGCCGCCGCGGCGACGGCGCAGGCCACCCGGCGCTTCGTCCGGAAGCAACGGTCCTGGTTCCGGCGCGACCAGCGGATCCAGTGGTTCGACGGCGCCGAGGCCGGGCTGGCCGCACGCGTCCTGGATACCCTGGCCCGGTAACCTTTCCCCATGGGCGGAATCGAGTTCCTCAAGGGGCACGGCACGCAGAACGACTTCGTGCTGCTCCCCGACGCGGCGGGCCGCCTCGAGCTGACCGAGGCCCGGATCGCCGCGCTGTGCGACCGCCACCGCGGCCTCGGGGCCGACGGCGTGCTCCGCATCGTCCGGGCCGACGCGCTCGAAATCGCCTCCGAGGGCGAGTGGTTCATGGACTACCGCAACGCGGACGGCTCGATCGCGGAGATGTGCGGCAACGGTGTGCGCGTCTTCGCCCGCTACCTCGTGGAAGCCGGGCTCGTGACCGAGGGCGAGTTCGTCGTCGGCACCCGCGCGGGCGACCGTCCGGTGGTGGTGCACCCGGACCGCACGGTGACCGTCGGGATGGGCCCGGCGACGATCACCGGCACGTCGGTCACCGTCGTCGCGGGCCGGCCGTTCTCCGGCGTGGCCGTCGACGTCGGCAACCCGCACCTGGTCACGGTGCTCGACGACACCGACGTCCGGGACCTGGACCTGCGCGACCAGCCCGACTTCGACCACGACGTCTTCCCGAACGGTGTGAACCTCGAGTTCGTCAACCGCCTCGGCGAGGGCGCGCTGCGGATGCGCGTCCACGAGCGCGGGGTGGGGGAGACGCGCGCCTGCGGCACGGGCACGGTCGCCGCGGTGGCCGCGGCCTTCCACCTGGCGGGCACCGACACCGGAGCGTCCACAGTGGACATCCCGGGCGGCCGGGTGGACGTGACGGTGTCCCGGGGCGCGTCGACGCTGTCGGGCCCGGCGGAGATCGTGGCCCGCGGCGAGATCGACGACGCCTGGTGGGCCGCCGCCGGTTCCTGACGGCGGCCCCCGGCGTCAGCCGACGGTCACTTCCAGCGCCAGCTCACCGTCTCGTGTCGTGACGTCCGCGATCGCGCCCGCCAGGCGGATGTCCGGCTCGATGCGCGCGAACCGCTCCAGCACGTCGGCAGGCCCGGTCACCGTCAGCGTTTCCACCGCGGTGCGTATGGAGACCTTCGCGTCCGTCTTCGCCCGGCGCACCGCCGCGATCACCTCGCCCGCCAGCGTCAGCAGTTCCGGGTCGCCGTCCGAAGCCGAAGCGACCGGCCACGGCGCCCGGTGCACCGAGCCCGGCTGCCACCACGACCACACCTCTTCGGCCGCGAACGGCAGGAACGGCGCCAGCAGCCGCAGCACCGCCGACAACGCCGTCACCAGCGCCGCCTGGGCCGACGAAGCTCCCGAGGCGCCGCTGTCGCCGTACGCGCGGCCCTTCACCAGCTCGACGTAGTCGTCGCAGAACGTCCAGAAGAACGTTTCGGTCACCTGCAGCGCCCGCGCGTAGTCCAGCGCCTCCAGCGCCGCCGTCGCCTGCTCGACGACGACGGCCAGCGACGCCAGCAGGGCCCGGTCCAGCGGTTCGGTGACCGCCGCGGAGGGGGACGGCACGCCGAGGCCGAGCACGAACCGGCTGGCGTTGAGCAGCTTCGTCGCCAGGCGCCGGCCGACCTTCATCTGGCCTTCGTCCACCGCCGTGTCGACGCCGGGGCGCGCGCTCGCCGCCCAGTACCGCACCGCGTCCGAGCCGAACCGCTCCAGCAGGTCCACCGGAGTCGTCACGTTGCCCTTGGACTTCGACATCTTCTTGCGGTCCGGGTCGAGCACCCAGCCGGCGATCGACGCCGCCCGCCACGGCAGCACGCCGTGCTCCAGCTCCGCGCGCACCGCCGTCGAGAACAGCCAGGTCCGGATGATCTCGTGCGCCTGCGGCCGCAGGTCCATCGGGAAGACCCGCTCGAACAGGTCGTCGTCGAGGCTCCAGCGGCCGACGATCTGCGGGGTGAGCGACGACGTCGCCCACGTGTCCATCACGTCGGCTTCGGCGACGAATCCACCCGGCACGCCCCGCTGGTCCTCGGTGAAGCCGGGCGGGACGTCGCTGCTCGGGTCCACCGGCAACGCGCTCTCGCCGGGCAGGAGACGCGCGTCGTAGTCGGGCTCACCACTCGCGTCGAGCCGGTACCACAACGGGATCGGCACGCCGAAGAACCGCTGACGGCTGACCAGCCAGTCACCGGCGAGGTTCGTCACCCACGACGAGTAGCGCACCTTCATGTGCGTCGGCACCCAGGTCAGTTCTTCGCCACGGGCCAGCATCTTCTCGCGGAACGCCGGGTCGTTGCCGCCGTTGCGGAGGTACCACTGCCGGCTGGCGACGATCTCCAGCGGCTTGTCGCCCTTCTCGTAGAACTTCACCGAGTGCGTGATCGGCCGCGGTTCGCCGCGCAGGGCCCCGGCTTCGCGCAGCAGGCGCACCAGGATCTCGCGTCCCGTGTGGACGGTCTTGCCCACCAGCGGCGCATAGGCTTCCGCGGGCACGCCGTGCGGCGCGTCGGGCAGGAACCGGCCGTCACGGCCGAGCACCACGCGGGTCGCGAGGCGCAGTTCGCGCCACCACGTGACGTCCGTAGTGTCGCCGAAGGTGCACACCATCGCGATGCCGCGGCCCTTCTCCGGGTCGGCCAGGTGGTGCGCCACCACGGGCACCTCGACGCCGAACACCGGCGTCCGCACGGTGGTCCCGAAGAGCGGCTTGAAGCGTTCGTCGTCCGGGTGCGCCACCAGCGCGACGCACGCGGGCAGCAGCTCGGGCCGGGTCGTCGCGATGACGACGTCGGAACCGTCGGGTGCGGTGAACGCGAGGTCGTGGAAGGCGCCGGGGCGTTCGCGGTCCTCCAGTTCGGCCTGGGCGACGGCGGTGCGGAACGTGACGTCCCAGAGCGTCGGCGCTTCGGCCTGGTAGGCCTCGCCGCGGGCGAGGTTGCGCAGGAACGCGCGCTGGGAGATCAGCCGCGAATCGTGCCCGATCGTCTGGTAGGTCATCGTCCAGTCGACGGACAGCCCGAGCTGCCGCCACAGCGCTTCGAAGACCTTTTCGTCGGTCACCGTCAGGGATTCGCACAGCTCGACGAAGTTCCGCCGCGAGATCGAGACGGTGTTCTTTCCTGGGTCCTTGCCCGGCTTCTCCGGTGCCCGGAAGTCCGGGTCGTAGGGCAGCGACGGGTCGCAGCGGACGCCGAAGTGGTTCTGCACCCGGCGTTCGGTCGGCAGGCCGTTGTCGTCCCAGCCCATCGGGTAGAAGACCTCGAACCCGCGCATCCGCTTGAACCGCGCGAGGACGTCGGTGTGGGTGTAGGAGAAGACGTGCCCGATGTGCAGCGACCCGCTGACCGTCGGCGGCGGGGTGTCGATCGAGTAGATCTCGTCACGGGTTTTGGTGCGGTCGAACCGGTAGGCGCCCGTGGACTCCCATACGGGTACCCACTTGGCCTCCAGACCGTCGACACCGACCTTGTCCGGGACCTGTGGGCGCTCGAGGGGAGTGTTCATGAAGCAACTCTAGGCGGCGCCGGAACCCGTTTTCGCCGTGGTCGGCAGATCGCGCATGTGCCGCAGCGGTGAGAAGACCACCCACAGCACCGCGGCCACTTCGCCGGCCACGCCCACCCACGTCGCGCCGCGCAGCCCGAGTCCCTCGCCGAGCGCGCCGCCCAGCAGCCCGCCCAGCGGGATCACGCCCCAGACGACGAACCGCACGCTCGCGTTCATCCGGCCGAGCAGCCGGTCCGGGCAGATCGCCTGCCGGTAGGACACCTGCGCGACGTTGTAGATGATGATCCCGAACCCGCCGATCGCCGCGCCGAGCCCGGCGAGCCCGAGCCGCCAGTCCGGCCCGGCGAAGGGGAACAGGAGGTTGGCCGGCATGGTGAACAGCGGGACCAGCCAGATCGCCCGCGCCTGGCCGAGCCGCCGGGTCACCGCGCCCGAGCAGACCGCGCCGAGGATCCCGCCGGCGCCGCCGACCGCCAGGAGCACGCCGACCGCGGCCGGCGCCAGCCCGACGGTCCGCGTCAGGAACAGCACCTGCACGGCGCTGAACGCGCCGTGGAAGAAGTTCGCCGTCGCCGTGGTCGCCACCATCGCCCGCAACGGCTTGTCGGAGAACACGAACCGCAGCCCTTCGGCGATCTGCGGGAGCAGCCGGGTGTGGCCGCGGGGTTCCGGCTCGGGTTCGCTCGCGCGGATGCGCAGCAGGCACAGCGCCGACGTCAGGTAGCCGAAGCCGGTGATCAGCACGGTGTTCGCGGCGCTGACCAGCTGGACCAGCACGCCCGCGCCGCTCGGCCCGGCGATCTGCGCGACCGACTGGACGGCCTGCAGCTTGGCGTTGCCCTCCAGGAGGTGCTCCCGGCCGACGAGCGAAGGCAGGTACGACTGGTAGGCGATGTCGAAGAACAGCGTCGCGATGCCCACGAGCAGCACGACGACCAGCAGCTGCGCGAGCGTCAGCACCCCGGCCCACCAGGCGAGCGGCACGCTGAGCAGCAGCGCGAAGCGGGTGAAGTCGGCCGTGAGCATGACCCGGCGGCGCCGCAGCCGGTCGACCCACACCCCGGCGGGCAGCCCGAGCAGCAGGAACGCGAGCGTCTCGGCCGCGGTGAGCAGGCCCATCTCGAACGGCGTCGCGGCCAGCGTCGCGGCCGCGAGCAGCGGGATGGCGGTGTTGCCGACGAAGGTGCCGAACTGGCTGGCCGTGTCGCCGGCCCACAGTCTTCTGAAGTCGGCGTGGAAGAAGAGTGACCCCCTGGACATGGTTCCGAGTCTGCCGCGAGTGATTGGAAAGTGTCAATCACTGTTCGCTCTCTAGGCTGTGCGGGTGCCACCTGGGAAACGACGTACCGCGACCGAAGCCGAGGCCGCCGCGCTGGCGTCCGGAATACGGCTGCGCATCATCCGGTTGACCTTCTCGGACGCCTTGACGAACAAGGAGCTCGCCGAGCGGCTCGGCCGCGACCCGGCGACGACCCTGCACCACGTGCGCAAGCTCGTGGAAACCGGCTTCCTGGCGGCGCAGCCGCCGCGGCGCGGCACCCGGGGCGCCAAGGAAATCCCCTACCTCTCCACCGGACTTTCGTGGACACTCGACTCATGCGGTGATCGGGGCGTTGAAGAGGCGGTGCTCGAGGCCTACCTGGCCGAGATCGCCGAAACCGGGTTCGAGGGCGTGCACCAGTCACGCCTGGTCGTCCAGGTGGCCCCCGAGGAGCGCGAAGAGCTGGACAACCGGCTGAACGCCCTCCTCGAGGAGTTTCGCGCACGACCGCGCCGTCCCGGCGCGGAACGCACCGCGATCTACCTCGCCACCTATCCGAGCAGCTGAAGAGTTCGGTTCCCGCGTCGAAACGTGGGACCATGGAGGCACGATGACAGATCTGACACACACCGAAGACCACGACGACCTGTACGACGCCGAGCTGTCGACGGGCGAGATGGAGCTCGAGGACCGGGCGTCACTGCGCCGGGTCGCGGGGCTGTCCACCGAGCTCGACGACGTCACCGAAGTCGAGTACCGGCAACTGCGGCTCGAGCGGGTCGTGCTGGTCGGCGTGTGGACCGAGGGCACCGCCCTGCAGTCCGAGGCGTCGCTGGCCGAGCTGGCGCGCCTGGCCGAGACCGCGGGTTCGGAAGTCCTCGAAGGTCTCATCCAGCGGCGGACCAAGCCGGACCCGGCCACCTACATCGGCTCGGGCAAGGTGCGGGAAGTGCGCGACATCGTCGGGTCCACCGGCGCCGACACCGTGATCTGCGACGGCGAGCTCTCGCCGGGCCAGCTGCGGCAGCTCGAGGAGAAGGTGAAGGTCAAGGTCATCGACCGGACCGCGCTGATCCTCGACATCTTCGCCCAGCACGCCCGGTCCAAGGAGGGCAAGGCCCAGGTCGAGCTGGCCCAGCTGCAGTACCTGATCCCGCGGCTTCGCGGGTGGGGTGCGTCGCTGTCCCGGCAGGCCGGTGGCCGGGCCGGTGGCGCGAACGGCGGCGTGGGCCTGCGTGGTCCCGGTGAGACCAAGCTCGAGACCGACCGGCGGCGGATCAACAAGCGCGTGGCGAAGCTGCGCCGCGAGATCGCCGCCATGGACACCATCCGCGAGACCAAGCGCGGCCGCCGGGTGGCCAACGAGGTGCCCAGCGTGGCGATCGTCGGCTACACGAACGCCGGCAAGTCGAGCCTGCTCAACGCGCTGACCGGGGCCGGGGTGCTGGTGGAGGACGCGCTGTTCGCCACCCTCGACCCGACCACGCGGCGCACGCAGACCGCGGACGGGCGCACCTACACGCTGACCGACACCGTCGGGTTCGTGCGGCACCTGCCGCACCAGCTGGTGGACGCGTTCCGCTCGACGCTGGAAGAGGCCGCGGACGCGGACCTGCTGGTGCACGTGGTGGACGGGGCCGACCCGGCACCCGAGGAGCAGGTCAGCGCCGTGCGCGAGGTGCTCGGCGAGATCACGCGCAAGCGCAAGGAGCCGCTCCCGCCGGAGCTGCTGGTGATCAACAAGATCGACGCGTCCGACGAGGTCACCCTCGCCCGGCTGCGGCACGCGCTCGCCGGCTCGGTGCAGGTGTCGGCGCGGACCGGGGCGGGCATCGAAGCACTCGTCGACGTGATCGCCGAACGCCTGCCGCGGCCGGAGGTCACCGTCGAGGTGCTGGTGCCCTACGCGCACGGCGAGCTGGTCTCGCGGGCGCACTCGGACGGCGAAGTGCTGGAAGAGGAGCACGTCGAGGAGGGCACGCGCCTGCTGGTGCGGGTCCGCCCGGATTTCGCCGCGGCTTTGCGCGAGTACGAGACCAACTCGACCAGGGCCTGAGACGTCTACATTCCAGTGTGCGGTCGTGGTGATCGCACACTGGAATGTTTTCGGAGGTGGCTGGGTGCGGTCGGCGGTCGCGGTTGCGGCGGGGTTCTTGGCTCTACTGAGCGGACCGGTACCCGCGTCGGCGGCGGAAACGCCTCAGCCGCTGTGCACGGTGAAGGACTCGCGCCTCGGTGAGCTGTCCGGGCTCGTGTCCGACGGCGACCACCTCTACGCGATCAACGACGGCGGCACCAAGGTCCAGGTGTTCGTGCTCGGCCGGGACTGCAAGGTGCAGAAGGTCCTCACCGACAAGACGGACCCGTTCGACGTCGAGGACCTGGCCCGCACGCCCGACGGGCGGCTCTGGCTGTCCGACACCGGCGACAACCTGAAGGGCCGGCTGACCGTCGCGCTGCTCGAGCTGAGCCCGCAGGGCAAGCTCACGCTGCACCGGCTCACCTATCCCGACGGCCAGCACGACACCGAAGCGCTGATCATGGACAAGGCGGGGACGCCGTACCTGATCACCAAGGACGTCCTCGGCGACGCGAAGGTCTACCGGCCGTCCGGCCCGCTGGCCAGCCCTGGGCCCACGAACCTGGAGAAGGTCGGCTCGGTGAAGATCGAGACCACCGACACGCAGGGCGGCCCGGTCGGGTCCATCGGTTCGGTGCTGGTCACCGGCGGCGCGTCCACGGCCGACGGCACGGTCGTGGCGCTGCGCACCTACACCGACGCCTACCTCTATGCCGCACCCGGCGGCGATGTCCTCGCCGCGCTGCAGCGCACCCCGGTCCGGATCCCGTTGCCGGGGGAGAAGCAGGGCGAGGCGATCGCGTTCGATCCCGACGGCACGCTGCTCTCGGGCAGCGAAGGAGTCGGCCAGCCCCTCCGCGCGGTGCGGGGCGCGGCCGCTCTGGCCGCGCAGTCCGGCGCACCGGCGGAGGGCAAAGCCTCGACCGGCACCGGCGCGTCGTCCGGTTCGGCGGGGGACGGGGCCGGGCTCCCCATCCTGCCCGCCGCGGGGATCACGCTCGCGGTGGTCGGGATCGGCTGGTTCGGGTTCGGCAAACTGCGCCGCCGAAGCCGCCGCTAGTTCTTACTGGCCGAGCGATCGCGGGCCGGCTCTCGCGGGCTTGGCTCCCCACGGCCAAGACCACTCGATCCGGTGAAACTCAACCCCAGCCTCGGCGGTGCGAAACCCTGGCCGACAGACCAGGGCGACCGAGGTGGGGGTCCGGGGGCTCGCCCCCGGGCGGGGTCTGGGGGTTGCACCCCCAGGAGACACGGGCGGGAAACGCTTGGCGAGCGCTCTCCGCGAGCAGACTCCGCCCGCGTTTCACGCCCCTCGTCACAACCGCCTGAGCACCGCGACAACCTTGCCGAGCACCGTGGCGTCGTCGCCGGGGATCGGCTCGTACGCCTCGTTGTGCGGCATGAGCCAGATGTGGCCGCCCTTGCGCTTGAACGTCTTGACCGTGGCCTCGCCGTCGATCATCGCGGCGACGATCTCGCCGTTGTCCGCGTCCGGCTGCTGCCGGACCACGACCCAGTCGCCGTCGGTGATGGCCGCGTCGATCATCGAGTCGCCGGTGACCTTGAGCAGGAACAGCTCACCCTCGCCGACGATCTCCCGCGGCAGCGGGAAGACGTCCTCGATGGCCTGCTCGGCCAGCACCGGGCCACCGGCGGCGATCCGGCCGACCAGCGGCACGTACGCCGCCTTCGGCATGACCGGCTGCTGGTCCATCTCGATGCCCATGGGGTTGTCGTCGGTCGCGGAGAGCACGCCGACCGCGCGCGGCCGGTTCGCGTCCCGGCGCAGGTACCCCTTGCGCTGCAACGCCCGCAGCTGGTGCGAGACCGACGACGTCGACGTCAGGCCCACCGCCTCGCCGATCTCGCGGACGCTCGGCGGGTAGCCGAACCGGCTCACCCACGAGCGGATCACGTCGAGGACCTGCTGCTGGCGGACGGTGAGGGCGTCGTCCACGTCGTACACCTCGGGCATGGAGGCCACCTTTCCGGTGCCCCCCGGGGACCCACTGGTCCTGCCCGCCTTGTTCTCCTTCGCCACTGCGTCGCCTCCCAGACGTTCGCTGCACGTATGCGCGCCGGCCGCCGTCCGCTGGGTGCGGGCAGCCTCGCCGGCGGCATCTGCCCGGCAGATGCCCTGGTCACCGACGTTAGCCCCCGGGCACGACGATTTCAAACATCTGTTCGATCGACACGCCGTGTCCGCTCGATTTTGTCGGTGGTAGGTGGTAGACCTTCGCACTGACGTTCGATAGAACGTCTGTTCGACCTTGATCCACGAATCGCAGCCGGTTCCGGGATCGGGCGGACACCAGGGTTCAGAGGAGGTTCGGATGTCCATTCTGGCCGAACGCGGTCCGGCTCGCCCGGCGACCCCGGCTCCGGCGCAACCCCGTCCTGTGCGCGTGCTGCGCGGACGGCGCGGTGAGGTGCAGCGCCCGCCGACACGCGCGCGGGTCGTGGCGGGCCGTCGTCCCGCCGGCGCGCCCTGCGCGGCGCCGCGGCGGGTGCCGGTGCGGTGGCCGTGGCTCGCCGCGCTCGCCGGCGCGAGCTGCCTCGTGGTCACCGGATTGGGTCTTCTGGGCGGCGGTGGCGCGAGTGCTCCGGTGCCCGAATCGACCGCCACGGTGTCGGTCGGGCAGGGCGACACGCTGTCCGCGCTGGCGGCCCGATTCGCGCCAGACAGCGACACTGGCGCGGTTGTCGCCCGGATCGAAGAGCTCAATCGCCTGGACCAGCCCGTTCTGGTGCCCGGGCTGGCGCTCACGGTCCCGGTCGCCGACCCGGCGGCCGTGCCCGCTCCCTGATTTGCCGTGGCCGTCAACCACTCTCACCCGGGCGGGTTTCCGCCCGGTCGCGCCGCTTGCGCACGCACCTCCCGGGTCCTACTGTCTGCCGCTATATGTAGTAGTTACACCGCTGTAGTTGGTCCACAGGTTGGGGTAGACTGGACGGCAGTTGTCCACAGTTGACCGGCTCTTACCCACCGGATGTCCACAAGTCGATCACCAGGGTGCAGGGGTGCCCGGTGGTCGCAGCACGGCCGCGCGTGGCGGCCGGGACGTCGACCGGGGCGGCCGGCGCGGAGGGGAAGGTGATCGGCGGATGAGGTGCCCGTTCTGCCGGCATGCGGACTCTCGGGTCGTCGACTCCCGAGAGGTGGATGAAGGCCAGGCGATCCGCAGGCGGCGCTCGTGCGCGTCCTGCGGGAGGCGGTTCACGACGTCGGAGACGATGGTGCTCGCCGTCGTGAAGCGTTCCGGGGTCACCGAGCAGTTCAACCGGGACAAGGTGGTCAGCGGGGTCCGGCGCGCCTGCCAGGGCAGGCCGGTCGACGACGACGCGCTGCAGCAGCTCGCGCAGCGCGTGGAGGAGACGATCCGCTCCGCCGGGCTGGCCGAGATCCCGAGTCACGAGGTCGGCCTGGCGATCCTGGGCCCGCTGCGTGAGCTCGACGGGGTCGCCTACCTCCGGTTCGCCAGCGTCTACCGCTCGTTCTCCTCGGTCGAGGACTTCGAGAAGGAGATCGCCGACCTGCGTGAGGCCATCGCGGATGCTGCTGCGCCGAAGGAGAGCGATCAGCGCGACGACGGCGATTGACCGTCCCGCTGCGGGAGTGAGGGTTCGACCATGACCGAGACCGTGGGGACCGGGGCCGGGGCGGCCACCGGCAAGAAGAGCAAGGCCGCCGGGCTGAGCGTGAAGCGCGTCTTCACCACCGAGGGCGAGCACCCGTACGACCAGGTCACCTGGGAACAACGGGACGTCGTCATGACCAACTGGCGCGACGGCTCGGTCAACTTCGAGCAGCGCGGCGTGGAGTTCCCCGAGTCCTGGTCGGTCAACGCCACGAACATCGTCACCAGCAAGTACTTCCGCGGCGCCGTCGGCAGCCCGCAGCGCGAGCGCAGCCTCAAGCAGCTCATCGACCGCGTCGTGCGCAGCTACGTCAAGGGCGCGCGCGACCACGGCTACTTCGCCACGCCGCGAGACCTCGAGATCTTCGAGCACGAGCTCACCTGGATGCTGCTGCACCAGGTCTTCAGCTTCAACTCCCCGGTCTGGTTCAACGTCGGCACGGCCTCGAAGCAGCAGGTCTCGGCGTGTTTCATCCTCGCCGTCGACGACACCATGGAGTCGATCCTCAACTGGTACCGCGAAGAGGGCCTGATCTTCAAGGGCGGTTCTGGAGCCGGGCTGAACCTCTCGCGCATCCGCTCCTCCAAGGAACTGCTCACCTCCGGCGGCACCGCCTCGGGGCCGGTCTCGTTCATGCGCGGCGCCGACGCCTCCGCGGGCACCATCAAGTCCGGCGGCGCCACCCGGCGCGCGGCGAAGATGGTCGTGCTCGACGTCGACCACCCGGACATCGAAGAGTTCATCCAGACCAAGGCACGTGAAGAGGAGAAGATCAAGGTCCTGCGCGACGCCGGGTTCGACATGGACCTCTCCGGCGCGGACATCTCCTCGGTGCAGTACCAGAACGCGAACAACTCGGTCCGCGTGTCCGACGAGTTCATGCAAGCGGTCGAGAACAACACGGACTTCGCGCTGCGCGCCCGGCTCACCGGCGAGGAGATCTCCCGCACGGACGCGAAGAAGCTGTTCCGGACCGTGGCCCAGGCCGCGTGGGAGTGCGCCGACCCCGGCATCCAGTACGACGGCACGATCAACGACTGGCACACCTGCCCGGAGTCCGGCCGCATCACCGCGTCCAACCCGTGCAGCGAGTACATGCACCTCGACAACTCCAGCTGCAACCTCGCCTCGCTGAACCTGCTCAAGTTCGTCACGCCCGAGGGCACGTTCGACGCGCCGCTGTTCGCCCGCGCGGTGGAGTTCGTGATCACCGCGATGGATGTCTCGATCTGCTTCGCGGACTTCCCGACCGAGCCGATCGCCGACACCACGCGGAAGTTCCGCCAGCTCGGCATCGGTTACGCCAACCTCGGCGCGCTGCTGATGGCGCTGGGTCACGCGTACGACTCCGACGGCGGCCGCGCGCTCGCCGCCGCGATCACGTCGCTGATGACCGGCGTCTCCTACCGGCGCTCGGCGGAGCTGGCCCAGGCCGTCGGCGCGTACGAGGGGTACGCCCGCAACGCCGAGGCGCACCAGCGCGTCATGCGCAAGCACGCCGCGGCGAACGAGCTCGTCCGCACCTACCACGCGAACGACGGCGCGGTCCGCGCGCTGGCGACCGAGGAGTGGAAGCGCGGCATCGACATCGGCACCAAGCACGGCTGGCGCAACGCGCAGGCCTCGGTGCTCGCGCCCACCGGCACCATCGGCTTCATGATGGACTGCGACACCACCGGGATCGAGCCGGACTTCTCGCTGGTGAAGTTCAAGAAACTCGTCGGCGGCGGCTCGATGCAGATCGTCAACCAGACCGTGCCGCGCGCGCTGGAGGCGCTCGGCTACCAGGCCGAGCAGGTCGAGGCGATCGTCGAGTTCGTGGCGCAGAACGGCCACGTCGTCGACGCGCCGGGGCTGCGGCCGGAGCACTACGAGGTGTTCGACTGCGCGGTCGGCGAGCGCTCGATCGCGCCGATCGGGCACGTCCGGATGATGGCCGCGGTGCAGCCGTTCCTGTCCGGCGCGATCTCGAAGACCGTCAACATGCCGGAGACGGCGACGGTGGAAGAGGTCGAGGAGATCTACTTCCAGGGCTGGAAGCTCGGCCTCAAGGCGCTGGCCATCTACCGCGACAACTGCAAGGTCGGCCAGCCGCTGTCGACGGCGAAGAAGGACAAGGTCGCGGCAGAGCCGGAGAAGGTCGTCGAGTACCGGCCGGTGCGCAAGCGCCTGCCGAAGAAGCGCCCGAGCCAGACGGTGTCGTTCACCGTCGGCGGCGCGGAGGGCTACCTGACCGCGGGCTCCTACCCGGACGACGGCCTCGGCGAGATCTTCGTCAAGCTCGGCAAGCAGGGTTCGACGCTGGCCGGCGTGATGGACGCGTTCTCGATGTCGATCTCGGTCGGCCTGCAGCACGGCATCCCGCTGGAGTTCTACGTCTCGAAGTTCTGCAACCTGCGCTTCGAGCCGGCCGGCATGACCGACGACCCGGACATCCGGATCGCCACCAGCGTGATGGACTACCTGTTCCGGAGGCTGGCGCTGGACTACCTGCCGGCCGACAAGCGGTCGCAGCTGGGCATCCTGTCCGCGGACGAGCGTTCGGCCGAGGTCGAAGCCGGCTACGGCGGCACCGTGGACCTCGGCGCCCTGCAGTCCACAGTGGACTCCTCGCCGGAGCCGCACACCGGGGAAAGCGCGCACCCGCACCGCGAAGCCCAGACCACGACGGAGCTGATGGAGCTCCGCCTCGGCAAGGCCGCGGACGCCCCGCTGTGCATGACGTGCGGAACGAAGATGCGCCCGGCCGGCTCGTGCTACGCCTGCGAAGGCTGCGGCGCGACCTCCGGTTGCAGCTGATCGGCCGTTTTCCCGTTGCGTGGCCCGGGACACTGGAGTCGTGATCGACGACTACGTGTTCGCGGGCCACGCCGCGACGGCCGCCGGAGCGGAGCGGTTGTCGGTGAGCGACTGCCTCGTCGACCTCGTCGCGGCCGAGCCGGGCGGGGACGACTGGTTCGGCGACTTCGCGGCCGCGGCGGCCCGCGGTGAAACGGTGCTCATCGTCGGCGTCCCCGTGGAGCACGTCGAGCCCCTGCCGGCCGCCCTGGCCGCGGTGGGCTGGGTGCGGGGGAGCGGCGGCCTGCCGGACCGCCTGTGCCACCGGCTTCCCGTGCCGAGCGGGCAGGTCCTCGGCTTCGAGCCGATCGGGTTCGACGACGGGACCTGGCATTCCTGGGCCTGCCTCGGCGGCCTGGTCGACGACGTCCGCGCGGCGACCGGCGTCCGCCCGGCCGGCAACGGCCTGATCGAGGCGGAGACGGACGCCCGCGAAGCCGCCCGCTGGCTGACGGCGTCCGGGCTCGGCGACCCGAAGGTGTTCTTCTGGACTCCGGCCGTGGTGCTCGGCGCTCGCGTGCCGGGCTAGGGCACGATCTCGGCGATGCCGAGCATGTTGCCCTCGCTGTCGCGGAACCACGCGGCCCGCTCGCCCCGGCCCTTGCTCGGGTAGTTGCCCTCGATGTCCATGATCCCGTCGACGCAGCCGTCGTACTCCTCGAACACGACACCCCGGCCGCGCAGGTCGGCGACCGCCGCGACGACGTCGTCGACGTAGAAACCCAGCTGGGTGAACGAGCCGTCGGACCGCCCGGCGGAGGTGTAGAGACAGAAGACGCCGGACTCGCTTTCGTACCTCAGGCCGCCGGGCCGCTCCTCGGCCGGTTCGAGGCCGAGCTTCTCGGCGTACCACCGCCGGGCGCGGGCCAGGTCCTGCGTCGGGATGCGGGCTTCGAACCGCGGGGTACTCGGCATTCCGCCGATGATAGGCCCGGAATCCGCCGGCGGCCGGGCTCCTTCTAGAACGCCCGGGCCGCGAGGGCCCGCAGCGACGCCGTGATCCGCTCCGGCGGTACGCCCTGGCCGGTCTGGTGCAGGAACAGCTCCGGCGCCAGCGGCGCGAGCAGGACGTCGGCCAGGACACCGGGGTCCGGGGCGCCCGCTGCGGTCGCCAGGACCCGGACGTGGGTGTGCCAGAAGCCGTACGCACCCGTCTTGAAGCGGGAGTGGCCCACCTCTGTGCCCAGCACCAGGTGCGCGTGGCGGGTCAGCAGGTCGACCATCGCCGCGTAGAACGCCGCCAGCCGCTCGGCCGGCGGCGCGCCCGGGCCCAGCGGGGGAGCCCCGCGCAGCAGCGACTCCTGCAACCGGCGCTCGTGCTCGTCCAGCAGGGCCACGGCGATCGCCGCGCGGTCCGGGTAACGGCGGTAGAGCGTGCCCCGGCCGACGCCGGCCGCGCGGGCGATGTCCTCCATCGTGACGTTCGCCGGGCCGTGGGCGGCGAACAGCTCCTCCGCGGCCGCCAGGACCTTCGCGCGGTTGCGGGCGGCGTCGGCGCGTTCGGGCATGGCACCAGCCTAGGGAATATCCGGACGAGGCGTCCAGTTAGCCTCAAGTGGACGCCGTGTCCACTTGAGGAGGAACCGTGACCCACCTGCTGCACCTCGACTCCAGCGCCCGCCGCACGTCGTTCTCGCGCGAGCTGACCGCGCGCTACGCCGCGACCTGGGCCGGCACGCGCACCTACCGCGACCTCGTCACCGACCCGGTGCCGGTGATCGGCGAAGCCTGGACCGAGATCTGCGACGCGCTCCTGACCGCGGGCATCACCGACCCCGCGCACTACGCCGATGTCGTCGCGACGCCGGAGCAGGAGAGAGCCTGGGCGGTCGTCGTGCCGCTGCTGGCCGAGCTGCTCGAAGCGGACGTCGTCCTCATCGGCGCGCCGATGTACAACTTCTCGATCCCGGCCGCGCTCAAGGCGTGGATCGACCAGGTGACGTTCCCGCGGATGTCGTTGCGGGGCAAGGCGTTCGTCATCGCCGGGGCGCGCGGCGGCACGTACGCGCCGGGCACGCCGCGCGCGCCGTTCGACCACCACGAGGCCTACCTGCGGGATTTCATCGCCGGGCACTACGACGTCGACGACGTCCGCTTCGTGCACGCCGAACTGACCAACGCCCTGGTCGATCCGCACCTCGCCGCGCGCGAGGCCGACCGGGTGGCGTCCCGCGACCAGGCCCTCGAGGGCATCTGATGGGCTGGGTGACGCTGGTCTGCGCCGGGCTCGTCGAAATCGCCTGGTCGCAGAGCATCAAGCCGACGGAGAACTTCACGAAGCCGGGGCCGACGCTGCTGTGCTTCGTGCTCTGCGCCGCCGCCGTCTACCTGCTTTCGCGTGCGATGGACACCGTCCCGGTGGGCACCGCCTACGCGGTGTTCACCGGGATCGGCGCCGTCGGCGCGATCGTGCTCGGCGTCGTCGTGACCAAGGACCCGCTGAGTCTCGGCCGGGTGGCCGCGCTGGCCCTGATCGTCGGCGGCGTCGTGCTCGCACGCGTCACTTCGTGAGCTGCTCCCACAGGAACTCGAAGACCAGCGCCCACTTGAACGCCAGCTGCTCGTTGTCCGCCGCGGCGCCGTGGCCGCCTTCGATGTTCTCGTGGTAGCGGACGTCGTGCCCCTGCTCACGCATCCGCGCCACCATCTTGCGGGCGTGGGCGGGGTGCACGCGGTCGTCGCGCGTGGACGTCACGAACAGCGACGGCGGATAGGACACTCCACTGTGGACGTTCTGGTACGGCGAGTACTTCGAGATGAACTCCCACTCGGTCGCCTCGTCGGGGTCGCCGTACTCGGCCATCCACGACGCGCCGGCCAGCAGCAGGTGGTAGCGGCGCATGTCCAGCAGCGGCACCTGGCTGACGATCGCGCCGAACCGCTCCGGGTAGCGCGTCAGCATGACGCCCATCAGCAGGCCGCCGTTGCTGCCGCCCTGGATGCCGAGCCGCTCCGGCGTCGTGATGCCGCGCTCGGCGAGGTCCGCGGCGACGGCGGCGAAGTCCTCGTACACCCGGTGCCGCTGCGCCTTGATCGCCTGCGTGTGCCAGCCCGGCCCGTACTCACCGCCGCCGCGGATGTTCGCGACGACGTACGTGCCGCCGCGCGCGAGCCAGCCGCGGCCGATCATCCCGCTGTAGGACGGCGTCAGCGAGACCTCGAAGCCGCCGTAGCCGGTCAGCAACGTCGGGCCGCCTTTGGCACCGGAGGGCCGGACGACGAAGTAGGGGATCTTCGTGCCGTCTTCGGACGTCGCGAAGTACTGCGCGACGCTCATCTCCGAAGCGTCGAAGAACGCCGGAGCCTGCTTCAGCACCTCGACGGTGCCCTTCCGGGACTGCGCCCCGGGCCGGGGGCTCTGCCACCCGGACCCCCGCAAAGACGTCTGATCGCCGACGTGGCCGTAGCTCAGCGTCGACGGCTGGAGGAAACCGCTGGAGTTGATCAGGTACTCGTCGCTGACGTCGGGATCGGTGTCGAAGATGTCCGCGCTGCCGAACTCCGGGCCGCCGGACAGCGGCTCCTCCGCCCAGCCGTCCGGGCCCGGCGTGAGCGTGCGCAGCTCGGACCGGACGTCACGCAGCAGGCCGAGCAGCAGGTGGTTGCGCGTCCAGGCCCAGTAGTCGAGCGACGTGTGCGCGTCGGGCGTGAAGAGCGTCGTGAAAGTCCGCTCGCCGCCCATGAAGGCGTCGAACAGGATCGCGATCAGGGAGCCGGCCGGGTGCTCGGTGCCGCCGACGGTCCACGCCGTCCGCGGCCGGACCAGCAGCCACTCGCGGTGCAGCGACGCGCTCGCGTCGTCCGGGACGTCGATCTTGACCAGGCCGTCGGGCGTCCGCAGGAACAGCTCCGAGCGGTAGAAGTCGATCGCGCGGCTGACGAAGTCGCGCTCGAAGCCCTCGGTCGGGTCGTGGGACGCGCCGATCGAGACGTCGTCGGCCTTGCCCTCGTAGACCGTCGTCGCGGCCTCGATCGGCGTGCCGCGGCGCCATTCTTTGCTCAACCGCGGGTAGCCGGAGCTGGTCAGCGAGTCCGGGCCGAAGTCGGTGCCGACGTAGACGCGGTCCTCGTCGATCCAGCCGATCCGCGTCTTCGCCTCCGGCAGCGTGAAGCCGTCCTCGACGAACTCGTGCGCGTCGAGGTCGAACTCGCGCACGACCGTGGCGTCGGCGCCGCCGCGCGACAGCTCGACCAGGCCGCGGCGGTAGCCGGGCCGCAGCACGGTCGCGCCCTGCCAGACCCAGTTCTCGCCCTCGGCCTCGGCCAGCGCGTCGACGTCGAGCAGCAGTTCCCACTCCGGTTCGGCCCGCCGGTAGGACTCCAGCGTCGTCCGCCGCCACAGGCCGCGGGGGTGGCTCGCGTCCTGCCAGAAGTTGTAGAGGAGCTCACCGCGGCGGCGCACGTACGGGATCCGGTCGTCGGCGTCGAGCACCTCGCGCAGCTCGTCGCGCAGCTCGGCGAACCGAGCGGCCTCGGTCAGCTCGGCCAGCGTTTCGCCGTTGCGGGCGCGCACCCAGTCCAGCGCTTCCTCGCCGGTCACGTCTTCCAGCCACAGGTGGGGATCCTCGACACTCATGCCGACAGTCTCGCCCGATCACGGGCCGGCTGGCCACCGGACGGCGTTTTCGATTCGTGATCCCGGCCTCTTCGGCGGTCGATATGCTGGGCGCACCGAGCAGGGGGAGAACGTGAACGAGGCCGAAAGGGCCGGTCCGCCCGGGCCGCCACCGCCGTCACCGGTACTGGCGGCGCGGCCTCCGGAACCGGCGTGGGCGCCGGAACCGAACCCCTGGGCGTCACCAGGCTGGGCGACCGCACCCCCCGTCCCGATCGCGCCGCCGCGCAGCCGGCTTTGGGGCGCCGTCGGCGGGGTCCTGGTGATCGTGCTGGCCTTCTCGCTGATCGCCGCCACTTTCCCGCACCGCGTCGACGGCCACGCGCTCGTCGCCAAGGGTGTCGACACCGGTCGCGCGTACGGCGGCACGTCGGACGGCAAGCCGCCGAAGTCCGTGCCGGAGCTGTCCACCAACCCGCTGCTCGCCGCCGGCATCACACCCGGGCCGGCGCAATGCGCGCTGCCCGCCCTCGGCCGGGCCGCCGAGCAGCTCAAGGCGTACTACGGCGCGCTGGCCGGCTGCCTCGAACAGTCGTGGCGCCCGGCGCTCGCGAAGGCCAACGAGCCGACGCTGACCGCGAAGGTGTCGGTGGTGCTGCCCGAGCACAGCGCGTGCGGCGCGGCGCCGTCGGAGAACGAAGCCGTCGCCTATTACTGCGGCGGCGACACCACGATCTACGCCCCGACCGATTGGATGCTGTCGGACGCCGGGCTCAACAAGGCCCGCCACATCGCGACGATCGCCCACGAGTACGGCCACCACGTGCAGCGCGAGAGCGGCATCCTGTCCGCCGCGGCCGACAAGATGACCTCGCCGGACGAGGACAGCCCGGCCGACAAGGAGGTCGTCCGCCGGATCGAGCTGCAGGCGAACTGCTTCGGCTCGCTGTTCCTCGCCGCGGTCGCCGGCACGGGCTCGATCAGCCGGTCGCTGGCCAACGCCGCCGTCGCCGACTACGGCCGGGCCGACGACAGCGACACCCACGGCTCGCGCGCGCACCAGCTGTCCTGGGCGAAGGCCGGGTACGACGGCAAGACCACGAAGTCGTGCGACACGTGGGGCGCGCCGGTCACCGAGGTCAGCTGACGCGCCAGGCGGGGTCGCGGCCCAGCAGCGCCAGGAACCGGTCCAGGTCGCTCGCGTCCACCGGGACGTCGACGCTGTGCGCGAACGAGCCGTTCTTCTCGCGGCCCTCGTCGGGGATGCGCTCGGCCATCCGCAACGCGGCGGACACGGCCTCGGCGTCCGGCTCGTAGGGGAGGCCGAGCGTGCGGGCGAGGTCCCAGCCGTGCGCGACGGTGTCGACCAGGTGCATCAGCGCGGCGATCGGGCCCGGGAACGTGCCGAAGGTATTGACGGCGAGTTCGCGGGTCAGCACGGCGTCGTCGGCGAAAGCGTCGAGGTAGTCGTCGACGGACGCCTGGTACGCGGCGTACGGGTCGTCGCCGAGGTCGCCGGCGTCCCAGTCCGGCGCCGAGCCGTCGCGGGCCGCCGTCGCGAAGGCGTGGTTCTCGCCGACCTGGTGGCGGAGCAGGTCGGCCAGCGTCCAGCCCGCACACGGGGTCGGGCGGGCGAGGTCGGCGGGCGTGGCCGTGGCGACGATCTTGTCGAGGACGAGCAGGGTGCGGCGGTCGAGTTCACGGAAGTCCATGGGGCCGACGCTAGGAGCGGAAGCGGACCACGGACAGTGCCAAAACCACGGCAACCTTCGTGGGCCGATCTAGGATCGGCCCGGTGGACGTCCACATCGACCTGACCGGGACCCGCGGCCACCGCGACGCGATCTACCGGCAGCTGCGCGCGGCGATCCTCGAGGGCCGGATCCGGCCCGGCGAAGCCCTGCCGCCGACGCGCGAGCTGGCCCAGCGGCTCGCCGTCTCCCGCACGACGGTCAGTGCGGCCTACGACCGGCTCACCGCCGAAGGGTTCCTGGCCGGGCGGGTCGGCTCGGGCACGTTCGTCACGGCGTCCCCGGCGGCGCGCCCCGAGCCGTCCCACGTCTCCGGCGTGCGGCCGCTGCCGGAGTGGGACGCCGTGCCGTCGCCACCCGCGCCGTTCGCCCCGGCGCCGGAGTTCGACTTCCGGCCCGGTGTCCCGGATCTGACGCGGTTCCCGTTCGTCACCTGGCGCCGGCTCGTCACGCAGCGGCTGCGCGCCGGCCAGGCCGATCTGATGACCTACGGCGACCCGCAGGGCCACGCGGGGCTGCGCGCCGAGATCGCCCGGCACGCCGGGGTGTCGCGGGACGTGCGGGCGAGCGCCGGGCAGGTCGTCGTCACCGCGGGCGCCCAGCAGACGACGGATCTGGTCGCGCGGGTGCTGCTGCGGCCCGGCGACCTGGCGGCCGTCGAGGACCCCGGGTACCCGCCGCCGCGGCTGGTGCTCGAGTCGCGCGGCGTGCGGGTCGCGCCGGTGCCGGTGGACGATTCCGGGATCGTCGTGGCCGCCATCCCGGCCGGGACGCGGCTGGTCTACGTGACGCCGTCGCACCAGTACCCGCTGGGCCTGTCGATGTCACTGGACCGCCGGCTCGAGCTGCTCGACTGGGCCGAGCGCCACGACGCCGTGCTCGTCGAGGACGACTACGACACCGAGTTCCGCTACACCGGGCGGCCGCTGGAACCGTTGCACAGCTTGGATTCCCGTGGCCGGGTGGTGTACGTCGGCTCGTTCTCGAAGGTGCTTTCGCCGGCGCTGCGGCTCGGGTTCCTCATCGCGCCGCCGGCGCTGGTGCCCGCGCTCGTGAAGGCCCGGTACCTGACCGACTGGCACGCGCCGAACGTCGAGCAGGCCGCGCTGGCGGCGTTCATGGCCGAAGGCGGCTTCGCCCGGCACGTCCGCCGGATGCGCAAGGTCTACCGCGACCGGCACGAGCTGCTGTCGAGGCTGCTGGTCCGGGACTTCGCCGACGTCCTCACGCCGCTGCCGTCGACCGCGGGCCTGCACCTGAGCGCGGCCTCCGTCTTCGACACGCGCTCGTGGGTCCGGCGCGCCCGGCACCACGGCGTCCGGCTGTATTCGCTGGGCGACTTCGGTGTGGGCGAGCGGCGGCACGGGCTCGTGTTCGGTTACGGTGCGGTCGCGGCCGAGCGGCTCGAGCCGGGACTGGCCCGGCTGCGCTCACTCGCCGAGGGAGGAACGGCATGACCGACGACGTGATGGTGGCGATCGACGCCGGTCTGCGGCAGCACATGGGCGGCGACCGCGCGGGCGCGTACGCGACCTTCACGCAGTTGTGGGCCACGGTCGGACCGGACGGCGACCCGCTGCACCGCGTCGCGCTCGCCCACCACATGGCCGACGTCTGCGACGACCCGGCCGAGGAGCTCGAGTGGGACCTGCGCGCGCTGGCGGCGGCGGACTCGCTGACCGACTCGCGGGCGCAGGAGTACCACTCGTCGCTGGCCGTGCGCGGGTTCTACCCGTCGCTGCACCTCAACCTGGGTGAGGACTACCGCAAGCTGGGTGATCTGACGGCCGCCCGCGAGCAGCTGGACCTGGCGCGAACCCGCCTGGACGCCCTCTGCGACGACGACTACGCCGCCGGCATCCGCCTCGCACTGGACGGCCTGGCCGAACGTATCGGCTGAATCGGTTCGAATACCACGGATACGCCCCGTTTGCCGGACTTTCGCGCAGTGCTGCCGGGCCCTAACCTGTTGTGACCCAGTTCACCGACGGGAAGGATCGCCATGCGGATTGCGGATCTGCTGCGCAAGAAGGGGACGGCCGTGGCCACGGTCACTCCGGAAACCACGGTGACCACGCTGCTGGCCGGACTGGCGGACAAGAACGTCGGTGCGATGGTGGTCGTCGCCCCGGACGGGTCGATCGCCGGCATCGTCTCCGAACGCGACGTCGTCCGCCGGCTCAACGACCACGGCCCCACCCTCCTGGACGGCCCGGTGGCCGACATCATGACGACCTTGGTCGCCAGCTGCGGCCCGGACGATTCGGTGGACCAGCTGTCGATCCTGATGACCGAGCGCCGCATCCGCCACGTCCCGGTCCTGGACAACGGCCGCCTGGCCGGGATCATCTCCATCGGCGACGTGGTGAAGAACCGGATGGAAGAGCTGGAGAAGAGCCAGGAACAACTGGAGGCCTACATCTCCCAGGGCTGAGGCTCACCGGGAGTTCGGCGAACGCGCATGAGACGGGGACGTCCCTGCCCGCATGCGCGTTCGCCGTTGTTGCACTCCTACTCCCGCCAGCCCGACAGTTCCACGCCCTTCGCCACGTCCACCCGGTACGACAGCGTCACCACCTGCGTCGCCCCCGGCTCCACCGTCACCTTCCAGGTGAACTCGCCCAGCTCCGACCTCTCCACCGGCTCCGGTGACGTCTTGATGTCCCGGACCGTGATCGTGTCGTCCCGCGACACCGGGGCCTGGTCCAGCACCGTCACCTCCGCCGGGCGCGGACCGTGGTTGGCCACCGAAATGCGGTACTCCGCCTCCCGGCGCTTCTGGCCCGACAGCGTCGCCTTCGACGCCGTGCGGCGGGACAGCTCTCGCTCCACGCGGATCCGGTCGTCGACGCCCAGGGCCAGCTCCAGCTCTTCGCCGGGGGCCCAGGGTTCCAGCTGAGTCGTCCCGACGAACTCCGCGTCGTGGAACACCGATGCCCGGCCCGGGCGCAGCGCGTGCTCCGACGTGTTGACGACGACCGCCCGCAGGTACGCCTCCTGCGCCAGCACCGGCGCCGTGACGTAGCCCAGCGAAGCCGTGAGGTCCAGCTGGGCCAGCGTCGTGCGGTGACCCTGAGCGCCCGAGGGGACCTCGACCGGGCGTGACGGGCGGTAGGTGACCGCCGTCGTGCCCTGCTCGACCGCCGCGAACTTCGGCGCCATCGCCGGCGCGGGGGCCGACGCCGCGAAGCGGGCCATCCGCGCGCCCTCCGGGACGCCGCCGCCCGAGCCGCCGTACGCCGCCGCGGGGGTCGGGGGCGGCGGGACGCGGCGGTCCAGGTACCACGGCTGCAGTTCCGGCACCACCACCGAGACCGCCGGCCGCGCGGTCGACAGCGCCAGCTCGCACTCCGGCCAGTCCTCGCCCGTGTACTGGCTGACCAAGCCGTACGACGTCACGGTGACCTCGGCGCCGCGGACGCGGATGTCGTAGCCCGGTTCCCAGCTGGCGCCGGGGACCACATAGGACAGTTCCAGGTCCGCCGAGCCCGCCGGGTCCGAGATCTCCAGTTCCACGACCACCGACGTACTGTCCTGTTCGGACTGGGCGCTGTGCTCGCCGATCCGGCGGTCGAGCGCGGCGAGGTCGTCGCGCAGCTTCGTGATCCGGTCGGACAGCTGCCGCCGTGACTTCAACGCCGCGGCGAGCCGCTCGCTCAGCGCGTCGGTCACCTCACCGACGCGGGACGGCTCGGCCGTGCCGGCGGCCAACGCCTTCGCGAAGCTTCCTCCGCTGCGCTTCGCGAGCGACGTCAGCAGATCCACCTTCATCGCTTCGGCCGCTTCGTCGTCGATGACGCCGTCGAGCGTGGCCTGGTCCGCGCGCCGCTGCTCGGTCAGGGCCCGCAGCGTGGCGTCGGCCGGCGAAACGTGCCGCTCGGTGCGGACGTCGACGCCGGTGATCAGCGCCGGCCCGGTGCCGGTGACGCGGACCGAGCCCGGGTCGAGTGACAGCGGCAGCCCGGCGAACGTCAGGCGCGAGCCGCCGTCGAGGGGCGCCTTGCCCCGGCGGGTGATCCGGGCCTGCTGCGGGTAGACGGTCACGGCGGCGATCGGTGCTTCGACGGTCGGCATGCCTCCGACGTTAGTCTCTTGACGCCGGATCGGGCCGGACGGAAGTGTGGTGACCCGTCCGCTTCGCCCGGCTTGGGGGGTTAAGTGAAAGCCGCAATCCTGGTCGCCGCCGTGCTCGCGCTGCCGTTGACCGCGGTCGCCGCCGAGGCCGCCGAACCGCCCGCCCCGGTGTTCACCGGCGGCCAGGCGCAGCCGGTGTTCGACCCGGCCGACGTCCTGCGCGAGGACGTCTGGGTCACCGCGCCGGTCGACAGCGACCACGACGGCGCCGACGACCTCGTGCACGCCCAGGTGGTGCGCCCGCGCGCGACGCTGCAGGGCATGAAGGTCCCGGTCGTGTACCAGGCCAGCCCGTACTACGCGGGCGGCAACGACGTCGCGAACCACGACGTCGACGTCGAGCTGTCCGCGCCCGGCTACGCCCGCGAAGCCGAAGGCCCGCGCGTCGCCGCGCACGGCGTCGGCCCGGCCGCCCCGATCACCTGGCGCTACCAGGACTACTTCACCGCGCGCGGCTTCGCCGTGGTGTACGGCGAATCGCTCGGCAGCGGCCTCTCGACCGGCTGCCCGACGACCGGCGACGTCAACGAGACGATCGGCGCCCGCTCGGTCGTCGACTGGCTCAACGGCCGCACACCGGCTCACGACGCCGCCGGCGTCGCGGCGAAGGCCGACTGGAGCACCGGCAAGACCGGCATGATGGGCGTGTCCTACAACGGGACGCTGCCCAACGCCGTCGCGAGCACCGGCGTCGAAGGCCTCGAGACGATCGTGCCGATCGCCGCGATCTCCAGCTGGTACCAGTACTACCGCAACGACGGCGCGGTCGTCGCCGCCGGCGGTTACCAGGGCGAGGACGCCGACGTGCTCGCCGAGTACGTCTACACCCGCGCCGATCGGCGGATCTGCCGGCCGGTCATCGACGGGCTGAACCGCGACCAGGACCGGGTGACCGGCGACTACACGCCGTTCTGGGACGTCCGCAACTACCGCGACGACGTCGCCAAGGTGCACGCCTCGGTGCTCGCGGTGCACGGCCTCAACGACTGGAACGTCAAGACCGACCAGGTCGCCGAGTGGTACGAAGCGCTGAAGGCGCACGGCGTCGAGCACAAGATCTGGCTGCACCAGTCCGGGCACGCGGACCCGTACTCGCTGCGCCGCGACGTCTGGCTCGCGACGCTCAACAAGTGGATGTCGCACTACCTCTACGGTGTCGGCAACGGCGTCCAGAACGAGCCGAAGGCGACCATCCAGCGCGAAGACCTGTCGTGGGCCGACGAAGCCGACTGGCCGGCACCCGGGACGTCCGACGTGCGCGTCTACCCGTGGCCCGGCGGCCGGTCGAAGGGCACCATCGACACCCGCACCCCGGTGCCGGGCAAGGCGACCGTCGAAACCCTCGCCGACGACGCGAGCAAGACGATCGAGCAGCTGGCGGCCGCCACATCGTCGGGAAACCGCCTGCTGTACGCGACTTCCGCGGCGAAGCAGCCGGTGCGCCTCTCCGGCACGGCGCGGGCCGACCTCGCGCTGTCGTTCGACCGGCCCGCCGCGAACGTCTCGGCGATCCTGCTGGATCGCGCCCCCGACGGCACGTCCCACGTGATCAGCCGCGGCTGGACCGACCCGCAGAACCGCACCGACCCGGCCGTCACCGAGCCGATCACACCGGGGCAGAGCTACCGCGTCGGCGTCGAGCTGATGCCGAAGGACTACATCCTGGCCACCGGGCACCGGCTCGAGTTCCTGCTGGCCTCCAGCGACCACGACTACACGCTGCGGCCCAAGCCGGGCGCGGGCCTGGCGCTGGACCTGACGAAGACGACGGTGACGCTCCCGGTCACGGGCGGCAAGCCGGCGCTGCGAGCCGCGTTCGGCTGATGACCCGGCCCGCCGGCGTCATCCTTCCGATGTAGTCGTGAGGCTGACGCGGTGGTGGCCCGGTTCGGCGAGAATGGGCGGGTGACCGCCTTCGCCTGGACCGGGCCGCTCGCCCGGCCGAGCGGCCCGCTGCCGCGGCCGTCCCGGCAGGGGTGGGCCTTCGACGTCGTGCTGGCGTTCGCCGCGACCACGGTCGGGCTCGACTACCTCACGGCGCTCGGCAACCGGATCCCGCTCGACGCGCACACGGCCCGGATGATCGGGCTGGTCGCGCTGACGCTCGTGTCGGGCGGCGCGCTGGTCTTCCGCCGCCGCTACCCGCTGATCGTCTTCTGGGTCGTGCTCGGGGCGCTCGTGGCGACGCCGGACCTGGCGTCGCGGCTGACCTTCTACTCGTTCGTGATCGCCGCCTACAGCGCGGCCGCGTTCGGCCCGTACCGGATCCCGACGCTGGTCAGCCTGGTCCTGGGCGTGTTCGAGACCGGGGAGCTGCGCTACGACGTCTGGCCGGTCGTGCCGGCTCAGTACGTCACGCTGCTGGTCGTCGTCCCGATGCTCGTCGCGACCCTCGGGCTGCGCGCGTGGCGGGTCCGGGCCGACGCCGAGCGCGAGCGGCTGTCCGAAGTGGAGCGACGGCAGGCGGACCGGCTGCGCGGCGCCGTCGAAGACGAACGCGCCCGGATCGCCCGGGAACTGCACGACGTCGTGACGCACAACGTGAGCGTCATGGTCATCCAGGCCGGTGCCGCGCGGAAGATCATGGACCGGTCGCCGGGCCAGGCCACCGAAGCGTTGCTCGCGGTCGAGGAGAGCGGCCGGCTGGCGATGACCGAGCTGCGGCAGGCGATGGGCCTGCTGACGACGGATCCCGACGGCCCGGACCTCGCCCCGCAGCCGGGCCTGGACCAGCTCCCCGCGCTGGTCGGCCGGGTGCGGGACGCCGGCGCGGACGTCGAGCTGACCGTGACGGGTCCCGCGCGGCCGGTGCCTTCGGGGATCGGGCTGGCCGCGTATCGCGTGGTGCAGGAAGGGCTGACGAACGCGGTGAAGCACGCGGCGGGCGCGGCCGTGCGGGTCGTCGTCGAGTACGGCCCCGGCCTGCTGCGCGTCGAGGTCACCGACACCGGGGGAGCGGCCGCCCCCGCCGCGGCCACCGGCAACGGCCGTGGTCTGCTGGGCCTGCGCGAGCGCCTCGCCGTCTACGGCGGCACGCTGCAGGCCGGCCGGCGCCCGGCCGGCGGCTTCCGCGTCGAAGCCCTGGTTCCCCTGGAGGCGGCGTGACCCGTGTACTCGTCGCCGACGACCAGGCCCTGGTCCGCACCGGGTTCCGGATGATCCTCGCGGCCGACGGCCTCGACGTCGTCGGCGAGGCGACCAACGGCGCCGAGGCGGTCGCCGAAGTCCGCCGCACCCGCCCCGACGTCGTCCTGATGGACATCCGGATGCCCGAGCTGGACGGCCTCGCCGCGACCCGCCGCATCCTCACCGGCGCCCCGGGCGAGCCGCGCGTGATCATCCTGACGACGTTCGACCTCGACCGGTACGTCTACGCGGCCCTGTCCGCCGGGGCCAGCGGGTTCCTGCTCAAGGACGTCACGCCGGAGCACCTGGTCGCCGCGGTCCGCACGGTCCGCACGGGAGACGCGCTGCTGGCGCCGGTGATCACCCGCCGCCTGGTCGAGCGGTACGCGCTGCGCGACACCGGCGCCGAGCGGCTGCACCGGGACCTGGCCGCGCTGACGCCGCGCGAGCTGGAGGTCTTGCGGCTGCTCGCCGGCGGCCTGAGCAACGCCGAACTCGCCGGGCGGCTGCACCTGGCCGAAGCGACGGTGAAGACGCACGTCGCGCGGATCCTCGCGAAGCTGGACCTGCGGGACCGCGTCCAAGCCGTCGTGCTGGCCTACGAGACGGGGCTCGTGACGCCGGGGGCTCAGTCCGCGATGCCCGCGCGGTAGGCGAACGCCACGGCCTGGGCGCGGTCGCGCAGCCCGGCCTTGGTGAACAGGTGGTTCACGTGGGTCTTCACGGTCGCTTCGCTCACCACGAGCGTCCGCGCGATCTCCGTGTTCGACAGGCCCGCCGCGATCAGCCGCAGCACCTCGATCTCGCGGGCGGTCAGCCCTTCGATCTCCTTCACCCGCGCGGGCGCGCTGCGTGTGGCCGCCTCGACGAGCCGGCGCTGCAGCTCACCGTCCACCGTGGACTGGCCGTCGGCGGCCGAGCGCAGGGCGCGGGCGATCGCCTCGGCGTCGGCGTCCTTGGTGAGGAACCCGCGGGCCCCGGCGCGCAACGCGGCCAGCAGCGACTCGTCGTCGGCGTACGTGGTGAGCACGACGACCTCGGTGCCCGGGTGCTCGGCGCGGACGCGTTCGGTGGTTTCGACGCCGTCGCAGCGCGGCATCCGCAGGTCCACCAGCAGCACGTCGGGCCGGTGCTCGGCGACCAGGTCGAGCGCGGCGAGCCCGTCGGCGGCCGCGCCGACCACCTCGACGCCCGGCAGCAGCCCGAGCAGCGTCACCAGGCCTTCCCGCACCACCGCCTGGTCGTCGGCGAGCACGACGCGCAAGTTCACGCCGGCACCGTCAGGTGAATCCGCCATCCGTCCTCCCCCGGCCCGCTCTCGAACCGCCCGTCGAGCAGCGCGACCCGTTCACTCATCCCGCGCAAACCGTAACCTGCCGCCGGCGCGTCCGGCGGCCGCATGCCCTGCCGGTCGGCCACGGTCAGCGCCACCTCGGTGCCCGAGTAGCCCAGGCGCACCTCGACGTCCGCCTTCGCCGCGTGCTTGCGCGTGTTGGCCAGGGCTTCCTGCACCGCGCGGACCAGCGCGGTGCCCACCGCCGGGTCCAGTTCGCGCGGTTCGCCGTCGATGCGCAGGTCCGCGCGGGCCCCGCTGTCGAGCCGGTACGCGGTCAGCAGGTCCGCGATGGTCCGTTCGACCGGGACGGCGTCCTCGCGCAGCGCGGCGACCGCCTTCCGGGCCTCGGCGAGGCCTTCGGAAGCCAGTTTCTGGGCCCGTTCGATCTGCGCGACGGCGTCCGGGCTCGCGTTGTCGCGCACCAGCATCAGGCGGGCGCCCTGCAGGTTGAGCGAGAGGCCGGCCAGGGAGTGCGCGAGGACGTCGTGCAGCTCGCGGGCGATGCGGGCGCGTTCGGCGAGCGCGGCGGCGCGCGCGTGCTCCTCGGTCGCCGTCTGCGCGCGGGCCAGGGCCAGTTCGGTCTGCTCGATCTTGGCGAGCCGGGTCCGCCGGTTCAGCCCGAGCAGGATGATCACGGCCACGATCGTGTAGGTCGGCAGGGCGCCGCGCCAGGCGTCGTGCACCGCGGCCCAGACCGTGATCGCACCGAGGTCGAACAGGACGGCCACCACGATCGGGACGACCGGCTGCCGGAGCACGATGAAGAACGTGGTGCTGAACATCGTGATCGAGGCGAAGCTGTTCGGCACGGTCGCCCAGAGCGCGCCGGACGTGGCGACCACGGTGACCATCAGCGCCGCGGGCAGGGACGGGCGGCCGTCGGTGTAGAGCCAGAGCAGGGGGATCGACAGGGCCAGGGTGATCCCGATGAGGATCCACGAGAGCAGGTCCGCCTGCGGCATCGCGGCGAACATCGGCACCACGATGAACCCCCAGCGCAGCCAGTCCTGGACCTGGGGGATCCGGTGGAACCGAGCCCATCGGGTGGTCATCGTCGCGGTCCTCCGAGGGGTGCTTGTACGGAAAATGTACCGACGCGGGCTTCGCTGTGCGGTGTCAAGCTTCCCCCTGTCAGGAGGTTCACCTATGTCCAGGTTGCGACGGCTCGCCGTGTTCGCCGCCGCCGCGGCGCTGCCCGCGCTCGGCCTCACCCTCGCCGGCCAGGCGACCGCGTCGGCCGCGCCCAACTTCCAGGTGCCGTTCAAGTGCGGCACCACCGTGACCGCGGCGACGTTCAGCGGGCACAGCCCGGAGTACTCGGTCGACTTCCAGAAGTCGGGCATCACCGGGATGCCGGTGCTGGCGGCCGCGTCGGGCACCGTGACCCGGGTGGCGAACGAGGGCGACACCAGCTACGGCAAGTGGATCGAGCTCGACCACGGCGGCGGCTGGCGGACGCGCTACGCGCACCTGTCCGCCCAGGAGGTCTCGGTCGGGCAGTCGGTCGCCGGCGGCAAGGAGATCGGCAAGGCGGGCGCGACCGGCGGGGTCACCGGGCCGCACCTGCACTTCGAGGAGCGGCTTGACAGCGTCGTGCAGAAGGCCAAGCTGAACGGCGTCGCGGTGCCCTACTACGGGCACACGGACTTCACCAGCAAGAACAACTGCGGCGGCAACCCGTACTCCGCCGAAGAGGTCTGCGGTTCCGGCTTCTCCGTCGTCGACCAGCAGGCGCTCGCCGGCTCGTCGGGCACGACGTACCTGCTGTACAACTCCTCGACCAAGGCGAACTGCGTGACGACGTTGAAGGCGACGTCGCTCGGCACGGCCAGCCCGGTCTCGGCGTTCCTGGAGGTCCAGGGTGCGGCGCGGACCACCGACTCCGGCAGCTTCACCTACTACGCCGGGCCGGTGAAGAAGACCGCCGCGGCCACCTGCGTGAAGTGGGGCGGTTCGGTGGGCAGCAACACCTACACCAGCCCGTTCGAGCACTGCGGCTGAGCGGCCCCGGTCGGTGGGGCCGGGCACTCTAGCCCGCCCCACCGACAGGAACCGCCGCCCCGGCCGGCCCGGACCCCGGTTGTCCACATCGGTCCCGCCCATCCACAGATTCGCCGCCACCGCCCCACCCGGCCCCGTCCTGCCCCACGGTGGAGGCATGACCACCTCCACTCCAACCGGCCGGCCGCCGGTCAGCCTCAGAGATCCCGCGCAGCTGCTGGCCGCGCTCCCGTACCTGCTCGGGTTCCGGCCCGGCGCCTCCGTCGTCCTGCTCGGCCACCGCCCACCGGACGGCCACCAGGTCGGCCTGGTGATGCGCGCCGACCTCCCGCCCGGTGCCGAGCGCGCCCGCCAGGCCCAGGCGCTCGCGCCGCTGTTCGCCGGCGCCCGGCACATCGGCGTGACACTGGCGATCATCGGCGGTGAGCGAAGACCCGGCGCCCCGCCGCCGCACGCGGGCTTCGTCGACGAGCTGGCGGACGCCTTCGCCGAGCACGGCATCCCGGTGGTGCACGCGCTGTGGGCCGCCGACATCGTGGCGGGCGCCCCGTGGTCCTGCTACCCCGGCGAGGACTGCGTCGGCGAGCTCCCGGACCCGCGTTCGACGGTGGCGGCCGCGGCCGCCACCGAGAGCGGCACGGTGGTGTTCGACAGCCGCGAAGAGATGCTGGCGCTGCTCGCCCCGCGATCGCCGGAGGCGGTGGCCCGCCGGTCCGCGGAACTGTCCCGGCTGTCCGAACTGCCGTGGCCCGAGGCGACCCGCGTCGCCGACGCGGCCGCGGAAGTCCGCGCGGCGTTCGACCGCCAGCGTCGCGGCGAAGGTCGACCCACGGACGCCGAAGCGGTCCGGCTGGCCTGCGCCCTGATGCTCTCCGACATCCGCGACGTCTGCCTGACGATGGCGGTCCCACCCCGCGCCCCGGCGGCCCGCGAGGCCGAGCGCCTGTGGCTGACGCTGGTCCAGGAACTCCCGGCCCCCGAACGAGCCGAGGCGGCGGCCCTACTGGGCTACACGGCGTTCATGCGCGGCGACGGAACCCTCGCGGGCATGGCGTTGGACAACGCCCTGGAGGCGGCCCCGGACCACGTGCTGGCCAACCTGCTGAGGAGGGTCCTGGACCACGGAACACCCCCGGACGTCCTCCTGGGCCTGGCCATGGCCACGGACCCGGAAGACGCTACCGGCTTCGGCCTGGAACCACCGTCCTGACGCGACTCACCTTGGGCCACAACGGATCCCGGCCGGTCATCGCGTCGTCGACAAGCCGTCAGCCCTGGGTGGCGCGTCGCGACTGGGTGAACGTCCACGCGTCGCGGACGATGCCCGTCAGGTCGGTGCGCTCCGGCTTCCAGCCGAGGTCCTCGCGGGCGCGGTCGCTGGCCGCGACGAGCACCGACGGGTCGCCCGCGCGGCGCGGCGCCACCGCGGCCGGGACCGGGTGGCGGGTGACCTCGCGGCAGGCCTCGATCACCTCGAGCACGGAGAAACCGGTGCCGTTGCCCAGGTTGTAGATGCGGTGCTCACCCGCCGTCGCGTGCTTCAGCGCCAGCAGGTGGGCGTCCGCGAGGTCCACGACGTGGATGTAGTCGCGGACGGCGGTGTGGTCCGGCGTCGGGTAGTCGTCGCCGAAGATCTGGATGCGCTCACGGTCGCCCGTGGCGACCTGCAGAACGAGAGGGATGAGATGGGTTTCCGTGGCGTGGCGCTCGCCGAGGGCGCCGTACGCGCCGGCGACGTTGAAGTACCGCAGGCTCACCGCGGCCAGGCCGTGCGCGCCGGCGAAGGTGGTGATCGCGTGGTCGATGGCCAGCTTGGTGGCGCCGTAGGTGTTGGTCGGCCGGGTCGGCGCGGACTCCGCGATCGGCGACGACTCCGGCTCGCCGTAGGTCGCCGCGGTCGAGGAGAACACCAGGCGCGGCGTGCCGTGCTCGTGCATGGCCTCGAGCAGCCGCAACGACGTGACGACGTTGCCTTCCCAGTACTTCGCCGGATCGGTCATCGACTCGCCGACCAGCGACTTCGCCGCGAAGTGCAGCACGCCGTCGAAGCCCTCGCGCAGCAGGCTGCCCGCCACCTCGGCGGCGTCACCCTCGATGAACCGCGCGTCCGGGTGGACGGCGTCGGCGTGCCCGGTGGACAGGTCGTCGACGACCGTGACCTGGTGCCCGGCCTCGACGAGCCGGGCCGCGCAGACACTGCCGACGTACCCCGCTCCGCCCGTCACGACCAGTTTCAGGGCGTTGCTCTGCTCCGACACGTCCGAGCCTTCCTGCCGAGGGTGACTGTGCGCCACAGTCTTCCCCCACGCCGACGGGCGGGCCCGGGCGGGGGTTGTCCCCGCCCGGGCTCAGACCTCGTCGCGCCCGGCGCCGCGGGACGGGACCGCGGTGAACATCCGCGGCCGCCGGTAGCCGGCCTTCTCGAACGCCGTGTCCACGCCCGCATTGACCCCGGCCAGGTCGGCGTCGCGGACCAGCGCGATCGCCGAGCCGCCGAAGCCGCCGCCGGTCATCCGCGAGCCGAGCGCGCCGGCCGCGCGGGCCGAGTCGACCGCGAGGTCCAGCTCGGCCGTGGAGATCCGGTAGTCGTCGCGCATGCTGACGTGCGAGGCGTCCAGGTACGGGCCGATCTCGGCGATCTCGCCTTCGCGCAGCAGCGCGACGACGTCGAGCACCCGCTGGTTCTCGGTGACCACGTGCCGCACCAGCGGCGCCAGGTCCGCCGGGAGCCGGTCGAGCGCGTCGGCGAGGCCTTTGGCGGTGATGTCGCGCAGGGCCTTCACCCCGAGCAGTTCGGCCGCCCGTTCGGTGCCCCGGCGCCGCTCGCCGTAACCGCCTTCGGCGTGGGAGTGCTTGGTGCGGGTGTCCATGATCAGCACCTGCAGCCCGGCCTCGGCCAGCCCGAACGGCACCTGCTCCTGCTCGCCGGACCGCACGTCGAGGAACAGCACGTGGGACTCGGTGCAGCACAGCGACGCCGTCTGGTCGAGCAGGCCGGTCGGCGCGCCGACGAAGTCGTTCTCCGAGCGCTGCACCCACCGGGCCACCTCGGGCCGGGCCGGGACGCGCTCGTCGGTTCCGTCGAGCTCCAGGCCGGCCAGGCCCAGCAGCGCCAGCGACACCGCGCACTCGAGCGCGTGGGAGGAGGACAGCCCGGCCCCCGACGGCACGTCGCCGGCGATGACCAGGTTCGCGCCGGCCGTGAAGCCCTGGTCGCGCAGCACCCAGGCGACCCCTGCCGGGTACGCGGCCCACCCGTCGACCCTGCCGGGCTCCAGGTCGGCGATCGTGAGCTCGCCGGAACGCTGGAGCTGCCCGTCGTCACCGAGCGTGGCCACGGACAGGACACCGTCCTCCCGGGGCGACGCCGCCGCGGCCAAGCGGTGCGGCAGCGCGAAGGGCAGCACGAAGCCGTCGTTGTAGTCGGTGTGCTCGCCGATCAGGTTCACCCGGCCGGGCGCCGACCACACGCCGGCCGGCGTGGAGCCGTGCACCGTGTGGAACGCCGCCGCGGCCTCCGAGGCCGGGCTCACCTGGCCTGCGCCAGGACGGCGTGCAACGCGGACGTCGAGACCTGCGCGGTGTTGTCGCCGCCGGTGACCTCGATGGTGCTGCCGTTGGCCTTGCCGATGACGACCGTGCCGCCCGGCACGATCCCGACGGACTTGAGCTCGGTCATCAGCGACTCGTCCAGCTGGACGTGCTCGGCGATGCGCCGGATCTCGACCCGGCCGCCGCCGGTGCGGGCGAACTCGTCGAGCCGGACGAGGTCGGCCTCCGCGGGCGGCGCCGGATCGCCGTCGCCCAGCTTGTCCAGACCGGGGATCGGGTTGCCGTAAGGGGAGGTGGTCGGGTGGTCGAGGAGCTTGACGAGCTTGCGCTCGACGGCCTCGCTCATCACGTGTTCCCAGCGGCAGGCCTCGTTGTGCACGTGCTCCCACTCGAGCCCGATGACGTCGACGAGGAGGCGTTCGGCCAGGCGGTGCTTGCGCATGACGGCGATGGCCAGCTCCCGGCCGTGGTCGGTGAGCTGGAGGTGCCGGTCGTCCGCGACCACGACCAGTCCGTCGCGCTCCATCCGGGCGACGGTCTGGCTGACGGTCGGGCCGCTTTGCTGCAGTCGCTCCGCGATCCGGGCGCGCAGCGGGACGACACCCTCTTCTTCGAGCTCGTAGATCGTACGCAAGTACATCTCGGTGGTGTCGATGAGATCGTTCACGCTGTCCCCTTCGTCCGCGTTGCTCATCGTAGTCGTTGGCCCCGACAGCGGCGGCGGGCCTGGGGATAACAACTCACCGGCGGTGGAAATGTCCGGCCCGGGCGGATCCGGGCCGCGGACCGCTGCAAGATGGGGGTATGCGCTCGCTGATCAGCACCACCGACCTCGCCGCCGCACTGGCCGGCCCGGCCGGCGACCGGCCCGTCGTCCTCGACGTCCGCTGGCGGCTCGCCGGCCCGCCGGGGGCCGAGTCCTACCAGGACGGTCACCTGCCCGGCGCGGTCTTCACCGATCTCGACCACGTGCTCGCGGGCGAGCCGGGCGAGGGCGGCCGGCACCCGCTGCCCGACCCCGCCGACCTGCGGCGAGACCTGCGCGCGGCCGGCGTGCGCGCTGGCGGGCCGGTGGTGGTCTACGACGACGCCGACGGTTCGGTGGCGGCGCGGGCCTGGTGGCTGCTGCGCTGGGCGGGGCACGACGAGGTCGCGGTGCTCGACGGCGGTTACGCGGCGTGGATCGCGGCCGGGCACCCCGTCAGCACGGAGCAGGCGAACCCGGAACCGGGTGACGTCGAGGTCCGCCCGGGCGGCATGCCGGTCCTGGACGCCGACGAGGCGGCCGCGCTGGCCCGCGACGGCCTGCTGCTCGACGCCCGGGCCGCCGCGCGCTACAGCGGCGAGACGGAGCCGGTCGACCCGCGCGCGGGCCACATCCCGGGCGCGGTGAACGCCCCGTTCAGCGGCCACACGGCCGATGACGGCCGCTGGCGCACGCCGGAAGAGCTGGCCGACCGCTTCGCCGGCCTGGGCCTGCGCCCCGGCGAACCGGTCGCCGCGTACTGCGGCTCGGGGGTGACGGCGAGTTCGGTGGTGCTGGCCCTGGAGATCGCCGGCCACCCGGGCGCGGGCCTGTACGCGGGCTCGTGGTCCCACTGGTCCCGCGACCCGGACCGCCCCGCGGCAACGGGCGACCTCCCCGGCTGACCTGGCGCGACCCACCTCGAAAGCCGTGAAGGCCTCCTTACCGGCTATAAGAGCCGGTAAGGAGGCCTTCACGGCTTTTACCGGCACACGTCGGCAGCGGCGGCGAGCGCACGGCCGAGCTTTCGCGAGGCCGGGGCCGGCGGCGGGAACCGGCCGTGCCGGGCGTGGTGGCGAGCGCACGGCCGGCACCGGCGGCCGGCTACCGCGGCTTTCGGGGCCGCGGGCCGCCGCGATCGGCACTACAGTCGGGCGTATGGCGCCGGCTGTCGTGTGGGACTCCTCCCTGCTGGGTTATGACCTCGGCGGGGATCACCCGTTCAACCCCGTCCGGCTGGAACTGACCGTCCGGCTGGCCACCGAACTGGGCGTGCTCGACGGCGTCGAGCTGCTCGTCCCGTCCGCCGCCGGGGACGAGGAACTCCTGCGGGTCCACGCGCCCGAGTACCTGGCCGCCGTGCGGGAGGCGCCGCTCGTCGGGTGGGATGTCGGGCACGGGCTCGGGACCTCCGACAACCCCGTGTTCAGCGACATGCACGACGCCTCCGCGTTGGTCGTGGGCTCGACGCTGCTGGCCGCGCGCAAGATCGCCGAGGGCGAGGCCACCCGGGCGGTCAACATCGCCGGCGGGCTGCACCACGCGATGCGGGACCAGGCGGCCGGGTTCTGCGTCTACAACGACTGCGCCGTCGCGATCTCGTGGCTGCTCGACCACGGCTTCGAGCGGATCGCCTACATCGACACCGACGTCCACCACGGCGACGGCGTCCAGGCCGCGTTCTACGACGACCCCCGCGTCCTGACGATCTCGATGCACCAGCACCCGTTCACGCTCTGGCCGGGCACCGGCTACTCGGCCGAAACGGGCCGCGGCAAGGCCGACGGCACCTCGGTCAACGTGCCGCTGCCGCCGCGCACCCGGGATCCGGGGTGGCTGCGGGCGTTCAACGCCGTCGTCCCTTCGCTGCTGGCCGATTTCGAGCCGCAGCTGCTGTTCACCCAGTGCGGCGTCGACTCCCACGAAGAGGACCCGCTCGCCGACCTCTCGTTGTCCGTCGACGGCCACCGGACCATCTACACCACCCTGCGCGACCTCGCCGAGACCTACGCGGGCGGCAAGTGGATCGCCGTCGGCGGGGGCGGCTACCAGCTGATCCGCGTGGTCCCGCGGTCGTGGACGCACCTGATCGCCACCGTGCTCGACCGGGACGTCGATCCGGCGACGCCGCTGCCGCCCGGCTGGGTCTCGACCGTCGGCAAGGCCGCGCCGAACGCCGAGCTGCCGCGGGCCATGACCGACGATCGCGACACGGGGTTCAAGCCGTGGGGCGACGGCGAGGACGACCCGGTCGACGTCGCCGTCCGGGACACGCGCCGCGCCGTCTTTCCCTTGCACGGCTTGGATCCCGACGACCCCAGGGACTGAGTGACCATGGCCGGACGGGATCCCTTCGACTACCCCCGTGACTGGGAGGCCGACGTCGTGCTGTCCGACGGCGGCACCGTCCACCTGCGCCCGGTGCTCCCGACCGACGCCGACGGGCTCGTCTCCTTCCACGGGAAGCTTTCCGAGCGCACCCGCTACTTCCGCTACTTCGGCGCCTACCCGCGGATCCCGGAGAAGGACCTGAAGCGGTTCTCCACCGTCGACCACCACGACCGGGTCGCCTTCGCGGCGTTCCTCGGCGACGACATCGTCGCGGTCGGCCGGTACGAGCGGCTGGACAGCGGGCCGTCGGCCGAGGTGGCCTTCGTGGTCAGCGACGTGCACCAGGGCCGGGGCCTCGGCTCGATCCTGCTGGAACACCTCGCCGCGGCCGCGTCGGAGTGCGGGCTGCGCCGGTTCGTCGCCGAGGTGCTCGCCGAGAACGCCGCGATGGTCCGCGTCTTCCGCGACGCCGGCTACCAGGTCAGCCGCGAGATCGAGGAGGGCGTGCTGCACCTGGAGTTCGACATCGACCCGACCGAGGAGTCGCTGGCCGTCGCCCGCTCCCGCGAGCAGGCCGCCGAGGCGCGCAGCGTGCACAACCTGCTGCACCCGACGTCGGTCGCGGTGATCGGCGCGTCCACCGACCCGGGCAAGGTCGGCCACGTCGCCTTCGTGAACCTCCTCGCCGCCGCGTTCACCGGCACCGTCTACCCGGTCAACCCGGAGCACCGCTCGGTGCGCGGCGTGCGCGCCTACCCGTCGGTGCTCGACATCCCGGACTCGGTCGACCTGGCGCTGGTCGCGGTGCCGGCCGAGGCCGTCGAGTCCGTGCTGGACGCCTGCCTGGCCAAGGGCGTGAAGACGCTGCTGATCGTGTCCGGCGGGTTCGGCGAGGCGGGCCCGCACGGCCTGCACGCCGAGCTGCGGCTGGTCGGCGAGGCCCGGGCGCACGGCATGCGCGTCGTCGGGCCGAACGCGCTCGGCGTGCTGAACACCGCGCCCGGCATCCGGCTCAACGCCACCCTCGCGCCGCGGCTGCCGGGCCGCGGCCGCACCGGCTTCTTCTGCCAGTCCGGCGCGCTGGGCACGGCGATCCTGGCCGACGCCGAGGCGCGCGGGCTCGGCCTGTCGACGTTCGTCTCGGCGGGCAACCGCGCCGACGTCTCCGGCAACGACCTGCTGCAGTACTGGGAAACCGACCCGGACACCGATCTCGTGCTGCTCTACCTGGAGTCCTTCGGCAACCCGCGCAAGTTCGCGCGGCTGGCGCGGCGGCTGGGCCGGACGAAGCCGATCGTCGCGGTGAAGTCGGGGCGGCACGCGGTCCGCTCGCAGCTGGCCGCGACGTCCACCGAGATCGACGAGATCAGCGTCCAGGCCCTGTTCGAGCAGGCCGGCGTCGTGCGGGTCGAGTCGCTGGCGCAGCTGTTCGACACCGCGCTCGTGTTCGCGCACCAGCCGCTGCCCGCCGGGCCGCGGATCGCCATCGTCGGCAACTCCAGCGCGATCGGGCTGCTCGCCGCCGACACCGCCCGCGCGCAGGGGCTGCGGCTGGCGTCGGACCCGGTGGACGTCGGTCCGCAGGCCGGTCCGGAGGAGTTCGCCGCCGCGGTGGGGGCGGCGCTGACCTCGCCGGACACCGACGCGCTGGTCGTCGTCTTCGCGCCGCCGGTGGCGATCCCCGGCACCGCGTACGCGCGCGCCCTGCGGGAGACCGTCGTCGAACTGGGGCAGCGCAAGCCGATCGTCTCGACGTTCCTCGCCGCCGAAGGCGTCCCGCACGAGCTCGCCGTGCTCTCCGAGGACGGCGTGGCCAGTCGTGGCTCGATCCCGTCGTACCCGAGCCCGGAACGCGCGGTCAACGCGCTGGCGAAGGTCGTCCGCTACGCGGCCTGGCGGCAGCGTCCACAAGGGACACTGGTACGGCCGTCGGGGATCCACACCGAGCAGGCGCAGGTGATCGTGCGCGAGCTCCTGGCCGCGGAGGACGGCAAGGCGATCCTCCTGACGGACCCCGATGTCGTGCGGCTGCTGGGGTGTTACGGCATCGACGTCGTCCCGTTCCGCGTGGTGTCCACAGTGGACGACGCGGTCGCGGCGGCGGCCGAGCTGGGCTACCCGGTGACGCTCAAGGCCGTCGACGAGCGGCTGCGCGGCCGGCCCGACCTCGCCGGGGTGCGGCTCGACCTGGCGTCGGAGGACTCGGTGCGCACGGCCTACGCGGTGCTGCGCGAGATCTCCGGCGAAGACGACGTGTACGTGCAGCAGATGGCGCCGAAGGGCCTGTCGTGCGTGATCGGGCTGCAGGACGACCCGTCGTTCGGCTCGCTCGTGTCGTTCGGGCTGTCCGGCCTGGTCAGCACGCTGCTGGGGGACCGCGCCTACCGGGCGGTGCCGGTCACCGACGTCGACGCGGCCACGCTGCTGCGCGAGCCGCGGACGGCGCCGCTGCTCACCGGCTACCGCGGCGACGAGCCCGCCGACCTCGCCGCGCTGCAGGACATGGTGCTGCGCGTGGCGGCGCTCGCCGAGGACAACCCCGAGGTGCGGTCGCTGACGCTGGATCCGATCCTGGCCTCGCCCGACGGCGCGTTCGTCGCGAACGCCCGCCTGGTGCTGGGCCCGCCGCCGTCGCGACCCGACACCGGCCCGCGGCGCCTGCGCGCCATCAACCCCCAGGACTGAGCGTGCTCACCGAACTGCTGACCCGGCACGCCGCGGACCTGCCCGGCGCGGTCGCCCTCGTCGCGCGTGGCGACCAGGTCGAGGTGGCGGCGGTCGGCTCGGCCGACGCCGGGGGCACCGTGCCGATGGCCCGGGACTCGCTGTTCCGCATCGCGTCGCTGACCAAGCCGCTGGTGGCCGCGGCGGTCATGCTCCTCGTCGACGGCGGCGAGCTCGCTCTGGACGACCCGATCGCGCGCTGGCTGCCGGAGCTGGCGTCCCCGGTGGTCGTGCGGACGCCGGCCGGTCCGGTCGACGACGTCGTGCCGGCGGCCCGGCCGATCACCGTCGAGGACCTGCTGACCTTCCGCTGCGGGTACGGCCTCGCGGCCGACATGGGGCTGCCCGCGGTGGACCTGCTGCTCCAGGTGCTGGGCCACCCGGCCGAGGCGTCCCGCGCGCTGCCGCCGGACGAGTGGCTGGCGGCGCTGGGCCAGGTCCCGCTGCTGCGTCAGCCCGGTGAGGCGTGGCTGTACGACACCCCGTCGGACCTGCAGGGCGTGCTGATCGCGCGGGTGTCGGGCCGGTCGCTGCCGGAGTTCCTGGCGGAGCGGCTGTTCGGGCCGCTCGGCATGGCCGACACCGGGTTCTCGGTGCCGACATCGGCACTGGGCCGCTTCACCAGCGCGTACCGCCAGGGTGCGGCCGGGCTCGTGCTGGCCGACCCGCCGGAGGGCCGGTGGAGCGCCGAGCCGGTGTTCCCGTCCGGTGGGGGCGGCCTGGTTTCGACGGCTGACGACCTGCTCGCGTTCGCCCGCTGCCTGCTGGCCGGGGGTGCGGTGGCCGGGCGGCGGCTGCTGGCGCCGGAATCGGTGCGCCTGCTGACGAGCGATCACCTGACGGCCCCGCAGCGCGCGGCGGCGAGCCTGTTCCTGCAGGGCCAGGGCTGGGGGTTCGGCGGTTCGGTCGACGTGGCGCCGACGCGGCCGTGGCACACCCCGGGCCGCTACGGCTGGATCGGCGGCGCGGGCACCGCGGCCCACCTGATCCCGGCGACGGGCACGGTCACGGTCCTGCTGACCCAGCTCCAGATGACCGATCCGCACCCGACGCCGTTGATGCGGGAGTTCTGGACCTACGCGGCGAAGTAGCTACGACGCCGCCAGTTCGTCGCCCAGGGTGATCAGCTGCGGGGTGGCCGGGCCCAGCAGGAACTCCAGGCGCTTCGCCGCCACGAAGTACCGGTGCACCACGTGGTCGACGTCGATGCCGACGCCGCCGTGGACGTGGACCGTGGTGTGGGCCACCCGGTGGCCCGCCTCCGCGGCCCAGAACTTGGCCGTCGCCACCGCTTCCGTCGCCGGGAGGTCCGAGGCCAGCCGCCACGCCGCCTGCAGTGACGTCAGCCGCACCGCCTCGACGTCCACGTACGCGTCCGCGAGACGCTGACGGACCGCCTGGAAGCCGCCGATCACGTGGTCGAACTGCTTCCGCTCGGCCGCGTACGCCGCCGTCAGCTCCAGGGCCCGTTCGACGACGCCTAGCTGCTGCGCGCAGATCCCGGCCGTGCCGCGCAGGCGCAGCCACTCGCCGATCGGGCCCAGGGAAATCCCGGCCACCTCGGATAGTTCCAGCAGCGCCGCGTCCGCGTGGTCGACCGTCTGCTGCGGCCGGACCGTGACGCCCGAAGCGGCCGCGTCGACCAGGAACACCTCGCCGGACGTGGTTTCCACCAGCAGGCCGTGGGCGAACGCGCCGAACGGCACCGCGGACTGGGCGCCGGTCAGCCGGCCGCCGGTCACCCGGAAGCCGCACGGCGCGCCCGGGTCCGGCAGGGCCACCGTGAGCACGCGCTCGCCGCGCAGCACCGGCAGCACCCAGCGGTCCACCAGCTCCGGCGTGCCGAACTCCGCCAGCGCCGACGCCGCCATCGTGATCGACGTCAGGTAGGGGACCGCGGCCACCGCGCGGCCGATCTCGGTCAGCACCGCGCACTGCTCCAGCAGCCCGAACCCGCCGCCGCCGAGCGACGACGGCAGCGCCGCGTCCAGCACGCCCGCCTGGCCCAGCGCCGTCCACAGTGGAGCGTCGAAGCCGCCGGTACCGTGCGGGTCGTGAGTGACCTTGTCGGCGAGGATCCGCCGGGCCAGCGCGGCGAGGTCGGCCGACGCCTCCGAAGGGGTGAAGTCCATACAGCTCCTAACTGAGACGCTCCTAGCGCGTGACGGGCAGGCCGAGGGCGGTCGCGGCGATCATGTCCCGCTGGATCTCGTTGGTACCGCCGCCGAAGGTGAGGATCAGCGCCGAGCGGTGCTGTCGTTCGATCCGCCCGGCCAGCAGCGCGCCCGGCGAGCCGTCGCGGACGACGGCCGCCGCGCCGAGCACCTCCATCAGCAGCCGGTACGCCTCGATCGCGAACTCGGTGCCGTACACCTTGGTCGCCGACGCGTCGGCCGGCCCCAGCTCGCTCGCCGCGGCCGCCCAGGCGATCCGCCAGTTCCGCAGCTTCAGGTACTCCGCGCCGGCGTGCACCCGCGCGAGGTGCAGCCGCACCCACTCCTGGTCGATGGCGCCGGTCTCCTTCGCCCACGCCAGGACGTCGGACAGGGCCTTGCGGATCGGGGCCGACGACGTCAGCGCGACGCGCTCGTGGTTGAGCTGGTTGGTGATCAGCGGCCAGCCCGCGTTCTCCTCGGCCACGCGCGCCGACACCGGCACGCGCACGCCGTCGTAGTAGGTCGCGCTGGTGCCCGCGCCCGCCACCGTGTGCACCTTGGTCCACGAGAACCCGGGCGCCGAGGTCGGCACGATCAGGATCGACAGGCCCCGGTGCTTCTTCGCCTCCGGGTCGGTCCGGACGGCGAGCCAGACGTAGTCGGCGTGCTCGATCAGGCTCGTCCACATCTTCTGGCCGGTGACGACGTACTCGTCGCCGTCGCGCACCGCGCGCGTCCGCAGCGACGCGAGGTCGGTGCCCGCCTCCGGTTCGGAGTAGCCGATCGAGAAGTGCAGCTCGCCGGCGGCGATCTTCGGCAGGTAGAACGCCTTCTGCTCGTCGGTGCCGTAGCGCATGATGGTCGGCCCGACGGTGTTCACCGTCAGGAACGGGACCGGCACCCCGGCGACCGCCGCCTCGTCGGTGAAGATGAGCTGGTCGAGCATCGGCCGGCCCTGGCCGCCGTACTCCTGCGGCCAGCCGAGCGCGAGCCAGCCCTCCTTGCCCAGCTGCCGGACGATCTCCTTGTAGACCAAGCCGTCGCCGTACTCGCCGCTGCCCGCGCGGAGGGCGTCACGACGTTCCGGCGTCATCAGCTCGGCGAAGTACTCCCGCAGCTCCGCGGCCAGTGCGCGCTGCTCCGGCGTGTAGTCGATCCGCACCCGTCACCTCGATCCGGCGTTATAGTAGAACCTGTTCTAGTTGTACCAGGACTGACGCGGCGGAGGAAGCATGGAGATCGGCGTCGATCGTTCGCTCTGCGAGGCGAACGCGGTGTGCTTGGGGTTCGCGCCGGACATCTTCGACCTCGACGACGACGAAGAACTGGTCGTCCGGCCGGGTCCAGTGCCCGGCGACCAGGCGGAACGGGTCTCCGGTGCGGTGCGGGGCTGCCCGAAGAACGCCCTGTTCATCGTCAGTTAGCGGTGTTTACTGAAAAGCTTGCCCAAAACGAGAACAGATTCTAGTGTAGGCCCGTCAACCAGGACTCGATGAGGAGGCCTCGCGTGAGCCTGACCGGCCGGACAGCGATCGTCACGGGTGCCGCCGCCGGGCTGGGACGGGCCGAAGCGCTCGCCTTGGCCGCGCGGGGCGCCACGGTCGTCGTCAACGACATCGATGCGCCGAAGGACGTCGTCGAAGAGATCGAAGCCGCCGGCGGCCAGGCCGTCGCGGTGGCCGGCGACGTCGGCGAGCGCGCCACGGCCGACACGCTCGTGGCGGCCGCGCTCGACCTCGGCGGGCTCGACATCGTCGTGAACAACGCCGGCGTGCTGCGCGACAAGATGCTCTTCTCGATGTCCGACGACGACTGGGACACCGTGCTCCGCGTCCACCTGCGCGGGCACTTCCTGTTGTCCCGCAACGCCGCGAAGCACTGGCGCGACAAGTCCAAAGAGGACGGCAAGCCGGTGTACGGGCGGCTGGTGAACACCGCGTCCGAGGCCTTCCTGATCGGTTCGCCCGGCCAGCCCAACTACGCCGCGGCCAAGGCCGGCATCACCGCGCTCACCATGTCGGCCGCCCGCGGCCTGGCCAAGTACGGCGTCCGCGCCAACGCGATCTGCCCGCGGGCGCGGACGGCGATGACCGAGGGCGTGTTCGGCGCCGCCCCTGCCGAAGGCGCCGACCCGCTCTCGGTCGAGCACGTCGCCCCGTTCGTCGCCTACCTCGCCTCACCCGCCGCCGAGCACGTCAACGGCCAGGTGTTCGTCGTGCACGGCGGCTCGGTCGCGCTGGTCGAAGCGCCGCGGATCGAGCGGCGCTGGTCCCTCGACGAGCTGGAGACGACCGTCAGCGACTACTTCGCCGGCCGCGACCCCGGCCGGATGTTCGCCGCCACCGAAATCCTGGAGGAATCGTGAGGCTCGACGGGAAGATCGCTCTCATCACCGGTGCCGCGCGCGGACAGGGCGAGGCCGCCGCCCGCGCGTTCGTGGCCGAAGGCGCGAAGGTCGTGATCGCCGACATCCTCGACGACGAGGGCAAGCAGCTCGCCGCCGACCTGGGCGACGCCGCCGTCTACCAGCACCTCGACGTCGGCAGCGAAGACGACTGGGCGGCGGCGATCGAGCGGGCGACCACGGAGTTCGGCGCGCTGAACGTGCTGGTCAACAACGCGGGCATCCTCCATTTCTCGGAACTGGGCAAGACGACGCTGGCCGATTACGAGCGCGTCATCCGGGTGAACCAGATCGGGGCGTTTCTCGGGATGCGCTCGGTCGTTGAACCCATGACCGCCGCCGGCGGTGGCTCCATCGTCAACGTGTCCTCTGTGGAGGGTCTGGCCGGGATGCCGTACCTCATCGCCTACACCGCGAGCAAGTTCGCGATCCGCGGGATGACCAAGGTCGCGGCCATGGAACTCGGCAAGAAGCACATCCGGGTCAACTCGGTGCACCCCGGCGCGATCGACACGCAGATGGTTTCGACCGCGGCCGGCGGCCAGAAAGTCGACATGTCGTACGTCGGCAAGAAGGTGGCCCTCGGCCGGGTCGGGCAGCCCGAAGACATCGCGAAGCTGGTGCTGTTCCTGGCCAGCGAAGAAAGTTCGTACTGCACAGGTTCGGAGTTCGTGGCCGACGGCGGGGCGACAGCGTCCCACGCGCTCAACTTCTGAACGGAACGACGTTGGTTAACACCGCTAACGAAAAGCGGACACCGGGTATGGACGACACTCGGGGGTGAGCGACTACTTCGGGGAGGTGTGGTGAGCGACAGCACTGGCACGCTCCCGGGAACCGCGGCGCTGACGCAGGTCGGCCGCCTCGCGACGCTCTCCTGGGAGGTCCTGCGCGCGATCTTCAAGCGCCCCTTCCAGACCCGCGAGTGGATCCAGCAGTGCTGGTTCTTCGCCAGCGTCACCATCCTGCCGACCGCGCTGGTGGCCATCCCGTTCGGCGCGGTGATCGCGCTGCAGCTCGGCTCGCTGACCGCGCAGATCGGCGCCCAGTCGTTCACCGGCGCGGCCAGCGCGCTGGCCATCGTGCAGCAGGCCAGCCCGCTGATCACAGCGTTGCTCGTGGCCGGGGCCGGCGGCAGCGCCGTGTGCGCGGACATCGGGGCGCGCAAGATCCGTGAAGAGATCGACGCCATGGAAGTCCTGGGCGTCAACCCGATCCAGCGCCTGATCGTGCCGCGTGTGCTGGCCGCCATGGTGGTTTCGGTACTGCTCAACGGCTTGGTCAGCGTGGTCGGCGTGCTCGGCGGGTACTTCTTCAACGTCGTCCTGCAGGGCGGCACGCCCGGCGCGTACCTGGCCAGCTTCAACGCACTGGCCCAGGTCCCGGACCTCTGGATCAGCGAGATCAAGGCGCTGCTCTACGGCTTCGTCGCCGGGGTCGTCGCGGCGTTCCGCGGCCTCAACCCGCCGCCCGGGCCGAAGGGTGTCGGCGACGCCGTCAACCAGGCCGTGGTCGTCACGTTCCTGCTGCTGTTCCTCATCAACGTCGTGCTCACCGCGATCTACCTGCGGATCGTCCCGCCGAAGGCCATGTGATGACGGCCGAACCCATCGAACAGGACCGGACGCTCGAGTACCTCGCGCGTCCCGGCCAGAGTCTCGAAGGCCTGGGCCAGCTGCTGTCCTTCGCCGCGAAGGCGCTCGCCTGGTCGCCGCGCACGATCCGCCGCTACAGCCGGGAAACGCTGCGGCTGCTCACCGAAGTCTGTTTCGGCACCGGGGGCCTGGCGGTCATCGGCGGCACACTCGGCGTGATGATCGGGATGACGCTGTTCACCGGCCTGATCGTCGGCCTTCAGGGCTACTCCGCGCTCAACCAGCTCGGCACGGCCGCGCTCACCGGGTTCATCTCCGCCTACTTCAACACCCGCGAGGTCGCGCCGCTCTCGGCCGGGCTCGCCCTGAGCGCGACGGTCGGCTGCGGGTTCACCGCGCAGCTCGGCGCGATGCGGATCTCCGAGGAGATCGACGCGCTCGAGGTCATGGCCGTGCCGAGCATGCCGTACCTGGTGACGACCCGCGTGCTCGCCGGCGTCGCCGCGGTGATCCCGCTCTACGCGGTCGGCCTGCTGTCGAGCTACCTCGCGTCCCGGCAGATCACCATCTGGCTCTACGGCCAGTCCGCCGGCACCTACGACCACTACTTCACGCTCTTCCTGCCGCCGGGCGATGTGCTCTGGTCGTTCGGCAAGGTGATCGTGTTCAGCGTGCTCGTGATCCTGTCCCATTGTTACTACGGCTACACCGCGAGCGGCGGCCCGGCCGGTGTCGGCGTGGCCGTGGGCCGCGCGGTGCGGACGTCGATCGTGCTGATCTCGGTCCTGGACTTCTTCCTGTCCCTCGCGATCTGGGGCGCCAACACCACGGTGAGGATCTCCGGATGAGGAAGGCACTCTGGCAGCGGCTCCGGTACCAGGTGCTGGGGCTCGCCTTCCTGCTCGTGGCCGCGTTGTTCATCACCTTCACCCTCGCCGTCTACAACAAGGCGTTCACGGCGGTGACGCTCGTGAAGCTCGAGACGGACCACGTCGGCAGCCAGCTGCGCACGGGCGGCGACGTCAAGGTGCGCGGCGTGGTCGTCGGCGAAGTCCGTTCGGTGCTCGCGAAGGGCGACCACGCCGAGCTGGAGCTGGCTCTCGATCCGGACAAGACGGCCGTCATCCCGAAGAACGTCTCCGCGCGACTGCTGCCGAAGACGCTGTTCGGCGAGCGGTACGTCGCCCTGCAGCTGCCGGAAAAGCCCGAGTCCGCGATCAAAGCCGGCGACGTCATCCCGCAGGACCGCAGCAGCAGCGCGATCGAGCTGCAGAAGGTCCTCGACGACGTGATGCCGCTGCTGCAGGCCGTCCAGCCGGAGAAGCTGTCGAGCACGCTCACCGCCGTGGCGACCGCGCTCGACGGCCGCGGCAAGCAGCTCGGCCAGACCCTCTCGCAGCTGTCGGACTACCTCGGCAAGCTCAACCCGTCGCTGCCCGACATCAAGGCCGACATCACCGGCCTCGCGAACGTCTCGGCCACCTACGACAAGGCCGCGCCGGACCTGCTGCAGGCGCTGTCGGACCTGACGACCACGAGCCGCACGATCGTCGAGAAGCGCACGCAGCTGAGCGACCTCTACGCGACGGTGTCGGCCGCGTCGGTCGACCTCACGAACTTCCTGGTGGTCAACAAGGACAACCTGATCCGGCTCACCACCGCCGTCCAGCCGACGCTGGACGTCCTGGCGAAGTACGCGCCGGAGTACCCGTGCCTGTTCCACCAGCTCGCCGGTGAGGTCGCCCCGGCGGAGCTGGCGTTCGGCAAGGGCACCGCGCACCCCGAGGTCAGCCGCGTCACCATCGAGTTCAGCGCCAGCCGCGGCAAGTACCTGCCCGGCGTCGACGAGCCGAAGTACGACGACAAGCGCGGCCCCCGCTGCTACCCGCAGGTGCCGAAACCGGGGCACTGGCCGCAGTACCCGCCGGACGGCGCGATCAAGGACGGCTCCAGCAAGCCCGCGCCGCCGAAGTCGCCCGACGGCAGCCTGCCCGGCCCGGTCACGGCCGGCGGCGGCGCGGTCGGCGGATCCGGCAGCATCGTCGGCTCGGCCGACGAGTCGGACCTGATCGCCCTGCTCGCGTCACCCGCCCTCGGCGCCACCCCGGACCAGGTGCCCGGCTGGGCGGGGTTGCTCGTGGGGCCGCTCTACCGCGGAGCGGAGGTGGAGCTCAAGTGAGGAGTTTCGTCCCGTCGCTGGTGAAGCTGCTGGTGTTCGCCGTCGTCACGGTCCTGTTCACCGGCGTCCTCGCGGCCACCATCGCGAACACCAACTTCGGCGTCACCTCGGGGTACCTGGCGAAGTTCACCGACGCGTCCGGGCTCAAGGAAGGTGACGACGTCCGCATCGCCGGGGTCAAGGTCGGCCAGATCGACACGATCGACGTCGCCGTCGGGGAGCGGAACCTCGCCGAGGTGCGGTTCGACGTCGAGCACACCTACCGGCTGCCGGAGTCGGTGACCGCGACCATCAAGTACCGGAACCTCGTCGGCCAGCGCTACCTCGCGCTCGGCACCGACGTCCCGGGCGACAAGTCCCTGCCGGACGGCGGCACGATCCCGCCCGAGCGCACCAAGCCCGCGTTGAACCTCACGGTGCTGTTCAACGGGTTCAAGCCGCTGTTCAAGGCCCTGAGCCCCAACGACGTCAACCAGCTGTCGGCCGAGATCATCAGCGTCTTCCAGGGCGAGGGCGGCACGATCACCAGCCTGCTGCAGCACACCGCGTCGCTCACCACCGCGATCGCGAGCAAGGACCAGGTGATCGGCCAGGTGATCGCCAACCTCAACACCGTGCTCGGCACCGTCAACGCCCACGGCCCGCAGCTCGGCGACCTCATCGAGCAGACGCAGAAGCTGGTCAGCGGCCTGGCCGAGCAGCGCAAGCCGATCGGCGACGCCGTCACCGCGCTCGGCGACCTCGCCGTCTCGACCACCGGCCTGCTGACCGATGCGCGCCCGGCGCTCAAGGACGACGTCGCGAAGCTCGGCACGCTGTCGCAGAACCTCGGCGACTCGGGCGAGCTGCTCAACCACCTCCTCGAGGTGCTGCCGGGCAACCTGCAGAAGTTCACCCGGACCCTGAGCTACGGCAGCTGGTTCAACTACTACCTGTGCGGGATCAACGGCACCATCGGCATTTCCTCGCTCGACATCACCCTGCCGATCATCCCGATTCCCGGCACGCAACGCGCGGAGAGGTGTGGTCCGTGAAACGGCTGAAGGATCGCAACCAGGCCGCGGTCGGCGCGGTGACGCTCGTGCTCATCGTGCTCGTCACGGCCACGACGTACTTCTCCGACCAGCTCCCGTTCTTCGGCAACGGCACGACGTACTCGGCGTACTTCAGCGAGTCCGCCGGCCTGGCACCGGACAACGAGGTCGAGATCGCCGGCGTCAAGGTCGGCGCGGTGTCTTCCGTGACGCTCAAGGGCAAGCAGGTGCTCGTCCGGTTCCGCGTCAAGGGCGTCCGGGTCGGCGACGCGACGACCGCGTCCATCGAGATCAAGACACTCCTGGGCGAGAAGTACCTCGCGCTCGACACCAAGGGCGACGGCACCCAGGAGCCGGACGCGACCATCCCGCAGGCCCGCACGCGCACGCCGTTCCAGCTGCAGGACGCCTTCGACCAGCTGTCCACCACGGTCGGCGACATCGACACGAAACAGCTGGCCGACAGCTTCAACGCGTTGTCCGACAGCCTCAAGGACAGCCCGCAGTACCTGAAGGACACGCTGAACGGCCTGTCGTCGCTGGCTCGCACGGTCTCTTCGCGTGACGCCGACCTCCACACCCTGCTGGCCAACACCAGCCAGGTGTCGAAGACGCTCTCCGACCGCAACGCGCAGCTGCAACGCGTGATCAGCGACGGCAACCTGCTGCTCACCGAGCTGCAGAACCGCAAGACGGCGATCCACGCGCTGCTCACCGGCACCCAGCAGCTCTCGCAGCAGCTGTCCGGGCTCGTCGCGGACAACCGCACGCAGCTGAAGCCGACGCTGGACAAGCTCGGGAAGGTGACCGACATCCTGCAGCGCAACCAGGGCAACCTCGACAAGAGCCTGCAGCTGATGGCGCCGTTCGCCCGCGTCGGCGCGAACGCGACCGGCAACGGCCGCTGGTTCGAGGGCTACCTGTGCGGGCTGCTCCCGCCGACGATCACCGTGGGCGGCCTGTCCATCAACCCCGAAGGCTGCACCCCGCCGATCGCGGCGCCGAACCAGGGGGTGGGTCGCCGATGACGATCCGGACGTACCGCGGCCGCAGCCTGGCGACGTGGGTGGCCTTCGCCTGCGTCGTCGCGCTGGTCCTCACCGCCGGGCTGTGGCTGGTGTTCCGCGAATCCAGCGGCACGAAGCTGTCGGCGTACTTCGGCAAGACCGTCGGGCTCTACGCGGGTTCGTCGGTGCGGGTGCTCGGCGTGCCGGTCGGGCGGGTCACCGACGTCACGCCGCAGGGCGACGCGGTGCGCGTCGACATGCAGGTCGACGAGGTGCAGCTGCCGGCCGACGTCGGCGCGGTCGTCGTCGCGCCGAGCCTGGTCAGCGACCGCTACGTCCAGCTCACCCCGGCCTACGACAGCGGCCCGGTCCTGGCCACCGGCGCGGTGCTGGCCAAGGATCGCACCGCCACACCGGTCGAGCTGGACGACCTGTATTCGAGCCTGGACAAGCTGTCGACGGCGCTCGGGCCGAACGGCGCCAACAAGGACGGCGCGCTGTCGGGCGTCCTGGACACCGCCGCGGACGCCCTGCGCGGCAACGGTGCTTCGCTGAACTCGACGGTCGGGCAGCTCGCCGACCTCGCCAAGACCCTCGACGGCTCGAAGGACGACCTGTTCTCGACCGTGCAGAACTTGAACTCCTTCACCGGTGCGCTGGCCCAGAGCGACCAGCAGCTCAACGAGTTCTACGGCCGCGTCGCCGACGTCAGCCGGTTCCTCGCCGACGACTCTTCCGACGTCGGCGCCGCGCTGCAGTCGCTCGGGGGCGCGCTCGGCGACGTCCAGCAGTTCGTCAACGACAACAAGACGGCGCTGGAGTCCAATGTGGACAAGCTGGCGTCACTGTCGAAGGTGCTCGTCGACCAGCGGGCCTCGCTGGCCGAGGTGCTCGACATCGCGCCGACCGGCGCCACCAACTTCATCAACTCCTACGACGCGGCGTCGGGCACCATCGCCGTGCGCGACAACCTCAACGAGCTGACCAACCCGCCGATCCTCACCGTGTGCCGGCTGATCAGCGCGGGCACGCCCAAGCCGATCCCGGACACCCTGGGCAGCATCTGCAAGCAGCTCGCGCCGATCCTCGACGGCGCGCTGAAGCTCCCGACCATCCCGCAGGTGCTGAACTCCCTGCAGAACGGTGAACTGCCGCCGTTGCCGCTCCCGCTCGTCGACGTGATGCAACAGCTTTCCGGCGGTGCCAAGTGAAGCGGCTCGCGGGAGTGCTCGCCGGGGTACTCGTGCTGGCGGCGTGCGGCGACGGCGGGTTCAACGGCCTCTACGGCACGCCGCTGCCGGGCGGCGCCGACGTCGGCGACCACCCCTACCAGGTCACCGCGCTGTTCACCGACGTCCTGGACCTCGTGCCGCAGTCGAGCGTCAAGGTCAACGACGTCGCGGTCGGGCGGGTCGACAAAGTCACTTTGACGCCGGACACCCGGTCCGCGCTCGTCTCGATGACCGTCAACGGCGACGTCGCGCTGCCCGCCAACTCGCACGCCGAGCTGAAGCAGTCTTCACTTCTGGGAGAGAAGTTCGTCGAGCTGAGCGTGCCGGCCGCGGAGCCGGCCACCGGGAAGCTGAGTGACGGCGTGCAGATCCCGCTCGGGCGCACCAACCGCAACCCCGAGGTCGAGGAGGTGCTCGGCGCGCTGTCCTTGCTGCTCAACGGCGGCGGCGTCGAGCAGATCCAGAAGATCAGCCACGAGCTGAACGACGCGCTGTCGGGCAACGAGCCGGAGATCCGCGCGCTGCTGTCCCGGGTGGACGAACTGGCGACGCAGCTCGACGGGCACAAGACCGAGATCCTGCGGGCGATCGACAGCCTTGGCAAGCTGTCGGCGACCCTCACCGGCCAGACGCAGAACCTGTCGAACGCGCTCGACAACCTCGCGCCGGGCCTGAAGATCGTCACCGACCAGCGGGACCAGCTCGTCGGGATGCTGAACGCACTCACCACGCTGTCCGGCGTCGCGACCGACACCGTGACGAAGAGCCGCGACCAGCTGGTCGCGAACCTCAAGACACTGCAGCCGACGTTGACCAAGCTCGGCGAGGCCGGCCAGGACCTGCCGAACGCGCTGCAGATCCTGCTCACCTACCCGCTCCCGGACTACGCGGGCAACGTCGTCAAGGGCGACTACGCGAACGTCGAGGCGACCGTGAACCTGGATCTCGACAAGCTGATCCAGAACTTCACGAACTCGTCGCAGCCGCCGATCGCGCTGCCCGACACGATCGGCGGCGTGCCGTCCACCGGCACCGCCGCGCCGCCGCCGTTGCCCCTGCCCGACCTCGGGGCGGTGACCGGGCAGAGCGGCGGCACCGGGCTGCTGGGCGGCCTGCTGGGCCTGATCGGCGGTGGCCGGTGATCACGCGCAAGACCCGCATCCAGCTGATCGCGTTCGTCGTCATCGCGGTCGTTTCGGTCGTCTACGCGGGCGGCAAGTACGCCGGGCTCGACCGGCTCTTCGGCAGCCGCGGGTACGTCGTCACCGCGCAGCTGACCGACTCCGGTGGCATCTTCGTCAACTCCGAGGTCGCCTACCGCGGCGTCACGGTCGGGCGGGTGACGTCGATGACGCTCACCGACCACGGCGTCGACGTCGCGCTCGACATCGACTCCGGCGGCCCGGACATCCCGGCCGACGCGCACGCGCAGGTCGCGAACCGCTCGGCGGTGGGGGAGCAGTTCGTCGACCTGCTCCCGCAGCACGACGGCGGCCCGTACCTGCAGGACGGCTCGGTGATCACGCCGGACAAGACGTCGCTGCCGCCGTCGCCGGACACCGTGCTGACCCACCTCGACGACCTGGTCGCGAGCGTCCACCCGGACTCGCTGCGCACGGTCGTCGACGAGACGTACAACGCGTTCGCCGGGGCGGGTCCACAGCTGCAACAACTGTTGGACAGCACAGGTTCGCTCACCGCGGTGGCCGCGCAGTACGTCCCGCAGACCCAAGGGCTGCTGGCGAACTCGCGGATCGTGCTGACCACGCAAGAACGTCAGGCCGCGAACATCACGGACTTCGCGAGCGGGCTGCGTACGATCGCGGGCCAGCTGAAGACGTCCGATCCGGACCTGCGCCGCGTGATCTCGGAGGCACCGCAGCTGAGCCGGCAGATCAGCGACGTGCTCGCGGCGTCCGGCACCGACCTGGGCGTGCTGTTCGCGAACCTGCTCACCACCGCGCAGATCACGTCGTCGCGCAAGGACGCCGTCGAGGAGCTGCTGGTGGCGTACCCGATCATCTCGGCGTTCTCGCCGTCGACGTCCCCGGACGGCACGGGGCACCTCGGCGTGGTGTTCAACTTCTTCGACCCGGCTTCGTGCACGAAGGGCTACGAAGGCACGAAGGAGCGTCCGGCGAACGACACGTCCGAGGCACCGGTGAACATGAACGCCTACTGCGCGGAGCCGCCGGGCAGCCCGACGGGGGTGCGTGGATCGCAGAACGCGCCGTACGCGGGCAAGCCGCCGTCGATCCCGGCCGCGCCTTCGCAGACCGCGTCGGCACCTTCGCAGGCCCAGCTGCCGGGGATGCTGAGCCTGCTGACCGGGCCGTCGGCGGGCGGGCTGGGCAAGCTGCTGGGCGTGTCGTGAAGATCTTGGCCGTCGTCGCCGTACTGGTGGCCGCTTTCGCCGGTTGGTCCTGGTGGCACACGGCGTCGGACGACTCCCTGGCGCGTGGCCGCGCGCGTGACGCGGTCCTCGCGGCGGCCGGGCCGGAACTGGTCACGCTCAACACGATCGACTACCGCAACGCGGGCGCGGACGTCGACCGCTGGATCGCGGCGACGACGGGGCAGTACGGCAAGGACTTGACTGGCGACCGTCAGCTGCAGATCGACCGCGCCTCGACGGCGCGCACCGTGTCGACGGCGTCGCTGGTGGAGGCGGCGGTCACGGAGATCGACGTCACCGCGGGCTCGGCGCGGTTGCTGGCGGTGCTGGATGTCCGGGTCTCGACGGGTGGTTCTCCTGCGGCTCCGCGCATGAGCCGCCTGACGGTGGACGTGACGCGGTCCGGCGCAGACTGGAAGATCGCGGGCGTTCAGGCGGCGGGCTCATGAAACGTTTCCTTGCGGCGGTGGTAGTCGTGGCGTTGGGCTGCGCGGTCTGGTTCGGCGTCGAGACGGCTTCGCTGTCTTCGTCCGACAACGCGGCTTTGGTCGACACTGCTGCGACTGCATCGGTTTCGGCTGATGTTAGCGAAGCGGTGAAGGCGGTTTTCTCTTACGACTACGCGAATCTGGCCCGTACGGAGCGCGCGGCGTCGGAGTATCTGATCGGTGATGCGGTTCGTCAGTACCAGGCTCAGTTCGCCTCGGCTCGTACGCGGGCTGCGGCGGGGAAGCTGATCCGTACTACTACGGTTCGGGCTGTCGGGGTTCGTTCGTTGGTCGGGGATGAGGCTTCTGTGCTGTTGTTTCTGGACCAGCAGACGGTTACCCAGGGTGGGGGTGCGCCGTCGTCTTCGGTGGCTCAGCTCTCTGTTACTGCTAAGCGCGTGGACGGTCGTTGGAAGCTTGCGACGCTGACTGCGCTTTAGGGCGACCGGGTTCCTCTCTTTCAAGATGCGGCTTCGCCGTGGCGTAGGAAATCGGCGCTTCTCGTGGTTGCTTGTCGATGTGTTCGGCAGCGCCGATTCCCCACGCAGCGGTGACCCTGCCGTGATCATCCGTTCGTGTGATGAACATGTGTTCGTCTGGCGGTAATCTTGGTGTGTGGACGGTGAATCGGTGTGGAGAGCAGATGCGGTGGCCTTGGCCGATCGCGTCAGCTTGCTGCTCGGTGTGGTGCGGTCTGCTGAGGCTGAAATTGGGTCTTTGCTGGTGGAAATCGAGTCTCGTGGTGTGATGGAGCTGTTTGGATATCGCTCTGTTGCTCGGTTGTTCGAGCATCTTGCCGATGTTCCCAAGGCTGCTGCTGATCGTGTGGTGAAACGAGCTTCGGCTCTCAATGCTGGGCGTGCTGTTGATGGCAGTCCGGTGTCCGCCGTTGCTCCGGCCACCGGGGTTGTTGCTGCTGGTGGATCGTTGAGCAATCCGATGATCGACGCCGTCGTCGAGGTGCTGGATCAGGTTCCGTCCGAGCATCGTGATGACGTCGAACAGAGCCTGCTGTCCTTCGCTTCCGAGGCCGGGCACAAGCAGGTCGCTGCGTTGGGGGCGCGGATCGTGGCCCACCTCGATCCTGATGGCGCCGAACCCGATGAGGCCGAACCGTCCTTGCCGACCCGGGAGCTTTCGTTACGGCGTAAGCGATCCGGGGTCTGGGAGCTGAACGGTCGCCTCGACGAGGAGACCGGCACCCGCGCCAGTGCCTTGCTCGACTCGCTGGCCGAGCGTCGTTGCAGCGACGAGGGCGCGGACTTCCGCTCTCCGCAGGAACGTTACGGCGACGCCTTCTCCGACGCTGTCGACCTCGCGTTGAACTCCCCGGACCTGCCGACGCAGGCCGGCGAACGAGCCCACGTGATGGTCGCGGTCTCGCTGGCGGACCTGAAGTCCGGAGTCGGCCAGGCCACCCTCGGCGACACCGGCACCATGACCGCGGCCGAAGCCCGGGTCCACGCCTGCGACGCCATGCTCATCCCGGCGGTCCTGGGTGAGAAGAGCGAACCCCTGAACCTGGGCCGTCTGCGCCGCCTGATCTCCGCCGGGCTGCGCCGAGCGTTGTTCCTGCGCGACCGAGGCTGCGCCTTCTCCGGCTGCCACCGCCGACCACGGCACTGCCAGGGCCACCACATCCGCCACTGGGCCGACGGCGGCCCCACAGACCTGACCAACCTGGTCCTGCTGTGCGCCCACCACCACCGGCTGCTGCACCGCTCCGGCTGGGAAGTACGCACCGCCGCCGACGGCCTACCCGAGTTCCTGCCACCGGCATTCCTGGACAAGCGCCGAAGACCCAGGCGCAACAACATCCACCAACCGCTGCCGTTCGCGGCCTGACCAACCGAACAGGGAAAGGCCCGAAGCCATCGGCTCCGGGCCAAGACCTGTGCCCGGGTTCGGGCCGCATCGTCAGGCAGGCGCCGGAAACCCCTTCTCGCTGCGACGAGAGGAACGGTTCGCTCACCGAAGCCCTATCGACGGGCTCCGCCTTGGGACGCGATGCCGGACCGCTGTCGACGAACCTCAGACGCGCGACACCAGGTTCCTGAAGGTGGCGCTGTCAGAGTCGCGCGAGCCCGTACTCGCTCAGACCGTGTCCGCGGGGACAAGGCTCCGCGGTCGTTCTCCATGCCGTGGTCACCTGGACCAACACATTGTCAGACCCGCGGCACTAACCGTCCCAGACGGTCGCGCCCTGCCTCAGCACCTCGACGTCCGAGGGTGCCGACGCCGGCCACATCTCCACCACGTACCGGAAGTGCTCGCCGAACTCGTGCTCGTTCCACTCGGTCGCGGGCGGGCCCGCCGGGACGTACGAAACCCGCGCCCGGTACAGCCCCGGCAGCACCGAGAAGAACCTTTCCTGCGACGGGTAGTCCGCAGGCCCGGAAATCACGAGTTTCCCGCTCGGCACCGGAAGATCCGCCTCCACCACGTGCTCGGCTTCCGGCAGCAGTGGCGGCGGACCGGGAGCGAGTGTTACCGACGACTCCACGAGGTCCGAGCGGGCCGTGACGATCGCGAGGCCGGCCGGCTCCGCGGCCAGCCGGTTGTCCACCGCCCGCGCGGTCCAGCCGCTGCCGTTCAGCTTCGACCCGGAATCGCGGACCGAGAACTGGCGCTGGTCGGCGTGGACGACTAGGTGCACACCAACCACCCTAGCCAGGACCCGCCCCGAAATGGTATCGACGCCGGGTTTAGCGTTGACACCATGACCTCTGCTTCCGTCGACGTCGACACGGCCCGCGCCGACTACGCGGCCCTCGTCGACCGCGGCCTCTCCCTCGACATCACCCGTGGCAAGCCGTCCCCCGAGCAGCTCGACCTCGCGAACGCGCTGCTCGCCCTCCCCGGTGACGGCTCCTTCAAGGCCGAGGACGGCACCGACGTCCGCAACTACGGCGGCCTCAAGGGCCTGCCGGAGCTCCGGCGCATCTTCGCCGGCGCCCTGCAGGTGCCGGCCGAGCAGCTGCTCGCCGCGGGCAACTCCAGCCTCGAGCTGATGCACGACGCCGTCGTGCACGCCCTGCTCAGCAAGGTCCCCGGCGCCGAGCGCCGCTGGGCCGACGAGCCGCGCGTCGCGTTCCTCGCGCCCGTCCCGGGCTACGACCGTCACTTCGCGCTCACCGAGCGGTTCGGCATCGAGCTCATCCCGGTCCCGATGACCGACGAGGGCCCGGACATGGACGTCGTCGAGCGCCTCGTCGCCGAGGACGCCGGGATCAAGGGCATCTGGTGCGTGCCGAAGTACAGCAACCCGACCGGCGTCACGTTCAGTGACGACGTCGTGCGCCGGCTGGCTACGATGACCACCGCGGCGCCGGACTTCCGGATCTTCTGGGACAACGCCTACGCCGTGCACCACCTGACCGACGACGAGCCGGCCCTCGCCGACATCCTCGCGCTGAGCGCCGAGGCCGGCCACGCCGACCGCCCGTTCGTCTTCGGCTCGACCTCGAAGATCACCTACGCCGGTGGCGGCGTCGGCTTCTTCGGCGCGTCCGAGGCCAACCTCGCCTGGTGGACCGGCCTGATCGGCAAGCGCACGATCGGCTCGGACAAGGTCAACCAGCTCCGCCACGCCCTGTTCCTCAAGGACGAGGACGGCGTCCGGGCGCACATGCGCAAGCACGCCGAGGTCATCGGCCCGAAGTTCGAGGCCGTCGACCGCATCCTCACCGAGGAGCTCGGCGACTCCGGCCTGGCCTCCTGGACCAAGCCGACCGGGGGCTACTTCGTCTCGCTGACCGTGCCCGAGGGCACCGCGAAGGAGGTCGTGCGGCTGGCCAAGGAGGCCGGGGTCGCGCTGACCCCCGCCGGGGCGACCCACCCGCACGGCGACGACCCGGCCGACGCCGTCATCCGCGTCGCGCCGACGTTCCCGGAGCTCGCCGACGTCGAAGAGGCCGTCCGCGCGCTGGCCGTCTGCGTCCGGCTCGCGGCGGCGCAGCGGTCCTGACCAGGGCAAACAAAATCGGCAAGAACTTTTTTCCGTTTTGACCGAGCCGGGGGCCGTCCGGGTACGTATGACCGGTGGGTGAGGTGGACGAACTCGTCACGAGAGGACGTCCCCCGGTGTTCGGAAAACGCTACACACAGCAGCTGATCGAGCGCAGCGCGGAGAACGCGACCGACCGCCGCCGCTTTCTGAAGGCTGCGGGAGCGGCGGGGCTCGGCGTCGCGGGCGCCGGCGCGCTCGGTACCGCGCTGTCCTTGGGCCTCGGCTCGGCCGGTGCGACTTCGCAGTACCCGGAGCAGGGAGGCGACGCCGCGAAGGAGGCGGCCAGCGACGCCGCGGTGCTGAACTTCGCGCTCAACCTGGAGTACCTGGAGGCGAACCTCTACTCGTTCGCGGTCTACGGCTACGGGCTGAACGACAAGTACATCAACGGCGTCGGCAACCTCGGCAAGGTCTCCGGCGGGCACGCGGTGCAGTTCAAGAGCGAGCACACCAAGCAGATCGCGCAGGAGATCGCCGGCGACGAGGTCGCCCACGTCACCTTCCTGCGCAAGGCGCTCGACAAGGCCGCCGTCGCGCAGCCGGAGATCGACTTCCAGAACAGCTTCACCGCGGCCATGCAGGCCGCCGGGATCATCAACCAGTACCAGACGTTCGACCCGTTCGCGAGCGAGAACAACTTCCTGCTCGCCGCCTACCTCTTCGAAGACGTCGGCGTCTCGGCGTACAAGGGCGCGGCTCCGCTGGTGAACAACAAGACGTTCCTCGACGCGGCGGCCGGCATCCTCGCGGTCGAGGCGTACCACGCGGGCATCGTGCGCTCGCAGCTGTTCGAACGCGGCCTCGGCGACGTCACCAACAAGATCTCCGACGCCCGTGACAGCCTCGACGGCAAGGCGGACGACGACGAGGGCGTGCTCAAGGACGGCAAGGCCAACCTCGTCCCCGCCGACGCCAACGGCATCGCGTTCGGCCGCTCCGCCGACCGCGTGCTCAACATCGCCTACCTCAACCCGGACAAGGTCTCCTCGGGCGGCTTCTTCCCGCGCGGCCTCAACGGCGACATCGCCACCAGCGGTGCCAAGGAGTGAGCGCCGCGTGCCGCCGTCACGGTAACGTCGTGCACGGCGGCATGCGGAGTTCATGAGGGGGCGCGGGGTGCGGGTACTGGTCGCGGGTGGCGGGATTTCCGGCACGGTCACGGCGATGGCGCTGAAGCTGGCGGGACACGACCCGGTCGTGTTCGAGGCCTGTGCTTCGGGCGGGGAAGACATCGGCGCGTTCCTGACGCTCATGCACAACGGCATGGACGCCCTGCGGGCGATCGGCGCCGACGGCCCGGTGATCGACGCGTCCTTCGCCGCGTTCGGCGTCGAGCTCGTCGTCCCGACGGGGGAAACCGTGGGACGGCGGGAGTTCGACACCGAGGGCCTCGACGGCCCGCGCACGCTCACCCGCGCGACGCTCTACCGCGTCCTGCAGGACGAAGCGGCGCGCCGGGGGATCGCGATCGAACGCGGCCGGCGGCTGACCGGCGCCAAGACCGGCCCGGACGGCGTCACGGCGGAGTTCGCCGACGGCGTCACCGAAACGGGTGACGTCCTGGTCGGCGCCGACGGCCTGCGTTCGGTGGTGCGGCGCCTGATCGACCCGGCCGCCGACGAGCCGCGCTACACCGGGCTGACCGTCGTCTACGGCTACACGCGCGCCGAAGGACTGCCGTCGGCGCCGGGGATCTACCGGATGGTCCGCGGCAGCAAGGCGGCCTTCGGGTTCACGACCGACCCGGACGGCGCGACGTTCTGGTTCGCCCGCATCCCGGACGCGGAGCGGCCCCGCGCCGAGATCGCGGCGGTCACCCCGGCCGGCTGGCGCGCGTTCGCGCACGCGGCGTTCGCCGGGGAACCGTTGCCCTGCGCGGACATCATCGCGGCCACGGGCGACGAGGTCTTCGGCGGTCACTCCTACGACGTCCCCGAGACGCGCCTGTGGTCGACGCCGGAGATGGTGCTGGTCGGCGACGCGGCCCACGCGGCGTCCCCGGCCGCGGGCCAGGGCGCGTCGATGGCCCTGGAGGACAGCGTCGTGCTGGCGAAGTGCCTGCGTGACCTGCCGGACCCGGTCTCGGCGTTCGCCGCGTACGAAGGATCGCGGCGCGAGCGCGTGGAGAAGCTGGTGGCGGCGAGCGCGGGCCAGGACGTCGGCGAAGAGCGGGATTGGCTGTACTCGCACCACATCGACTGGGACGCGAAGATCGAAGCCTAGGCGCCGCAGGAGCCGCGGACCACCAGCCTGGTCGGCAGCAGCACCGGTTCCGGGGCCGCGTCCGTCTCGATCATCTTCAGCAGCGCTTCCGCGGCCGCCGTGCCGAAACCCGGTTTGTCCTGGGCCACCGTCGTCAGCGCCGGGTCCACGAGGGACGCGACCTCGATGTCGTCGAAGCCGACCACCGCCAGGTCGTCCGGGACCCGCAGGCCCGTCGCGCGGGCCGCGAGCAGGGCGCCCACCGCCATCTCGTCGCTCGCCGCGAAGACCGCCGTCGGGGGTTCCTTGCGGGCCAGCAACCGGCGCATGCCGACGAAACCGCTTTCGCGGTAGTAGTCCCCGGACACCACGTAGTCGTCGCGCGCCTCGAGGCCCGCCGCGGCGAGGCCCTCCCGGTAGCCCTGGGTGCGCTCGGCCGCCGGGGCGTTGGCGCGCGGGCCCGTGAGCGTCGCGATCCGGCGGTGCCCGAGCCCGGCCAGGTGCCGGACGGCGTCCGCCGCGCCGCGGACGTTGTCGGACGTCACGTATGTCGCTTTCGGACCGGAGATCGCGACGTCGAGTGCCACACACGGCAGGCCGGACCGGGCGAACGCCGTGAACGCCTCCGCGTCCGAACCGCTGTCGATCAGCACCAGCCCGGCGAGGTGGTGCCGGCGCGTCATCCGGACGTAGGCGACGGGGTCGGCCAGGGAGACGCCTGGGGTGCGGCTGCGCGCGTCGTCGCTCGTGGCGAGCATCAGCAGGTGGTAGCCGTGCGAGCTGAGCGCGGACTTCAAGCCCAGCAACAGGTCCTGCAGGAACGGGTGGCGCCAGCCGGGCCGCCGGTGGTCGGTGTCCCAGACCAGCCCGATCATCGCCGACTGCTTGCGCGACAACGCGCGGGCCGACTCGTTGGGGGAGAAGTCCAGCTCGCGGGCGACCCGCTCGACGCGTTCGCGGGTCGGCCCGCTGACCGACGCCGGCTGGTTGAAGACCCGGGAAACGGTGGCGACGGAGACGCCGCAGAGCTCGGCGATTTCGCGGGCGGTGACCATGGCGGCTCCTTCGGCTGTAACCGGTTACATAACTAGCACATCGGCCTCTGCTTCGAAAAATTCGAGACGTCGTTATCTCTTCGTTACTTGACGCACGAGGCTGGGAGCGCTCTCATAGAGGCCACATTCTCGCCCGGCCCCGGAGACACGTTCCCGGCGGCCGCGGTGTTTCCGCGCGCTTTCAGCAGAACAACGGAGATCTCATGCGCCCGAACACGAGAACCCGCATGGTCCTGGTGGCCGTGCTGGCCGCCGTCACCGCCCTGAGCGCCTGCAGCGGCGGCGACGGCGGGAGCGGCGGCGGCAAGATCAAGCTCAGCCTCGGGCTCTTCGGCAACTTCGGCTACACCGACCTGATCAAGGAGTACCAGGCGGCGCACCCGAACATCGAGATCACCGAGCGCACCGCCGCCTACTCCGACCACCACAAGAACCTGGCCGCGCACCTGGCCACCGGGGGCGGCGCCGCGGACATCGAGGCCATCGACACCGGCTACGTCGCCCAGTTCAAGGCGACGCCGGACAAGTTCGTCGACCTCAACACCGTCGGCGGCGACAAGCTCAAGGACCGCTGGCTCGGCTGGAAGTGGTCGGCCTCGCTGGCCAAGGACGGGCAGCAGATCGGCTACGGCACCGACGTCGGCGGCCTGGCCATCTGCTACCGCCGTGACCTGCTCCAGGCCGCCGGCCTGCCCGCCGACCGCGACGCCGTCTCCGCGCTCTGGCCCACCTGGCAGGCGTTCTTCGACGCCGGCAAGCGTTTCCAGGCCAAGGCGCCGAACGGCGTCAAGTGGATGGACGGCGGCCCGACCGTGCTCAACGCGATCTTCGGCCAGGCCCCGACCGGCTACTACGACACCAGCGACCAGCTCGTCGTCGACAGCAACCCGGCGCTGCGGACCGGCTGGGACCAGGTCGTCGACGCCGTCAAGGCGAACCTGAGCGCCGGCCTGCTCTACAGCACGCCGACCTGGAACACCGGCTTCACCCAGGGCCAGTTCGCCACCGTCACCTGCCCGGCCTGGATGATGACCAAGATCAAGGACCAGGCGCCGGACACCTCCGGCAAGTGGGACGTCGCGAGCGTGCCCGGTGGCGGCGGCAACTGGGGCGGCTCGTACCTGACCGTGCCCAAGCAGGGCAAGCACACCGCCGAGGCCGCCGACCTCGCCGCCTGGCTGACCGCGCCCGAGCAGCAGGCGAAGGTGTTCACCAGCCAGGGCCTGCTGCCCTCGACGCCGTCGCTCTACACCGACCCGAAGATCACTTCCTACACCAACCCGTTCTTCAACAACGCGCCGGTCGGCAAGCTCTTCACCGACGCGGCGAAGAACCTGCAGCCGCAGTACCAGGGCCCGAAGGCCGGCGACGTGCAGACCGAGTTCGGCAACGCGATGCAGCGCGTCGAGCAGGGCAAGCAGGACGGCGCGGCGGCGTGGCAGCAGCTGGTCGGTGACGTCTCGAAGCTCAAGTGACGGCTTCCGTGCCGAAGCTGAGCTTCGCCGACCGGCGGGCGCACTGGGACGTCAAGCTCTCGCCGTTCGGCTTCATCAGCCCGCACTTCCTGATCTTCGGCGTCTTCGGGTTGTTCCCGTTGCTGTACACGGCTTTCGTGTCGCTGCAGAAGCGCAACCTGCTCGACGCCGAGGGTGCGAAGTTCATCGGGCTGGACAACTACCGGGAACTGCTGTTCCACGACCCGTACTTCTGGAACGCGATGGGGAACACGGTCAGCCTGTGGCTGCTGACCACGATCCCGCAGATCCTGTTCGCGCTCGGCATCGCGCACCTGCTCAACCGCAGGCTGCGTGGCCGGACGCTGTTCCGGACCGGCATGATCCTGCCGAACATCACCTCGGTGGCGGCGGTGACGATCATCTTCGCGCAGCTGTTCGGCCGGGACTTCGGGCTGGTGAACTGGGTGCTGAGCTGGTTCGGCGCCGGGCACGTCGACTGGCAGGCGGGCACGGCCAGCTCGCACGCCGCGATCGCGTCGATGGTCGTCTGGCGCTGGACCGGCTACCACGCGCTGATCTTCCTGGCGTCGATGCAGGCGATCCCGTCGAGCCTGTACGAAGCCGCGACGCTCGACGGCGCGAAGGGGCACCAGCAGTTCTGGCGGATCACCGTGCCGCTGCTGCGGCCGCAAATCATCTTCTCCACGGTGATCGCGACGACCGGGAACATGCGGCTGCTCGCCGAGCCGCTGCTGTTCAACCCGGGCACCGCGGCCGCGACCGGCGGGTCCGACCGGCAGTTCCAGACCGCCGCGCTCTACCTCTACGAGCAGGGCTTCAGCAAGTACGACTTCGGCTACAGCTCCGCGGTGGCGCTGCTGCTGGCGATCGCCACGATGCTCGTGGCGGGCGTGGCGTACCTGGTGACCCGGCGCATCCAAACCGACTGACGCATCCAGACCGATTGAGGAGCGGACATGTCCACCGTGCTGACCTCGACCTCGGCACCCGCCGTGGCCCGGCCGCCGAGCCGGACGCGGCGGTTCACCCGGCGCGTCACGAGCCCGTGGACCTACGCCGCGCTGGTCGCGATCCTGGCCGGCTCGGCGTTCCCGGTCTACTGGTCGTTCGTCGTCTCGTCGCAGACGCCGGACGCGGTGGGCAGCGTGCCGCCGGTGCTGGTGCCGGGCGGGCACCTGTTCGAGAACATCGCCCGCGTCTTCGACGAGACGAACTTCGGCCTGGCGCTGGCGAACTCGGTGATCGTCTCGGGCACCATCACCCTCTCGGTGGTGCTGTTCTCGACGCTCGCCGGGTTCGCCTTCGCCAAGCTGCGCTTCCGCGGCCGCACCGTGCTGCTGCTCCTGGTGGTCGCCACCCAGGCGATCCCGACCGAGCTGGGTGTCGTGCCGCTCTACATCATGATGGCCGACTTCGGCTGGGCCGGGCAGCTGCAGGCGGTGATCGTGCCCGGCCTGGTCACCGCGTTCGGCGTGTTCTTCATGCGCCAGTACTTCGAGCGGGCGCTGCCGCTGGAGCTGCTGGAGGCCGGGCGGATGGACGGCTGCGGCTCGCTGCGGCTGTTCTGGCACGTCGCGCTGCCCACGGCGCGCCCGGCCGCGGCGGTGCTCGGCCTGTTCACGTTCATGCAGGCGTGGAACGACTTCTTCTGGCCGCTGGTGGTGCTGGTGCCGGAGAACCCGACCGTCCAAACGGCACTGTCCACACTGGCCAGTGGCTACACCACCGACTACACGCTCGTGCTCACCGCCGCGACCCTCGGCACCATCCCCGTCCTTCTCGTGTTCCTGCTGTTCGGCCGCCAGATCGTCGGCGGCATCATGCAGGGCGCGCTCAAGGGCTGAGTCTCCCGGGAGAGATCCGTGACTTCCAGTTTCCCGCCCGGCTTCCGCTGGGGTGTGGCCACATCGGCGTTCCAGATCGAGGGCGCCACCACCGAAGATGGCCGCGGACCGTCCATCTGGGACACCTTCGCCGCCGTGCCGGGCGCCATCGCCGGTGGCGACACCGGCGAGCCCGCGGCCGAGCACTACGAGCGCTGGGAGCAGGATCTCGAGCTGCTCGGCGAGCTCGGCGTCGACGCCTACCGGTTCTCCGTGTCGTGGCCGCGGGTCCAGCCCGAGGGTCGCGGCCGCGTCGAATGGCGCGGCCTGCACTTCTACCGACGGCTGGTGGAAGGGCTGCGGGACCACGGGATCGAGCCGTTCCTGACGCTCTACCACTGGGACCTGCCCCAAGCCCTGGAGGACGAAGGCGGCTGGCGGGCGCGGGACACGGCCCACCGGTTCGCCGACTACGCCGCCCTGGTCCACGAGGAGCTCGGCGATCTCGTCGACCACTGGACGACGCTGAACGAGCCGTACCCGTGCGCGGTCGCGGGCTACGGCGAGGGCCGGCACGCGCCCGGGGCGAAGGAGGGCCACGGCGCGCTGGCCGCCGCCCACCACCTGCTGCTCGGCCACGGCTTGGCGGTGCAGGCGATGCGAGCGCAGGCCGCGCACACGCACCGGTTCGGCGTCGTGCTCAACCAGTCCCCGGCGGTGCCGGTCACGGACTCGGCGGCCGACGCCGCGGCGGCCGCGCGGCAGGACACAGTGCTGCGCCGGCAGTTCACCGAGCCGCTGTTCGGCGGTCGCTACGCGCCGGGCCTGAAAGCGATGTTCGGGGCCGCGTCGGACTTCTCGTTCCGCCACGACGGCGACCTGGAAACGATCGGGCAGCCACTGGACTACCTGGGCGTCAACTACTACTACCGGCAGCACGTCGCCGACGCGCCCCCGCGCGAGCCGGACCCGGCGCGGCGGACCCTCGCCGACATCGGCGTCGACACGACCCGCCTGCCCGACGTCCCGCGCACCGGGATGGGCTGGCCGGTCGAGCCGGAGGGCCTCACCGAAGCCCTGGTCGCGCTGCACAACGGCTACCCGGACCTGCCGCCGCTGTACGTCACCGAGAACGGCTGCGTCTACCCGGACCGCAGCGACTTCGCCGACTACGAGCGCATCAGCTTCCTGAGCGACCACCTGGCCGCGGCCCAGGAAGCACTCGACGCCGGCGTCGACCTGCGCGGCTACTTCGCCTGGTCACTGCTGGACAACTTCGAGTGGGCCCACGGCTACAAGCACCGCTTCGGCCTGGTGCACGTGGACTACACGACGCAACGCCGCACCCCACGGGCGAGCTACCGCTGGTACCGCGACCACATCGCGGCCCAGCACACCCCGTAAAGCCGTGAAGGCCTCCTTACCGGCCATAAGAGCCGGTAAGGAGGCCTTCACGGCATTCGGCTACTTCTTGTACAGGGACTCGATGTCGTTCGCGTAGTTCTTGGTCACCACGTTGCGCTTCAGCTTCAGGCTCGGCGTGATCTCGCCGCCCTGCTCGGTGAAGTCGTTGGCCAGCACGGTGAACTTCTTGATCGCCTCGGCCTTCGAGACCGTCTTGTTGGCCTCGTCGACCGCCGTCTGGATCTCCGCGAGGAGGTCCGGGTCGGTGGCCAGATCCGCGACCGTGGCCGAAGCGGGCTTGCCGTGCTGGGACTTCCAGGACGGGAAGTACTCCTCGTCCACCGTCACCAGCGCCGCGATGAACGGGCGCTGGTCGCCGACCACCATCGCCTGGCTCACCAGCGGGGCCGCCTTGATGGTGTCCTCGAGGCCGGACGGGGCGACGTTCTTGCCGCCCGCCGTCACGATGATCTCCTTCTTGCGGCCGGTGATCTTGAGGAAGCCGTCGGTGTCCAGCTCGCCGAGGTCGCCGGTGTGGAACCAGCCGTCGGTGAGCGACTCGGCCGTCGCCTGCGGGTTGTTGTAGTACGCCCGGAAGACGACGTCGCCCTTGAGCATGACCTCGCCGTCGTCGGCGATGCGGACCGACGTGCCGTTGACCGGCTTGCCGACCGTGCCGACGCGGAACGCCGACTGCGTGTTGACGTTCGCCGCCGCCGACGTCTCGGTCAGGCCGTAGCCCTCGAACACCGGGACGCCGATGCCGCGGAAGAAGTGCGCCAGCCGCGCGCCGAGCGGGGCCCCGCCGGAGACGGCGGCGACGCAGCGGCCGCCGAGGGCCGCGCGCAGCTTGCCGTAGACGAGCTTGTCGAACACCAGGTGCTTGGCCTTCAGCCCGAGCCCGGCGCCGCCCTTGTCCTGCGCCTCGCTGTAGGCGACCGCGACGGCCTCGGCGGCGTCGAAGATCTTGCCCTTGCCGTCGCCGTGGGCCTTCTGCTTCGCCGAGTTGTAGACCTTCTCGAACACGCGCGGCACGGCGACCACGAACGTCGGCCGGAAGGTACCCAGGTCGGGGACCAGGTTCTTGACGTCCGGGGTGTGCCCGAGGGTGACCCGGGCGGACAGCGCCGTCACGGAGATCGCGCGGGCCAGCACGTGCGCCAGCGGCAGGAAGACCAGCAGCGAGTTGCCCTGCTCCATCAGCTGCGGGAACGCCTCGATGTCGGCCCGGATCTCCGCGAGGAGGTTGCGGTGGGTCAGCTCGACGCCCTTGGGGCGGCCGGTGGTGCCCGAGGTGTAGACGATCGTGGCGAGCTCATCGGCGACGACCTCGCGGCGGCGCTCGTGCAGCTCGTCGTCGGACAGCGTCGCGCCGAGCGCGGACAGCTCCTCGACGGCGGGGGAGTCGCCGTCGATCTGCCAGGTGTGGTTCAGCTCGGTGAGCCGGTCGCGGATCTCGTCGACGGCGCCGGCGTGGCCGTTCGTCTCGACGAAGACGCCCTTCGCGGCCGAGTCGGAGAGGATCCAGAACACCTGTTCGGGGGACGAGGTGTCGTAGATCGGGACCGTCACCGCGCCGGCCGCCCAGATCGCGAAGTCGATCAGCGTCCACTCGTAGCGCGTCTTCGACATGATCGCGACGCGGTCGCCGCGGCCGATCCCGGCCTGGGCCATGCCCTTGGCGACGGCCAGTACCTCGCCGGCGAACTCCTTCGCGGTGACGTCCAGCCAGCTGCCGTCGACCTGGCGACGGAAGCTGACCACGTCGGAAAACCGCTCCGCGTTCGCCCAGACGACATCGGCCATGTTCTCGTCGTCGGCCACCGGCTTGCCGGCGGGAGCGCTGTATTCGCGCACGTGGGACCTCCGTGTTCAACGCGTGCTGCGGCAGATGACACCGCTGTTACCCGCCAGTCAACTTAGCGTGAGGAGCACCTTAAGACCATGCTGATCGCCGTCGCACGGCGAGGGCGTGACATTCTTCGCTCCGTGAACCAGGCGCCACCCGCTCTCGACGTCGTCGACGAGACGTTCCTCGTCGTCCCGCCCGCCACCGTGGCCGCGGTCTTCGCCGATCCGAGGTCCTGGACGCGCTACTGGCCGGACCTGGTGCTCGAGGTCTACACCGACCGGGGGGACAAGGGCCTGCGCTGGACCGTGCGCGGAGCGCTCGTCGGTACCATGGAGGTCTGGCTCGAGCCGGTGCTCGACGGCACCCTGCTGCACTACTTCCTGCGGGCGACCCCCGCCGACGCGGCCGGGACGCCCCGGGCGCTGGCGCCTCGCGACCTGCGCCGGGAGTTCGACCGGCGGGCCCGCGCGGCGAAGGCGATCGCCCTCGGGCTCAAGGAGATCCTGGAGGACGGGCGCGAGCCCGGAATCCCTCCGCGCGGTGACGAGTAAGGGGACCAGGGGTGCGGGTACACGTCGTCTCGGACGTGCACGGCAACGCGGACGCGCTGAAGCGGGCCGGGGACGGGGCCGACGCGCTGGTCGTGCTCGGTGACCTGCTCGACTTCGTCGACTACCGCGAGCACGAGAAGGGCATCATGGGCGCCCTCTTCGGCGCCGAGAAGGTCGGCGAGTTCGCCCGGCTGCGCCGCGAGGGCACCCGTGACGAAACCGTTGCCTACTCCCGGACGCTCTGGGCGAGCCTCGACGACCCGGGCGCGGCCGTCGACGAGGCCATCCGCGAGCAGTACGCGACGCTGTTCGCGGCGATGACCGCGCCGACCTACGCCACCCCCGGCAACGTCGACACCCCGGCGCTGTGGCCCGAGTTCGCGGGCGAGGGCATCCGGGTGCTGGACGGCGAGGTCGCCGAGATCGGCGGCCTGCGGTTCGGGTTCGTCGGCGGCGCGCTGCTGCCCGACGGCGTCGTCCCGCGCCGCCGCAAGGGCGCCGCCTGGCGCCCCTACCTGCGGGATCGCGCAGACTACGAGGCCGGCGTCGCCGCGCTCACCGAGGTCGACGTGCTTTGCACGCACGCCCCGCCGGCGCTGCCCGAGCTGACCTACGACGTCGTCGCGCGCCGCAGCGAGCTCGGCTCGGCGGCCCTGCTGGACCTCATCCGGGCCCAGCGGCCGCGCTGGTCGGTGTTCGGGCACGTGCACCAGCCCCTGGCCGCCCGCGCCCGGGTCGGGCTGACCGAGTGCCGTAACGTGGGTCACTTCAAGGAGACCGGGCAGCCCTACGTGCTGCGCTGGTGACCGGCAGCGGCGGCTACGCTTCGTCCATGGCCGAGCAGTCCACACAGTCCATCGAGGTCGACGCCGAGCCCAGCCGGGTGATGGCTGTGATCGCCGACTTCCCCGCCTACCCGGAATGGGCCAAGGCCGTCCGGCAGACCGAGGTCCTGGACACCGACGCCGGAGGCCGGGCCAAGCAGGTCAAGCTGACCCTCGACGCGGGCCCGATCAAGGACGTCTACACCCTTGAGTACGAGTGGGACGGCGACGGCCTCGGCGTCAGCTGGCACCTGGTCAAGGGCCAGATGCAGAAGGCGCAGAACGGCCGGTACGCGCTCGAGGACCTCGGCGGCCGCACCCGCGTGACGTACACGCTTTCGGTGGAACTGGCGCTGCCGATGATCGGGTTGCTCCGCCGCAAGGCCGAGAAGATGGTCATGGACACCGCGCTCAAGGAGCTCAAGAAGCGGGCCGAGGGGTAACCACGTGCGGATCCTGCTGTTCACCGGCAAGGGGGGTGTCGGGAAGACCACGCTGGCCGCGGCCACCGGCGCCGCGCTGGCCGGCCGCGGCAGGAAGACCCTCGTCGCGTCCACGGACCCGGCGCACTCGCTCGGCGACGCCTTCGGCCACACTCTCGGCGCCGAACCGTCCGAAGTGGACGCACTCCTTTCCGCCGTCCAGATCGACTCCCGGACGCTCGTCGACACGACCTGGCACCAGCTGCGCGCCGAGCTGCGGACGACGTTGTCCGGCGCCGGGTTCGACACCCTCGACGCCGAAGAGCTGACCGTGCTCCCGGGCGTCGACGAGCTGCTCGCGCTGAGCGAGGTCCGGCGGCTGGCCGAGCACGGCCCGTGGGACACCATCGTCGTCGACTGCGGCCCGACGGCCGAGACGCTGCGGCTGCTGGCGCTGCCCGAAGCCGTTTCCGGCTACCTGACCAGGGTGTTCGGCCGGCGCGGCCGGGTCACCGACTCCGTGCGCCGCCTCGGCACGCACCTGGAAGGCCTGCGCGCGCTGCTCACCGAGCCGTCGGTGACCACCGTCCGGCTCGTCCTGACGCCCGAACGGGTCGTCGTCGCCGAAGCCCGGCGCACGCTCAGCTCGCTCGCCCTGCGTGGCATCGCCGTCGACGGCCTGATCGCCAACCGGCTGATGCCCGCGCCCGGGATCTGGCGCGGTGGCGCCGCGTCGTGGCTGCGCACCCGCCGCACCCAGCAGGACACCGTGCTGGCCGAGCTGATCGCGGCCGGGTTCACGCGGGTCGCCCGCGTCGAGCACCGGGCCGTCGAACCGGTCGGGCTGCCCGCGCTGCTGGCGATCGCCGACGAGCTCTACGGCGACAGCGACCCGCTGGCCGGCGACGGCACCCCGGTCACCCCGCTGCTGCGGGTCCGGCCCGCGCCCGGGGGCTACACGCTGCGCGTCGCGATCCCGCTGGGGCGGGACGCCGAAGTGGACCTCGCTCGCGTCGACGACGACCTGGCGATCACCGTGGACGGCTTCCGCAGGCTCATCGCCCTGCCGGAGTCGCTGCGGCCGTGCCGGATCACCGGCGCGGAATCCGACGCCGACGGCCTGCTCGTGAGCTTGGCCGGGAACCGGGGCCGCGGGTGAGCGAAGAAGAGGTCACCGACGGGGTGCGCCTGGCCGAGGAGCTCCGGCTGCTCGTCGAGATGGTCGTCGAGAAGGCCGCGCCGTGGCTCGAAGGCGTGGTCGCGGCCGGGCACGGCGACCCTGACCAGGCGAAACCCGAGGCCTCGGCGTGCGGGTGGTGTCCGCTGTGTGCGATCGTCGCCGTGGTGCGGGGTGAGCGGCCCGAATTCGTGGCTCGCTTGCTGGAACAGCTGGCCCAGCTGGTGGCGTTGTTGCGTGCGGTGCTCGCGGATCGCTGGGAGCCGGACGAGGGCGTCCACATGCCCGGGTTCCGGCCCGCACCGCGACCACCGGCGGATGCGACGGCGTCGGCGAGGGTGCAGCACATCACCGTCCGCAGACGGGACGAGTGGCGGCCGGATCGGGAGAGCTGAGTGCGGACGATAGGGGTGGACGTCGGCGGGACGAGCATCCGGGCCGGTGTGGTGGACGAGCGCGGCTCGCTGCTCGACACGGCCCGGGTCTCGACGCCGACGGAGGAAGGCGCCCTCGAGGACGCCATCGCGGGCGTGATCGAGGACCTGCGCAACCGGCACGAGGTGGCGGCGGTCGGCCTGGCCGTCGCGGGCTTCGTCGCGCGTGACCGCCGGTCGGTGATGTTCGCACCGCACCTGGCGTGGCGCGGCGCGCCGGTCGCCGACCGGATCGAGAAGCGCGTCGGCCTGCCGGTGCTGCTGGAGCACGACGTCAACTCGGCGATCGTGGGCGAGCACCGGTTCGGCGCGGCCCGCGGCGCCCAGATCGCCGCGCTGGTGGCGCTCGGCACCGGGATCGGCGCCGGCCTGCTGCTGGACGGCAAGCTGTACCGCGGCGCGTACGGCGTCGCCCCCGAGCTGGGTCACCTGACGGTGGTCCGCGGCGGGCGGGCGTGCCCGTGCGGCAAGTACGGCTGCTGGGAGCGTTACTGCAGCGGAACGGCCCTCGCCGCGACGGCGGTGGAGCTGCTCGCGCGGCACCCGGGCCGCTCCACGGTGCTGGCCCCGCAGGTCGCGGGCGACCCGGGTTCGGTGACGGGCCGGCGAGTGGCGGGCGCGGCCCGCGACGGCGACCCGATCGCCCAGCTGGCCATGGCCGAGCTGGCCAAGTGGCTGGGCGAGGGCCTCGCCCTGGTCGCGGACGTCTTCGACCCGGAGATCATCGTGATCGGCGGCGGCGTCTCGGAGTCGGCCCCGCTGTTCCTGGACGAGGCCCGCGAGCACTACGCGGGCGCGATCACCGGCGCGAGGCACCGCCCGCTGGCCCGGATCCGCACCGCCCACCTGGGCGACGACACGGCGATCGTCGGCGCGGCGGCCCTGGCGGTGGAGGCGGCCAAGACCCCGGTCTGATCTCGAGCCGCCGGCGGCGTGTTGGCCGTTCCGGTCACTGTGTTGGCTACTCCGGGCGGCGTGTTGGCCGTTCCGGTCACCGTGTTGGCCACTCCGGGCGGTGTGATGTCCGTTCCGTGGACTCCGTCGGCGAGTGTGCCAAGGTGGATGGGGTGAGCCTGCCGTCCGCCAGTGTCTTCGTCCGGTGTTCCTGCGGGCGGCTGCACTGGGGCCGGTACGGCGCCGCCGGGTTGCTGCTCTTCGACCCGGCTCGCGGGGTGCTGCTGCAGCGCCGGGCCTGGTGGGTGCACAACGGCAGCACCTGGGCCCTGCCCGGCGGGGCGATCGAAGCGGGAGAGACCGCCGTCGACGCGGCCGCGAGGGAAGCCTTCGAAGAGGCGGCGATCCCGGCTGACGCGTTCCGGGCGCTTTCCGCCTCCGTGGTGGACCATGGCGACTGGAGCTACACGACCGTTCTGGCGCTGGCCGACAACGTCGACGCCACGGTCGCGAACCCCGAGAGTGCGGAGGTGCGCTGGGTGGACCCCGACGACGTCCCGGGTTTCCGGCTGCACCGCGACTTCGCGGCGGCCTGGCCGGCGTTGCGGCCGCGGGTCGGGCAGGAGCTGGTGCTGGTCGTCGACGCGGCCAACGTCGTCGGCTCGCGGCCGGACGGCTGGTGGCGCGACCGCCACGGCGCCACCGAGCGCCTGCGCGACCAGCTCACCCGGCTCGCCGAAACCGGCCTCGAAGACCCCGACGATCCCGCGCTGACCTGGTGGCCGCGGGTGATTCTGGTGGTCGAGGGCAAGGCCGGCGGGGTGCAGCCGGCGAAGGGCGTCGAGGTCGCGGCGGCCGACACCGACGGCGACGCGAAGATCGTCGAGGTCGCCGGGCAGCACCGCGAGGCGAAGGTCCTCGTCGCGACGGCCGACCGCGAACTGCGCGGCCGCGTCGAGGCGCTCGGCGCGTCCTCGATGGGCCCCGGCACGCTGCGGACCCAGCTGGACCGGCTCAGTCCTTAGTCTTTGAGGATCCCGTCGCGCATCTCCGCGACCAGCGACGCGACGACGGCCTTGAGGCTGCCCTTGTGCCGCGTCGCGACCGCCCGCTGCCGCTGGTAGCTCGGCCCGTACTCCAGGATCGTCTCGACGTCGCGCAGCTCGGCCTCGCAGCCCAGCCGCCGCGCCACCGGCTGCAGCCGGTCCAGCAGGTCGGCGACGTCGTCGGTGACCAGCCGCTCGCGCCCGGCCGCGTCCAGGATGACGATCGCGTCGGTGCCGTAGCGCGCCGCGCGCCACTTGTTCTCCTGGACGTGCCACGGCGGCAGCGACGGCAGGATCTCGCCGTCGTCGAGGCGCTCGCTGAAGTCGTCGACCAGGCACTGGGTCAGCGCCGCGATCGCGCCGACCTCCTCCAGCGTCGGCAGCCCGTCGCAGACCCGCATCTCGATCGTGCCCAGCTGGGGTGACGGCCGGATGTCCCAGCGGATCTCCGAGAAGCTGTCGATCACGCCGGTGGTGAACATGTCCTCGACGTAGTTCTCGAGCTCGGCCCACTTCCGGAACTGGAACGGCAGCCCGGCGGTCGGCAGCTGCTGGAAGATCAGCGCGCGGTTCGAGGCGTACCCGGTGTCCTCGGCGCCCCAGTACGGCGACGACGCCGACAGCGCCTGCAGGTGCGGCGCGTAGTTGAGCAGCGCGTCGAGCACCGGCAGGACCTTCTCGCGGTGGTCGAGCCCGACGTGGATGTGGACGCCGTAGATCAGCATCTGCCGGCCCCACCACTGGGTGCGATCGATCAGCTTGGCGTAGCGCGCCTTGTCGGTGACCTTCTGCTGGTACCAGTTCGAGAACGGGTGCGTGCCGGCCGAGAACATCTCGACGCCGAGCGGGTCGGCGACGTCGTGCACGACGTCGAGGGACTCGTTCAGGTCCGCCTTGATCTCGCCGATCGTCTCGCAGACGCCGGTGATGATCTCGATGGTGTTGAGCAGCAGCTCCTGCTTGATCTTCGGGTGCTCGGCCGCGCCGTCCGGGCGCACGGCGTCGAGGATCCGCTCGGCGGTCGAGGACAGGTCGCCGCTGCGCCGGTCGACCAGGCCCAGCTCCCACTCCACGCCGACGGTGGAGCGCCGTGAAGGCGTGAATTCGATGTTCATCGACGTCCGGTCAGACCTGCGCGCCGGTGCTCGGGTCGGCGCCCGGCGGCGGGCCCTGCCGCACGCGCAGCAGCAGCAACGCGATCGACGTCGCCAGCGCGAGGATGCCCAGCGGTGTCGCCACCGTCGGGCCCACGCCGATCACGCCGGGCAGGATCAGCAGGAACAGCCCGGCCAGGAACAGCAGCAGGATGAGGAACGCGCCCATCTTCGGCCGCGGCAACGGCGGCGGGTCCGGCGGGACGAAGTGCTCGTCGTCCTCCGCCGGGTCGTCGGAGAACATCGTGCTGTCCCACGTGGTGCCCCCCGACCGCCAGCCGGTGTCCGGCGGGTCGGCCGCGGCGGGCGGCTTCGGCTCGGCCGGCCGGTCCGGGGCCTTGCGGGGCTCGCTCTCCTCGGCCACCCCGCGGCCCGCGGCACTGCCGGCGGCACCACCGGCGCTGTCGGCGTTGTCCGCGGTGTCGGCGGTGTCCAGCTCGGGGAGCCCGAACCCGCCGGCCCGCAGGTCGGCGACGATCTCGGCGAACGTCGCGTCGACGTCCTCCGGCCCGTCCTTCCCGCGGCTCATGCGGTCTCCTCCGCTTGCCCGGCGTGCGCCTTCGCGAACTCGACGCTGCGGGTGAAGATCAGTTCCGCGTCGTTGTCCTGGGTCGCCACGTGATAGCTGTTCTCCAGCACGACTTCGGTGACGTCGGCGCTCGAGATCCCGGCCAGCACCAGCCGCGAGTTCTCCGGCTCGACGACGTGGTCGACCGCCGAGTGCAGCAGCAGCACCGGCTGCGTCACCTTCGGCAGGTCGGCGCGCACGAGCGCCCACAGCTTCGCCAGGCTCGCCGCGGCCCGCACCGGTGTCCGCGGGTAGGCCAGCTCGGTCTCGCCCGGCTTCTTGATGTCGTTCGCGATCGCCGGCACCGACGGCACGATCCTGCCCAGCACCGGCAGCAGCTTCGTGTCCCACTTCAGCCGCGTCACCGACGGGTTGACCAGGACGATCCCGGCGATCCGGTCGCCGAACTCCTCGGCCAGGCGCAGCGTGAGCGTCCCACCCATCGAGAGCCCGCCGACGAAGACGGTCTTGCACGTCGACAGCAGCTCGAGGAGCGCTTCGCGGACCGCGCCGTACCAGTCCTGCCACGTCGTGCGGTTGAGGTCGGGCCAGCGGGTGCCGTGGCCCGGCAGCAGCGGGCAGCGCACGGTGAACCCGGCCTCGGCGAGGTGGTCCCCCCAGGCCCGCATGCTCGCCGGGGTACCGGTGAACCCGTGGCAGAGCAGGAACCCGGTCTCGGCCGAACCGGTGTGGCCGAACGGTTCCGCGCCGGCGAGCACGCCCATGCGATCGCCTTCCGTGTGAGCGGTGTAGACCGTCCATGCTCTCACGGGTCGAGGGCGTTGTGGGGGTCCGCCCGGACCCGTAATTCTCTGTGAGATCGATCGCTGCCCGGCGGGTATCCGGGTGGTCGCCGTTGTGCGGAGGCCACCCGGCTTCGTAGTCTGGTCGACGCGGGTGACAGGGGCTACAGCTGCGATGGAGGACTGAGGCACCGGTGCTGTACTGGCTCACGAAGTGGGTGTTCATCGGTCCGCTGCTCAAGACGCTGTGGCCGACCAAGGTCGTCGGGGCGGAGAACATCCCCGAGACCGGCGGCGCGATCCTCGCGGGCAACCACCTCGCGGTCGCCGACTCGTTCTTCATGCCGCTGCGGGTCAAGCGCAAGGTGACCTTCCCGGCCAAGTCCGAGTACTTCACCGAGCCGGGCTTCAAGGGCCTGCTCAAGAAGTGGTTCTTCACCGGCGTCGGCCAGTTCCCGATCGACCGCTCGGGCGGCAACGCGGCCCAGGCCGCGCTCGACACCGCGACCCGGCTGGTCAAGGCCGGCCACCTGCTCGGCATCTACCCCGAGGGCACCCGCTCCCCGGACGGCCGGCTGTACAAGGGCAAGACCGGCGTCGCCCGGATCGCCCTGGACTCCGGCGGTGTCGTCGTCCCGGTGGCGATGATCGGCACCGACAAGGTCAACCCCATCGGCTCGAAGATGTGGTGGCCGCGCCGCCTCGAGGTCCGCTTCGGCAAGCCCCTCGACTTTTCGCGGTACGAGGGCCTCGCGGGCGACCGCTTCATCGAGCGGTCGATCACCGACGAGATCATGTACGCGCTGATGGAGCTGTCCGGCCAGGAGTACGTCGACATCTACGCGGCGAAGGCGAAGGAACTGCTCGCCGCGGAGGCCGCCGGAGCCAAGCCGAAGGTGCCGGCGCAGCCCACCGCGCGGGACGCGACCCGGGTGCCCGACAGCAGGGTCGGCTAGCCCACTAGGGTTCACCGGTGCGTTTTTTCTACGACACCGAGTTCATCGAGGACGGCGTGACGATCGACCTGGTGTCGATCGGTGTCGTTGACGAGCGTGGCCGCGAGTTCTACGCGGTCTCCACGGACTTCGACCCGGCTCGTGCCGGGGCGTGGGTCCGCGACAACGTGCTGCCGAAGCTGCCCTCACCCGCCGACCCGGCTTGGCGCAGCCGCGAGAAGATCCGCGCCGACCTGCTGGAGTTCTTCGGGAAGCCGCCGGGCGGGATCGAGCTGTGGGCCTGGTTCGCCGCCTACGACCACGTCGCGCTCGCGCAGCTGTGGGGCCCGATGCCGGCCCTGCCGCGGCAGCTGCCGCGGTTCACCCGCGACCTGCGCCAGCGCTGGGAGGACGCCGGAAAGCCGAAGCTCCCGGCGGCCCCGACCGACCAGCACGACGCCCTCGCGGACGCCAAGCACAACCTGGCCCGCTGGGACGTCATCGAGTCGTACTTCCCCCGCCGCTAGAGCTCTGCGCCCGAATCCGTGAATGGCACATCGAGGGACTCAGAGTCCCTCGATGTGCCATTCACGGCTTTCAGCGGCGGGTGCGGACGGCTGTGGCCAGCTCGTCCAGCAGGGGAGCGGTGTCGTCCCAGGACATGCAGGCGTCCGTGATCGACTGGCCGTAGGTCAGCTGCTCGGGGTGGCCCAGGTCCAGCTCCTGGCGGCCGCCCGCGAGGAAGCTCTCCATCATCAGGCCGACGATGCCGCGCTCGCCCGATCCGATCCGCGCCGCCAGCTCGCGGACCACCGCCGCCTGGCGGACGTGGTCCTTGCCGCTGTTGCCGTGGCTCGCGTCGATGATCACCCGCTCCGGCAGGCCCGACTTCGCCAGCCGGGCCAGGGTGCCGGTGACCGTCTCGGCGTCGTAGTTGGGGCCGCCCGCGTGGCCGCGCAGGATCACGTGGCAGTCCGGGTTGCCCGACGTCGTGAGCAGCGCCGCCAGCCCGTCGGTGTTGATACCGGGGAACACGTGGCTCGCCGCGGCCGCGCGGGTCGCGTCGACCGCGACCTGGACGTCGCCCTCGGTCGAGTTCTTGATGCCGACCGGCATCGACAGCGCGCTGCACAGCTGGCGGTGCACCTGGCTGGCCGCGGTCCGCGCGCCGATCGAGCCCCACGTGACGATGTCGGCGATGAACTGCGGCGTGATCGGGTCGAGGAACTCGCAGCCGACCGGCAGGCCCAGCTCGGAGACGTCGAGCAGCAGCCGGCGCGCCATCCGGAGGCCCTTGTTGACGGCGAAGGTGCCGTCGAGGTCCGGGTCGTTGATCAGGCCCTTCCAGCCCAGCGTGGTGCGCGGCTTCTCGAAGTACACGCGCATCACGACGTGCAGCTCGCCGCGCAGCTCTTCGGCCTTCTCGGCGAGGCGGCGGCCGTAGTCGAGGGCGGCTTCGGGGTCGTGCACCGAGCACGGGCCGACGACGACGAGCAGCCGGTCGTCCCGGCCTTCGAGGATGTCGACGGTTTCGGCGCGTCCGTGCTGCACGACCTTGGCGACGGCGGCGTCGACCGGATGATCCTCGCGCAGCATCGCGGGCGAGATGAGCGGACTGATCGACGTGGTGCGCGCGGCGTCGAGGTCACCGATGGCGGCCGGGCCTGCGGAGAGCGTCATGGCGGGGGGTGTTCCTTCCTGATGGACACCGACCCGCGCGGGGGACCCTCGCCGAGCCGGTAGGAAATCCGGCTCGGGGGTGGAGGTCAGCGCAGGTTCACGCCGCCGTGCCCACCCGGGGCCGGCTTCGTAAACCAGTAATAGCGCTGCACGTGACCAAGTTAGCACAACGACGGCGCGGACCGATTCGGCAGGTGGTACGGGCTGCACCGATCCAGACGAAGCCAGCTACGCTTGGCCCTGGCGAAATGTGACTGTCATCTCCAGCGAACACAAACGGAGGATTCTCATGCGTGTCGGTGTGCTGACCGGCGGCGGCGACTGCCCGGGTCTCAACGCGGTCATCCGCGCGGTGGTCCGCAAGGGCATCGAGGTGCACGGCTGGGACTTCGTCGGCTTCCGCAACGGCTGGAACGGCCCGCTGACGGGCGACAGCCGTCCGCTCGGCCTCAACGACGTCGAGGACATCCTCACCCGCGGTGGCACCATCCTGCGCTCGTCGCGGACCAACCCGTACAAGGTCGAGGGCGGCGTCGAGCAGATCAAGAAGGTCCTCGCCGAGCAGGGCGTCGACGCGCTGATCGCGATCGGCGGCGAGGACACCCTCGGCGTCGCGAAGCGCCTGACCGACGACGGCGTCGGCGTCGTGGGCGTGCCCAAGACGATCGACAACGACCTGGGCTCCACCGACTACACGTTCGGCTTCGACACCGCGGTCTCCATCGCGACCGAGGCGATCGACCGGCTGCACACCACCGCCGAGTCGCACCACCGCGCGCTGGTCGTCGAGGTCATGGGCCGGCACGCCGGCTGGATCGCGCTGCACTCCGGCCTGGCCGGCGGCGCGAGCGTGATCCTGGTGCCGGAGCGGGCTTTCGACGTCGACCAGGTCGTCTCCTGGGTCGAGCGCCGCTTCGAGAAGGAGTTCGCGCCGATCATCGTCGTGGCCGAGGGCGCGCTGCCCGAGGGCGGCGAGGAAAGCCTGCTCACCGGCGAGAAGGACGCCTTCGGGCACGTCCGTCTCGGCGGCATCGGCACCTGGCTGGCCGACGAGATCGCGAAGCGCACCGGCAAGGAGTCCCGCGCGGTCGTGCTGGGCCACGTCCAGCGCGGCGGCACGCCGACCGCGTACGACCGCGTGCTCGCGACCCGCTTCGGCCTGCACGCCGTCGACGCGGTGGCCGACGGCGACTTCGGCGTCATGGTCGCCCTGAAGGGCACCGACATCGTCCGCGTGAAGCTCTCGGAGGCGACCGCCGAGCTGAAGACGGTCCCGACCGAGCGCTACGAAGAGGCCGAAGTCTTCTTCGGCTGAGTCTGGGTCTTAAGCCGTGAGGGGCACCCTCAGGGACACCACGTCCCTGAGGGTGCCCCTCACGGCGTTTCAGATGCGGGACAGGGTGTCCAGGACCGTGATCGCGCGGGCGATGTCGTCGGTCAGCGGGCGGTCGTCGGTGCTCTCGTCCAGGACCTCGGACGCGACGTCGAAGGCGTCGCGCACCGGGAGGTCGACCAGGTCGGCGTCCCGCATCCGCAGCGCGCGGACCGCCGCGACCAGCTCGCAGGCCAGAACCTGCTGGTACGACGTGCAAGCCGCCGTCGCCGCGCGGGCCGCCTGGGTCGAGAAGCTCGCGTGGTCCTCGATGCCGCGCGACACGACGGCCGTGCCGAGCGTCGCCGGCAGCGCCGCCTGACGCAGTTCCGTGAGCGCGTCGTGCGCCACGTACTCCAAGATCATCACGCCCGAGCTGCCCGCCGGGCCGGCCGCGAGGAACGGGCGCAGGCCGGTGAACTCCGGCTCGACGAGGTCGCCGAGGCGCGCCACCGACAGCTCCGCCACCTGGTGCACCGTCGCGCGGGCCTGGTCCAGGGCCGTCGACACGTACGCCGTGTGGAAGTGCGCGTGGTGGTAGGCGTCGCCGTGCACCGTCGAGATCATCGGGTTCTCGGTGCTCGCGTTGATCTCGATGGCGAGCACGTCGCGCAGGTAGTGGATCGCGTCCAGCGCCGGGCCCTGGACCTGCGGGAACGCCCGCAGCCCGAACGGGTCCTGGATCCGCCGCCCCGGCTTCGGCGTCTGGTGCATGCCGAGCAGCCGCCGCATTTCCGCCGCGCAGGCGACCTGCCCGGCGTGCGGCCGCGCTTCGTGCACCGGCGTCGCGTACGCCTCGGGGTTGCCGTCGAGCGCGACGTAGGTCAGCGCGGCGATCGCGTGGCTGGCCCGGGTCAGGGTGTCCAGCCGCATCGCGGCCAGCGTCGCCTCGGCCAGCGTCGCGGCGTTGCTGCTCATGAACGCCAGCGCGTCGCCCGCGACCACCGGTACCGGCGGGACGTGCCCGGCGAGCCAGTCGCGTTCGCCGGTGAGCGCCAGCGCCGTCTCGGCCAGCGGCGCCAGGTCGCCGGTGCCGATCGCGCCGAGCCGGTGCACCAGCGGCCGCGCGCCGGTGCGGACGGCCTCGGCCAGCGCGCCGATCAGCTCGGGGCTGATCCCGGACCGCCCCGCGAGGAGCTGGTTGAGCCGGATCAGCATCATCCCGCGGACCTGGCCGGGCGGCATCGGGTCGCCGCTGCCGCCCGCGTGGCTGCGCAGCAGGCGCAGCCCGTGTTCCTTCGAGCTCGCGACCGTGTCGTCCTTGTTGGCCCCGACGCCGGTGGTCCGGCCGTAGACCACCCGCCGCGTGCTGAGCTCCTCGGCGAGCTTCCAGGCGTGCTCGGCGCCGCGCAGCGCGGCGATCGAGACGTCGATACCCAGCGGTCCCTCGGTGCGCGCCGCCGTCACGACGTCCGCGCACCGCAGGGTCCGACCGTCCACCCGGATCAAGGGCAGCCTCCTTTCGACTGACTGCCCTTCACTATGCGGCTAGGGCGCCGGTGGCTGCCAGGGCGGCATCGGCCAGTCCCAGTGCGGGACGGGCTCGTGCAGGTTCGGCTCGGCCCCGGGCGCGGAGAAGATCACGGCCAGCCGGCTGCCCCACTCGAGGTAGCCGGCGAACGCGGCGCGGAACTCCGGGTCGCCCGGCAGGCCGGCCTCGTCGGCGGCGTCGAGCAGCAGCGTGACCCAGCGGCGGCGCTGCGGCTCGGTAATGCCGCGCCCGAGGTGGCGGCCGATCATGTGGGCGTGCCCGCCGTGGCCGGCCGAGTAGGCGGCCGGCCCGCCGAAGACCTCACCGAGCCAGACCGCGACGTGCTCGGCGTGGTGCGGGGCCATCTGCCGGAACACCGGCTCGAGCAGCGGGTCTTCGAGGACGTGGCCGTAGAAGATCGTGAGGAGCTTCACGAGGGCTTCGTGGCCGCCCGCCCACTCGTAGAGGGTGGGCGTGGCGGGCGGGTTTTCTGGCACGATCACCCGGCAAGGCAACCAGCGGCGGCCCGGTCGGGCAACCACGTACTTTCCGGTGCGCAGGGGGAACGGGATGAAGCGTTACCACTGCGCGACGGAGCTGGCGGTCGACCTGATCGGCGGCAAGTGGAAGCCGGTGATCCTCGCGCACCTCAAGGAGGGCGCCCACCGCTACGGCGAGCTGCGCCGCCGGATGCCGGGGGTGAGCGAGAAGATGCTGACCCAGCAGCTGCGCGAGCTGGCGGCGGACGGCATCGTCCGCCGCGAGGAGCGCGCCGGCCGCGTCCCGCACGTCGAGTACCACCTGACGGCGGTGGGGGAGGAGCTGCGCCCGGCGCTCACGGCGCTCTACGAGTGGGGCGAGCGCCGCGCGGCGGACCAGGGCATCACGTTCGAGCCGCCACCGGCTGACTAGGGCGTCTCATCCAGCCGCCGTTCCAGCGCGTCGAGGCGGTCCGTCCAGAAGCGACGGTAGGGCGCGAGCCAAGCGTCCACTTCGGCCAGTGGTTCCGGACGCAGCGCGTAGCACCGGCGCTGGGCCGCGACCCGGACCGTCACGAGCCCCGCTTCGCGCAGGACCCGCAGGTGCTTGGACACCGCGGGCTGGCTGAGGGCCAGCTCGTCGACGAGCTCGCCGACCGAGCGTTCGCCGTCCCGGAGCAGGTCGAGGATGGTGCGCCGGCGGGGTTCGGCGAGGACGTCGAAGGTCTGCATCACCCCGGAAATGTGCCCCGACGGGCATATGCCTGTCAAGGAATGCGCACCTACTCTCGTCGGGCAGCTGGTCTGAACCATTGACCTAGTGGTCTAGTCCACTTACGGTGAGTGTGGTCTCCACCACGTTGTCCCCATTGGTTGTCAGAAATTCTCCGAGGGAGAAGGCATGTCCCGTTTCCGCAGGAAGAGCTTCTCTGCGCTGCTGACCCTGGCGGCCGCCGCGGGTCTCGTCGCGGCCGGTTCGGCGGTCCCCGCCGTCACCGCCACCGCGACGGCCGCGACCGAAGCCTCCGTCGGCAAGGTGGTCGGTTACTTCACCGAGTGGGGGGTCTACGACCGCAACTACCACGTCGAGAACATCGAGACGTCGGGCTCGGCGAGCAAGCTGACGCACATCAACTACGCGTTCGGCAACGTCACCAACGGCGGCTGCGCGATCGGCGACGCCTACGCCGACTACCAGAAGACCTACGACGCCGCGGGCAGCGTCGACGGCGTCGCCGACACCTGGGACCAGCCCCTCGCCGGCAGCTTCAACCAGCTCAAGAAGCTCAAGGCCAAGCACCCCGGCCTCAAGGTGATCTGGTCGTTCGGCGGCTGGACCTGGTCGGGCGGCTTCGCGCAGGCCGCGAAGAACCCCACGGCGTTCGCGAACTCCTGCTACAACCTGGTCAACGACCCGCGCTGGGCCGGCGTCTTCGACGGCATCGACATCGACTGGGAGTACCCCAACGCCTGCGGCCTGACCTGCGACACCAGCGGGGCCGCCGCGTACAAGAACGTGATGGCCGCGCTGCGCGCCAAGTTCGGCTCCTCGAAGCTCGTCACCGCGGCGATCACGGCCGACGGCACCAGCGGCGGCAAGATCGACGCCGCCGACTACGCGGGCGCCGCGCAGTACGTCGACTGGTACAACGTGATGACCTACGACTACTTCGGCGCCTGGGCCGCGCAGGGTCCGACGGCCCCGCACTCGCCGCTGAACAGCTACTCGGGCATCCCGACCGCCGGCTTCTACTCCGACGCGGCGATCCAGAAGCTCAAGAGCAAGGGTGTCGCGGCGGGCAAGCTGTTGCTGGGCATCGGGTTTTACGGCCGCGGCTGGACCGGCGTCAGCCAGGCCGCCCCGGGCGGCACCGCGACCGGCGCGGCGCCCGGCAAGTACGAGCAGGGCATCGAGGACTACAAGGTGCTGAAGACGTCCTGCCCGGCGACCGGCACCGTCGCGGGCACCGCGTACGCCAAGTGCGGCAGCAACTGGTGGAGCTACGACACCCCCTCGACCATCGCGGGCAAGGTGAGCTACGCCAAGACCCAGGGCCTCGGCGGCGCGATGTTCTGGGAGCTCTCGGGTGACACCACCAACGGCGAGCTGATCACGGCCGTCGCGAAGTAACCGGGCTTCCCCGGCGGGACCGACAGCGCGGGGGGACCGGCGGGAAACCGTCGGTCCCCCCGATTATCGTTCCCGCCGTGACGTTCAACGGATTCGGCGAGTACGCCGTCGACTTCTTCGACGGCCTCGTCGAGGACAACTCCAAGCCCTACTGGGACGACCACGTCGACGTCTACAAGGCCGACGTCCGGGCGCCGATGGAGGCCCTGCTCGACGAGCTCAAGGGCGAGTTCGGCGACGGCCTCGGCGAGCCCAAGGTGTTCCGCCCCTACCGGGACGTCCGGTTCGCCAAGGACAAGACGCCCTACAAGACCCACTGCGGCGGCGTGCTCGAACAGGGCCGCGGCGGCGGCGCCTACTACGTCGAGGTCGGGCCGGACGGCCTGCGCGTCGGCGGCGGGTGCTTCCACCTCGCGTCCGACCAGCTCGCCCGGTTCCGCCAGGCCGTCGACACCGACCTGCACGGCGAAGCGCTCCAGAAGATCATCAAGAAGCTCGAGCGCGCCGGCTGGACGGTCGCCGGCGACCGGCTGAAGTCGAAGCCGCGTGGCTTCGACGCCGAGCACCCGCGCCTCGACCTGCTGCGCTACCGCTCGGTGTACGCCGTGCGCACCTGGGAGCCGGACGACGTCCTGCACGAGCGGGGTGCCCTCGACCGCGTGCGGAAGTCGTGGCGGCAGCTGCGCGAGTTCAACGAATGGGCCCGTGACCGGGTCGGCCCGAGTGAGCAGCCGCGCCGCTGACGCCTGAGGTTTCTGAACCGTTTCTCTGAACTTTTCGGGATCGGTACAGACGAACGCGCCGACAGGGTCTACGCTATGCGAACGTGAGCCGACGCGCGAAGATCGTTTGTACCCTTGGCCCCGCCACCGCCACCCCGGAGAAGATGCGGGCACTCGTGGACGCGGGCATGGACGTGGCGAGGATGAACTTCTCCCACGGCAGCCACGGCGACCACAAGCAGGTCTACGACCTGATCCGGGACGCCGCCGCCGCGAGCGGCCGGGCGGTCGGCATCCTCGCCGACCTGCAGGGCCCGAAGATCCGCCTCGGCACCTTCGCCGGCGGGCCGGTCGAGTGGGACACCGGCGACATCGTCCGGATCACCGTCGAGGACGTCGCCGGCACCCACGACCGGGTCTCCACGACCTACAAGGGCCTGGCCAAGGACGCCAAGCCCGGTGACCGCCTGCTGGTCGACGACGGCAAGGTCGGCCTGGTGGTCAAGGAGGTCGACGGCCAGGACGTGGTCTGCGAGGTCACCGAAGGCGGCCCGGTCAGCAACAACAAGGGCGTCTCGCTGCCCGGCATGGACGTCTCCGTCCCGGCCATGTCCGAGAAGGACATCGAGGACCTCGAGTTCGCGCTCGAGCTGGGCGTCGACTTCATCGCGCTGTCCTTCGTCCGCTCGCCGGCCGACATCGACCTGGTCCACCAGGTGATGGACCGCGTCGGCAAGGGCCGGCTGCCGGTCGTCGCGAAGATCGAGAAGCCCGAGGCCGTCTACAACCTCGAGGCCATCGTGCTGGCCTTCGACGCGGTGATGGTCGCCCGCGGCGACCTCGGCGTCGAGCTGCCGCTGGAGCAGGTCCCGCTGGTCCAGAAGCGCGCCATCCAGATCTGCCGCGAGAACGCGAAGCCGGTCATCGTCGCGACGCAGATGCTCGAGTCGATGATCAACAACTCCCGGCCGACCCGCGCCGAGGCCTCCGACGTCGCGAACGCCGTCCTCGACGGCGCCGACGCGCTGATGCTGTCCGGCGAGACCAGTGTCGGCCGGTACGCGATCGAGGTCGTTCAGACGATGGGCCGGATCATCGAGGCGGTCGAGACCGACTCGCCGGTCGTCCCGCCGCTGACGCACGTCCCGCGCACCAAGCGTGGCGTGATCTCCTACGCGGCCCGCGACATCGGCGAGCGGCTCAACGCGAAGGCCCTGGTCGCCTTCACGCAGTCCGGCGACACCGTGCGCCGCCTGGCCCGGCTGCACACGCGGCTGCCGCTGCTGGCGTTCACGCCCGAGGACTGCGTCCGCAGCCAGCTCTCGATGACCTGGGGCACCACCACCCAGATCGTGCCGCGGGTGGAGTCCACGGACCAGATGATCCAGCAGGTCGACCACTCGATGCTGGAGATGGGCAAGTACCAGAAGGGCGACCTGGTCGTCATCGTGGCCGGCTCCCCGCCGGGCACCGTCGGGTCGACCAACCTGATCCACGTCCACCGCCTTGGTGAAGACGACCACGCGTAAGGGACGTCGGGGACGTCGACCACATAGGGTCTGGCCATGACTGAAATGGCCAGAGCGGCCGCCACCGAGCTGGAGATCCCGGGTGGCGGCCAGCCGGTGCTGGACCGCTTGGTGGCGTTGCTCGACCTCGAGAAACTCGAGGAGAACTTCTTCCGCGGCGTCTCGCCCGCCCACTCGCCGGTCCGCGTGTTCGGCGGGCAGGTGGCCGGGCAGGCGCTGGTCGCGGCCGGGCGCACGGTGCCCGACGAACGCCGGGTCCACTCGCTGCACGCGTACTTCATCCGCGGCGGCGACCCGAGCGTGCCGATCGTCTACGAGGTCGACCGGATCCGGGACGGCCGCTCGTTCACGACCCGCCGGGTCGTGGCGATCCAGCACGGCAAGGCGATCTTCTCGCTCTCGGCGTCCTTCCAGAAGGACGAATCGGGCATCGATCACGCCGAGGCGATGCCGGAGGGCGTGCCCGCGCCGGAGTCGCTGCCGACGCTGATGGAACGCGCCGAGGGCTACGCGATCGGCGCGCACAGCCGGCCGCGGCCGATCGACCTGCGCTACGTCAACGACCCGCCGTGGGTCACCCGCCAGACCGGCGAGCCGCCCGCCCGCAACCAGGTGTGGATGCGCGCCGACGGCAAGCTGGGCGACGACCAGCTGCTGCACGTGTGCGTGCTGACCTACGCCTCCGACATGACGCTGCTGGACTCGGTCCTCGCGCGCCACGGCGTCTACTGGGACACCGACAAGGTGCTCGGCGCGAGCCTCGACCACGCGCTCTGGTTCCACCGGCCCTTCCGCGCCGACGAGTGGTTCCTCTACGACAGCGCGTCACCGACCGCCTCCGGAGCACGCGGTCTGGCCACCGGCCGGTTCTTCGGCGCGGACGGCACCCTCATCGCCACGGTCGTCCAAGAAGGACTCCTGCGCGTCCTCTGAACGCGGACGGGAAATCACCCTTACGGGCGACAAATAGTCAGCGTATTCAACGCCGGAATAGGGCATATGGGCCGGGGAAGGGGGCCGGGACCGATCGGGGGACGGCCCCGGACCCCTTCTCCGAATGACCACGCGGCGGACCGCGAAGTCATCGTCTACGCTGCTCAACAGGCCGGACCGGGCCTGAGGGCCGAACGACCCGGGTCCGTACCGCGTCCTGTCGCAGTGCAGAGTGCGAGGATACAAGAGCATTCTGCAAATTGCAGGTTCGCCGCGCGCGACGGGTCGGGAATCGGTGCGGTGTTAATGCTCCACTGTCCTGGTTAGATACTGGGAGCAAGCGAACGGCTACGACGCCGTCGACATCCGGAGGTGCCGAATGGCCAGGGGACAGAGCCCCACGGTTCGCCGCCGGAGGCTCGCCGGCGAGCTGCGCCGGCTCCGCGAGGCCGCGGACCTCACCATCGACGAGGTCGGTGAGAAGCTCGAGTGCTCGGCGTCGAAGATCAGCCGGATCGAGACCGGCCACGTCGGGGTCACCCCGCGTGACGCGCGGGACATGCTGGCGCTCTACGGGATCATCGGCGACGAGCAGGAGGCGCTCGTCCAGCTGGCCCGCGAAGCCCGCAAGCGCGGCTGGTGGCACGCCTACAACGAGGTCTTCACCGGCACGTTCGTCGGGCTCGAAGCCGACGCGAGCTCGCTGCGCGCGTTCCAGGCCCTGCTCGTGCCGGGCCTGCTGCAGACCGAGCGGTACGCCCGCGCCGTGATCCGGGCCCTGCGCCCGGACGCCGAGGAAGCCGAGATCCGCCGTCGCGTCGCCGCGCGGATGGCGCGTCAGGAGCTGTTGTCGGACACGCCGCCGCCGGAGTACTGGGCCGTCATCGACGAGGCCGTGCTGCACCGGGTCGTCGACACCCCCGAGGTGATGGCCGAACAGCTCTACCGGATGGTCGCCGTCGCCGAGAAGCCGAACGTGACCATCCAGGTGGTGCCGTTCCATGCCGGCGCGCACCCCGGCATGGAAGGCCCCTTCCTGATCATGGGGTTCCCGGAGCAGGCCGACCCGGACGTCGTCTACGTCGACGACAGCACGTCCAGCGGCCTCTACCTGGAGGAACCCACAGACGTCCGGCGCTACGGGCTGATGTTCGACCATCTGCGCGCGGCGGCACTGAAACCGGACGACTCGGTGGAGCTGATCGCCGAGGCGGCCGGGCGGTTCGCCGAACGGGCGGCCGTTCCGGCGGCAGTGCACCATCTGGATCCGAGGACACAGTGAGGGAGTTGGGAACCATGGAATCCGAGCTTTCCGGAGAGCTTTCCGGCGCGCGGTGGCGCAAGAGCAGCCACAGCGGTGGCGGCAACGACTGCGTCGAGGTCGCGTTCGTCACCGGGGGTGCCGCGGTGCGCGACTCGAAAGACCCCGAAGGTGGTGCTTTCCGCCTGCCCGCATCCGGTTGGCGGGGGCTGCTGGCCGCGGTGCGGCCGGGCGGCCCCGCGCGCGACTGAGGCGAGTTCGAGGACTGAGGCGTTTCGAAGACTGAGGCGGTTTCGAAGACCCCTTACCCCCGCCGAGCTGGGCTCGGCCGGGAGTAAGGGGTCTTTCCGCGTCAGGGGTACGTGATCACCCGATGTCTGAGGGATCCCCTCAGGACGACTCTGAGTGCTACCAACCGGTGACCTCAGGAACAAGGTGAACACGATGCACAGCGATCTGCTTCTGGACGCGGTCCGGGCCGAAGCGGCCTACCGGGCCGAGGAACTCCACAAGGCCGGGCGCAGCGCCTGGGCCGCCCGCGCCCGCCGCGCCGTCCGCCACGTACGGGCCGGGCGCAGCGTCGTCGACGTCCCGGCGCAGGAGCGCCGGGAGGTGTCGCGGGAGACCGCGGCCGTCGGCGAGACCGCCCGGTAGGGGCGGGTGATGGTGTCCAAGGCGATAAGCGTGCGGAACTTGTCGGTGGGGTGAGCAACAATGCTGCTTGTGCCCCGACTCGGCTCCGGAATCCCGCTCGTCGCCCGTACCCACGAGATGCGGCGGCTCCGCGCCGCCTTCGCCCGGGCCGACCGGGGCGAAGCCGGCGCGGCGCTGCTCTCGGGGGACGCCGGGGTCGGCAAGACCCGGCTGCTGACCGCGCTCGCCGAGCACGTTGCCGCGTGCGGTGCGCTGGTGCTCACCGGCCGCTGCATCGACGTCCGCGAAGGCGGTCTTCCTTATCTTCCCTTCGCCGAAGCGCTCGCCCCGCTCGGCACCGCGACGGAACCGGCGATCGCCGCCGCCGTGCGGGCCCGGCCCGCGCTCGGCCGGCTGCTGCCGCAGGGCCAGGGCCTCGAGGAGCCCCGGGCGGCCGAGCACGCCCCGATGACCTCGAACGACCGCGAGACGATGGTGCGTCCCCGGCCGGAGCAGGATCTCGGTCAGCTGCAGTTGTTCGACGCGGTACTGGGGGTGCTGACCGAGATCGCCGAGTCCCGGCCGGTGGTGATCCTGCTGGAGGACCTCCACTGGGCCGACGCCTCGACCCGCAACCTGCTGTCGTTCCTGCTCAGCCGGCTGCGCGCGCAACGGCTCCTGGTCGTGGGCAGCTATCGCGAGGAGGACGTCCACCGGCGGCACCCGTTGCGCGGCCTCCTCGCGGAGCTGTTCCGGCTCGCCACCGTCGAGCGCGTCGACCTGCAGCCGTTCGGCACCGCCGACGCGCGCACGTTCGTCGAGGCGCTGGCCGACGAGCCGCTCCCGGCCGATGTCGTCGCCGACATCGTCAGCCGCTCCGAGGGCAACCCGTTCTTCGCCGAGGAGCTGCTCGCGACCAAGACCGAGTGCAACGACCTGCCCGCTGGCCTGGCCGAGGTGCTGCTCTCCCGGTTGGAGCGGCTTTCGCCGGACGCCCGCCGCGTCGTGCGCGTCGTGTCGGTCGCGAACGAGCCCGTGATGCACGCGGCCCTCGCCGAGATCTCCGCGCTCGGCGAGCTGGAGCTGGACGAAGCGCTGCGCGAGGCCGTCCAGCACCACGTGCTGGTGGTGATGCCGGACGGCGCCTACTGGTTCCGGCACGCGTTGCTGCAGGAAGCGGTGTACGGCGACCTGCTGCCGGGGGAGCGGTCGCGCACGCACGCGGCCTACGCGACGCGGATCCGGTCGCGGCCACAGGGCCGTGGGCACGACGCGAAGCTGGCCTATCACTCGATGCAGAGCAGCGACCTGGTCACCGCGCTGCCGGCGTTGCTGCGCGCGATGGACGAGGCCGAGAAGCTGGGCGCGCCCGGGTCGGCGCTGCGGCACGTCGAGCAGGCACTGTCCATCTGGGACGCCGTCCCGGCCGCCGACCGGCCCGAGGGGTTCGACGAGCTGCGGCTGCTGCACGAGGCGTCGTACTTCGCGGGCACGTCCGGCGAGCCCGAGCGGGCCGCCGCGTTCGCCCGCTCGGCCACCCAGGCCCTGACCGCCGGCGGCCCGGCCGACCGCGCGGCGAAGACGTGGCGGCGGCTGGCGGAAGCGCTGCTGGCGCTGGAAGGCACGCTCGACGAGGCCGTCGCGGCGATCGACCGCGCGTGGGACCTGGTCAAGGACACCGAACCCAGCGGCACCCGCGCGTGGGTGCTGGCCAGCCGGGCCGGGTTCCTGCGGCTGCTCGACCAGCCGGACGCGGCGCTGGACAGCGCGCTCACCGCGGTCGCCGACGCGCGGGAGGTCGACGCGGCCGGGGCGGAGGCGTCGGCGCTGGTCACCCTGGGCACGCTGGCCGACTCGGCGGGCGACGCCGCGGAGGCGCGCGAACGTTTGCGCCAGGCCGAGCGCAAGGCGCGTGACTCCGGGGCGCTGAACACCGAGATCCGCGCGACCTACTTCCTCGCCCTGAGCCACGACGACCAGGCCGAGTTCGCCGAGGCACTCGAACACGCCTCACGCGGGTTCGCCCGGGCCGAAGAGTCCGGGCTCAGCTGGAGCGTCTACGGCCTGGAGCTGCGGGCGCGGCAGATGACCCTGCGGTACCTGATGGGCGACTGGCCGGACGAGAGCGCCGGGCGGGCCGGGCGCGGGGTGTCCGGCGCGGTCGCCGCGCGGATCCTCGCCATCTGGTCGCTGTTCGTCGTCGCCCGCGGCCGGTTCGACGAGGCCGCGAAGCTCGTCGCCGGGCTGCGGCAGCACTGGACGGCGGACATGCAGATCCCGCTGTCCGCCGGGGACGCCGGCATCGAGCTGGCCTACTGGCGTGGTGACCACCAAGCCGCGGTGAAGCAGGCGGAAGACCTCATCGGCTGGCTCGAACGGATCGAACCCGGTCTATTGCCCGGCATCCGGGTGGCCGCGCTCGGCACGACCGCCGCGGCCGCGCTGGCCGCCGAGGCCCGGATCCGCGGTGACGCGGCGGCCGTCGACGCCGCGCTGGCGGCGGGGGAGCGGATGCTGGCGCACGGCCGGATGTGCGCGATCGTCGGGCAGCCGCGCTCGGGGACGCTCGGGCCGGAAGGCCGGGCCTGGCTGGCCCGGCTGGAAGCGGCGGCGTCCGGCCTGAGCGGCAAGGGCGACCCGGAGAAGTGGGCGGCCGCGGCGGCCGCGTTCGGCTACGGCGCGGTCTACGAGCAGGCGATCTGCCGCCGGCACGAGGCGGAAGCCCTCCTGCTGGCCGACGACGTCGACCAGGCCCGGGCCGCCCTGGAAGCGGCCCACGCGGTGGCGACCCGGCTGGGCGCGATCCCGCTGCGGGACGCCGTCCGCGACCTCGCGCACCGCGCGCGGGTGGACCTGCCGGGCGTGGAACCGGCGGCCCCGGCCCGCACGGTCGTCGACCCGCTGACCGACCGCGAGCGCGACGTCCTCGAGCGCGTGGCGCAGGGCCGCACGAACCGCCAGGTCGGCGAGGAGCTGTACATCAGCGAGAAGACGGTCAGCGTCCACCTGTCCCGGGTGATGGCGAAACTCGGCGCGAGCCGCCGCGCGGAAGCGGTGGCGATCGCCTACGACCGAGGCCTGCTCACAGCTCCCACCGCACACGCGTGACCAGAGGGTCGACACGCGTGATTGAAGGGTCGACACGGCCGAGCACGCCGTGTCGACTCTCCAATCACGAGTGCTGACTCTCCAATCACGCGTGCTGACCCTTCGAACACACCGATCGGGTCAGCGGGGGAGGCGGCGGAGGGCCTTCAGGCCCAGCGTCATGCCGCGGGACCACAGGGAACCCGAGACCCCGCGCGGCGGGCGCAGGGCCAGGCCGCGCTGCAGGGCGATCGACTGGGACTCGGTGTACTTCAGCAGGCCTTCGGCGCCGTTGCGGCGGCCGACGCCCGAGTCCTTCATGCCGCCCATCGGGACGCCGACGCTGCCGAACGTCGCCGCGTAGCCCTCGTTGACGTTGACCGTGCCCGCCTTGAGCCGGGCCGCGACCTCCCAGCCCGCGTGGCCGTTGCGCGACCAGACGCTGGCGTTGAGCCCGAACGGCGTGTCGTTGGCGCGGTCGATGGCCTCGGTGACGTCGGTGTAGCCGTAGATCGAGACGACCGGCCCGAACGTCTCCGCCGCGAACGGCACCATCTCCGCGGTGACGCCGGAAAGCACGGTCGGCTCGTAGAACAGCGGGCCGAGGTCCGGCCGGGCGCGGCCGCCGGTGAGCACCGACGCGCCCTTCGCGCGGGCGTCCTCGACGTGCGCGGACACCGTCTCGAGCTGGTCTTCCGACGTCAGAGATCCCATCTGGGCCTGGTAGTCCAGTGCGCCGCCGAGCTTCAGCGCGGCCGTGCGGGCCACGAACGCGCGGGTGAACTCCTCGCGGATCGACTCGTGGACGTAGATCCGCTCGACCGACACGCACAGCTGCCCGGCCGAGGAGAAGCACGCGGTCACCGCGCCCGTCGCGGCCTTCGCGACGTCGGCGTCGGGCAGCACGATCATCGGGTTCTTGCCGCCGAGCTCGAGCGAGTACGACGTCAGCCGCTTCGCCACCTGCCCGGCCAGCTCCTTGCCGGTCGGCGTGGACCCGGTGAAGCACAGGTAGTCCGACTCCTCGACCAGCGCGGTGCCGATCTTCGAGCCGCGGCCGAGCACGATCTGCCAGGTCCCGGCCGGCAGACCGGCCTCCTCGGCGAGTTCGTGCAGCCACAGCGCGGAAAGCGCGGTCTGGTTGTCCGGCTTCTGCACGACGGCGTTGCCCGCCGCGAGAGCCGGGAAGACGTCCATCGCGGTCAGCGCGAGGGGGTAGTTCCACGGCGAGATGACGCCGACGACGCCCTTCGGGTGCCGCAGCTCACCGGCGCGGGTCAGGCCCGGGATGACGCCGGCGACGCGACGCGGGGCGAGGATCTTCGCGGCGTGCTTGCCGTAGTAGGCCGCGACCAGCGCGGTCGCGCTCACCTCGTCGAACGCGTCGAGCCGGGCCTTGCCCGCCTCGACCTGGACCAGGTCGAGGACCTCGTCCTGCCTGGCCAGCACCAGGTCGTGCAGCTGGGTGAGCACGCGGGCGCGCTCGGCGGGGGAGTGCTCGGCCCACGCCCGCTGCGCGGTCCGCGCGACGGCGAACACGGCGCGGGCGTCGGCGTCGGTGGCCTGGGGCAGGGTCGTGATCGGCTGCCCGGTGAAGGGCGCGGTCATCCGGATCGGGGCCGAGTCCGCGCCGCCGGCCACCCGGGCGACGAGCTGGGCCGCCCGGGCCGCGGCCGGCGCACCGGCGACCCCGCCGACGGTCGGCGGGAGCGCGGTGTCGTGGACCGGGTTCGCGGGGGTCGTGCTGGTCATGACGTCTCCGTTCCGCGCGGCGACGCGCAGGGGTTACCGACGAGTACAGCATACCGTCGGTACGTCAGCTGTCCAGCTCGACGTGAATCTATTTCATGTTTTGGGCGGGTTCAGCGGCGGGAGCTGGTAGGTCGGCTCGGTCGTCGGTGCCGACGGTGGCTCGTCCGGATGCGGCTGGGCCTGCGTCGCCTCGTAGCCGTCGGCGGGCTGCTGTGACGGGAACGGCTGTGACGATGGGAACGACTGTGACGATGGGAACGGCTGTGACGGCGGGCCCGGTGTGGCAAACGGCTGGGACGGCGGCCCCTGCGCGGGGAACGGCTGTGACTGCGGGCCTTGTCCGGGAAACGCCTGCTGCTGCGGGCCGCCGTAAGGCTGCTGGCCCGGGTACGGCGACGAACCCGGGTAGCCGCCCGACTGCTGCGGCCCGGCCGGGTACGGCCGCGACTGCTGCTGCGGGTAGCCCGGCCCGCCGTGCAGGTTCGCCGGCGGACCGGCGGGTGCCGTCGCGCGCCGGCCGGCCAGCAGGGCGAACGCCAGCACGACCACCGCGAGCGCCCCGCCGCCGAGCAGCAGCCAGAACCCGGTCCCGGTCGTGTAGTGCGACTTGATCGACTCGTCGTCGGACTCGTAGCTCAGGGTCGCCGAGACGTCCATGCCGAGCATCCAGACCGCCGCGGCCACGCCCGCGCCGCCGACGAGCAACGCCGTCCGCGCGCCCGTCCGCGTGCCGGGGCTCGCCGACCGGCGGACGCCGAGCAGGGCCAGCGCGGCGCCGGCCAGCAGCACCACCGCGCCGACGGAGAGCGGGATGCCGTAGTGCGCGACGTGGGTGCTCTCGTAGAACTTCTGCGCGTCGGGGCTGGGCTGGATGTCGAAGGACCGCGACCACGCGCTGATCGTCTGGCTGCTCTCGGTCTTGCCGCTGACGATCTGCTCGAACGTCGTCTGCGGCAGGAACGACCCGACCAGCACGAGGATCGCGGCGAGCGCGCCGAACAACCCGGCGATCAGCCGGAAGAGCGCGCCGGGATCGGCTGACGGCGACGCTGACGGCGGCCGCGGCGGCTGCATCGGTGGTGGGCCGTACGGGTACGGCTGCTGAGGGTGGGGCGGCGGCGCGCTGGGGGTCATCGATTCTCCCTCTTTCCGGCGATTGGACCACGAATCGGCCTGCGGGATAAGGGGTGAAGTGACACTGGTGCGCCGCGCTGGTCAGCTCGGCGCAGTGGTGGCGTCCTGGTAGAGCAGAACGGCGATCCGCTTCCACTCCTCCAGGAGCTGGCGGCGCCGCTTCGGGTCGCCGCCGAGCTCGGCGTCCAGCGCCAGCCCGCGGGTCAGGTTCACGGTGAGCCAGAACAGCATCTCCGCGCGTTCGGGCGGGAGCTCGCCGGCGACCTGGGTGACGTGCTCGAGCGTGGCGCGCCCGAGTGCGCGGTCGACCGGGCGGATGGCCGCGCGCAGCTCGGGGTCGGTCCGGGCGGCGACCCACAGCTCGGTGACGGCGGTCGAGAGCGTGCCGGAGTAGCCGGTCCAGAGCAGGTCGATCGCGGCGGCGACGCCGGTGCCGCCGCTGGGCAGCCGGTCCAGCGACGCCGCGAGCTGGCTCCGCAGCCGGTTCGTGAGGTGTTCGACGGCGGCCGCCATCAGCTCGGCCTTCGCGGTGAAGTGGTGCTGCACCGCGCCCTTCGAGACGCCCGCGCGGGCGCAGATCTCCTGGACCGACGTGCGCGCATACCCGAGGTCCACCAGGCAGTCGATGGTGGCGTCGAGCAGCGCCGTGCGGGTCTGCTCCCGCCGCTGCGCCTGGGTGCGGTGACCCGTCTCGGTCACTCCGGCCTCCCCTGCTTTACCTACCGGGCTGAACGGATGTACATTCCGAAGAGAACTTACATGCTGACCGTCATGTTTTCCAGCACTCGTCCCGCAGGAGGGTCCCCGTGCCGCTGAAACTCCCGAAGAGCTCCTGGAGCACGACCGAGCTCGAAGACCTCCGCGAGCTCTCGCGGTCGTTCATGCAGAAGGAGCTCGTCCCGAACCAGGAGCGCTGGGCGGCGGAGAAGAAGGTCGACCGCGAGCTGTGGAACAAGGCGGGCGAGGTCGGCCTGCTCTGCCTGTCCATCCCCGAGGAGTACGGCGGTGGCGGCGGCACGTTCGCGCACGAGGCCGTGCTCTACGAGGAGCAGGCCCGCTCCGGCGACAGCGCGTGGGGCGTGACCGTCCACAACGGAATCGTCGCGCACTACCTGAGCGCGTACGGCTCCGAGGAGAAGAAGCGCGAGTGGCTGCCGAAGATGGCCAGTGGCGAGATGGTCGGCGCGATCGCGATGACCGAACCGGGCACCGGCTCGGACCTGCAGGGCATCAAGACCCGCGCGGTGCGCGACGGCGACCACTACGTCATCAACGGCGCGAAGACCTTCATCACCAACGGTTTCCACGCCGACCTCGTCGTCGTCGCGGTGAAGACCGACCCGGACGCGGGCGCCCAGGGCGTCTCGCTGATCGCCGTCGAGACCGACACCCCGGGCTTCCGGCGCGGCCGGGTGCTCGACAAGGTCGGGCTCAAGGGCCAGGACACCGCCGAGCTGTTCTTCGACGACGTCCGCGTGCCCGCGGCCAACCTGCTCGGCGACGCCGAGGGCCAGGGCTTCATCCAGCTGATGCTGCAGCTGCCGCAGGAACGGCTGATCATCGCCGTCACGGCGGTGGCCGGGCTGGAGGCGGCGGTCGACCTCACGCTGGAGTACACGAAGGAGCGCACGGCGTTCGGCCGGCCGATCTTCTCCTTCCAGAACACCAAGTTCAAGCTCGCCGAAGCCGCCACCGAGGCCGCCGTCGCGCGGGCGTTCCTCGACCAGTGCGTCGAACGCCACCTCAAGGGCGAGCTCGACGTCCAGGGCGCGGCGATGGCGAAGCTGTGGACCACCGAGCGGGTCAACAAGGTGGTCGACGACTGCGTGCAGCTCTTCGGCGGCTACGGCTACATGTCCGAGTACCCGATCGCGCGCGCCTGGGCCGACGTCCGGATCTCCCGGATCTTCGGCGGCACCAGCGAGATCATGAAGGAAATCATCTCCCGCTCGCTCTGAGCCGCTCCGAAGGGAACCACGCTATGAAGGCAGGTCCGCTCAGCGGCCTGAAGGTGGTCGAGCTGGCCGGGCTCGCGCCCGGGCCGTTCGCCACGATGATCCTCGCCGACCTCGGCGCCGACGTGGTCCGGGTGGACCGCGCGACGCCGGGGGAGGACGTGCTCGGCCTGCCGGTCGACCCGCTGGCCCGCGGCCGCCGGACCGTCGGGATCAACACCAAGACGCCCGAAGGCGTCGAGCTGGTGCTGAAGCTGTGCGACACCGCCGACGTCCTCATCGAGGGCTTCCGCCCGGGCGTCGCCGAGCGGATCGGGCTGGGCCCGGACGTCGTGCACGCCCGCAACCCGCGGCTGGTCTACGGCCGGATGACCGGCTGGGGCCAGGACGGCCCGCTGGCGACGGCGGCCGGCCACGACATCAACTACATCGGCATTTCCGGCGCGCTCGAGCCGATCGGGCGCGCGGGGGAGCGGCCGGTGCCGCCGCTCAACCTCGTCGGCGACTTCGGCGGCGGCGGGCTGCTGCTCGCGATGGGCGTCCTCGCCGCGCTGTACGAGCGGAACACGTCAGGCGAGGGCCAGGTCGTCGACGCGTCCATGGTCGACGGCGCCGCGCTGCTCACCACCAGCCTGCACGGCATGGCCGCGGCCGGGCTCTGGGGCGGCGGCCGCGGCGACAACATGCTCGACGGCGGCGCCCCGTTCTACGACACCTACGAGACCGCGGACGGCAAGTACGTCGCCGTCGGCGCGATCGAGATGCGGTTCTGGGGCGACCTCGTCAAGGTCCTCGACCTCGACCCGGCCGAACTGCCGCTGCACGTGGACAAGACGCAGTGGCCGAAGCTGCGCGAGATCGTCGCCGAGGCGATCGGCAAGCACACGCGTGACGACCTCGTCGCCCGCGCGGAGGGCACCGACGCCTGCCTGACGCCGGTGCTGTCGCCGCAGGAGGCGGCGGGCCACCCGCACAACGCGGCGCGCGGCACGTTCGTCGAGATCGGCGGCCTGGTCCAGCCGGCCCCGGCACCGCGCTTCGGCCGGACCCCGCCGGAAACGCCGGAAGCCCCGCGCACCAAGGGATCCGACACCGAAGCGGTGCTGGCCGAGCTGGGCGTCACGGACCTCGGAGCGCTCCGGGAGGCCGGGGCGATCGCCTAGTCGCGCGCGAGATCGGAGCGGACGACCGAGTACATGACGTTGTCGCGCCACCGGCCGTCTCGGAAGCCGTAGCCGCGAAGGACTCCTTCGCGCGTGAAGCCGGCCTTCTCGAGCGCCCGCTGTTCGGCGCGGTTGTCGACCTCGGTCGTCGCTTCGACGCGGTTGAGCTGCGTGTGCGCGAAGAGGTACTCGACGAGCAGGCGCTGGGCCTCCGTGCCGTGGCCGTGGCCGCGCGCCTCGGGGACCAGCACCAGCCCGATGTTCCAGCAGTACGACGTCGGCCCGCTGCGGCTGCGGTGCCAGGAGACCAAGCCCAGCAGGCGCCCGCCGAGCGTGGGCACCAGCATGCCGGTCTCGACGCTCAGCATCCCGGTCTCCCGCCACCGGCGGCGCAGGTAACCCGGGTCGTGCCAGCCGAACCACTGGTGCGCGCCCGCCGCGACCGGGTCGTTGGTCAGCTGCTCCAGCCGGTCGAGATCGGACTCCGCGACCGGCCGGAGCGCGACTCTGCTGACGTCGTCGTCCATCCGCCGACCCTATCGGCCGATCGACCGGATTCGCCGCGACAGCCTGGGTTCCACCCGGTGGAGCCACGCCCGGTCACGGAGCGGGCAGCAGCTCAGCCGAAGCTGCCGTGGCGGCCCGCGCCGCCGCTGAACTTCGCCGCGCCGTCGACCGCCTCGGCCGCGAGGACGCCGGTGCCCATCGCGGCGCCGAACTCCGCGGCCAGCGCGTCCGTCTCGGTCAGCCCCCACTGCCCGAGGGCCGACGCGCGGTCGCCCCGCAGGCAGGCCTGCGGGAACCCGGCGAGCTGCCGGGCCAGCTCCTGCGCCGCCGGCACCGCCTCGCCCGCGGGGACCAGCCGGTTCGCCAGGCCGATGGCCAGCGCCTCGGTGGCGTCGACCGGCCGTCCGGTCAGGATCAGGTCCATCGCCCGGGACTGGCCGATCAGCCGCGGCAGCCGCACGGTGCCGCCGTCGATCAGCGGGACGCCCCAGCGGCGGCAGAAGACCCCGAACACCGCGGTGGCGTCCGCGACCCGCAGGTCGCACCACAGCGCCAGCTCCAGGCCGCCCGCGACGGCGTGCCCGTGGACGGCCGCGATCACCGGCTTGCCGAGCGTCATCCGGGTCGGGCCCATCGGCCCGTCCCCGTCCGGGTGGGTGCGGTTCAGCCGATCGGTGCCGATGGCCTTGAGGTCGGCGCCGGCGCAGAACGCGCCGCCCGCGCCGGTCAGCACCGCGACGGCGGCCTCGGGATCGGCGTCGAACGCGCGGAAGGCGTCGGCCAGCTCGGCCGCGGTGGGGCCGTCGACGGCGTTGCGGGCGGCGGGCCGGTCGATGGTGATCGTCGTCACGGCGCCGTCCCGCTCGACCAGCACGTTCCGCGTCATCGGGGCTCCCTGGGGTTGATCGGGGTGTCTTCCGGGCAAGCCTCTCCTAGAGTAGGGACCCTGCCACTCCCGGACGGGTTGGCGAGCCGGGGAGGAAGTACATGTCGAGCGGCGTGAAGAAGATCCTCATCGTGGGTGTGGTCGCGCTCGTGCTGTTCTTCCTCATCACCCAGCCCACGCAGTCCGCCGACTTCGTCCACCGCGTGCTCGGGTGGCTGAAGGACGGCGCCGAAGCGATCGTCACCTTCTTCCGGACGCTTTTTTCCTGACCCTGGGCCAGTCCCGTGAACCGGCGCCGCAATCGGGTGCGCCGGTGGTCACCGCGCGTGTCATCGCCCGGCGCATCACTCAGCGTCACGAATCCCAGATTTCGGGCTCTACGCTCGACCATCCGGGTGGATTGCGTCTGAAAACGCGCAGGTCGGCGAATTCGTGCCTGCCGGGGTCTGGCGAAGGAGACCACCCCGGCCCTACGGTGCTCACATTGCGTGATCAGGTGGTTCTCCGAACCCCTCGGGAACCCCGGTACGCAGGCAGTTTCCACTCAGCAAGGTGCACTTGGTGCTTGCGGCGCAGCCGCGTGGGACAGGTGTCAGGACCTGTCCGTCGGGGACCTATGAGGAGGCAGGGATGACCGGAGATCCCGGAGTGGACGCGTTGATCCGGCAGTGGGCCGCCGAGCGCGAGCAGACCCCCGAGGAGCAGGAGGTCGACCGCATCGCTTCCGCGTGGCTGGCCGACGCCCCCGCACAGGCCCCGGGCATCCCCGGCCAGCGCGCCCGGTCGGGTTCCGCCCGCTGGGCCCAGGTCGAAGCGGCCGACCCCGGTTACCTCGACGCGATGCGCCGCAGGCTGCCGGAAGTGCCCGAAGAGCTTCTCACCGCCGCCGCGGGCTGGTGGCAGATGGTCGGCGGCGTCGCCGAGGCCGAGGAGTGGTGGGACGCCGGCATCAGCCCCCTCGACCAGCGGGCCCTCGACTACCGCGCGGCGGGTCTCTCGCCGTCGGACCTCAGCCGTCGCCTCGGCCCGATGACCGTCCTGCAGCACCTGCGCCGCGGCAGCGCCCCGGCCTGGTGCGTGGCGCGGCTCGCGCGGCAGCAGAAGTCCGCCTGACCGTGATGTCCGCCTGACGGGGCGGACTTTCACTCGGCCGGGTGAACCGGTGTGGTGAGACGATCTCGATGACCCGCGTAACGCTAACCTGCGCGGGCTCGTTGACTGATCGTCGACAACCACACCGGAGGACCGGAGTTTCGTGCGCACGAGTACCGGAAAGACCGAGGACGACCCGATCGACTCCGTCGACGAGCCCGCCCCCGCTGCCCCGGCACCGCGCTCCGCGGGCGTCGCCGTCCTCACCCGGCTGATCGTGGTCTTCGTCGTGCTGGCCGTCGCCGGTGGCGGCGTCTGGCTCGTCACCCGCGCGTCGACGCCCGAGGCGAGCCCGACCACCACCGAGATCCCCGCCCTGCAGGTCAAGGCGGCCGACGTCCGCCCGGGGTCGGTCGTCCCGGCCGGCGGCGCCGTCGTCGCGGGCGGGGCCGACCCGCAGACGCCGCCGCAGGCCCAGTCCCGCAGCGCCACCGGATCGGCGACGCTCTCGCAGTGGGCGGGCCAGGTCGCCGCGGCCAGCGGCGTCCCGGCGCGGGCGCTGACCGCCTACGGCAACGCCGAGCTGGCGATGCGCGCGAACCAGCCGAACTGCAAGATCTCGTGGGCGACGCTCGCCGGCATCGGCCGGATCGAGTCGAACCACGGCCAGTACGCCGGCGCCGTGCTCGGCGCGGACGGCCGGCCGTCGAAGCCGATCATCGGCGTCCCGCTCGACGGCTCGTCCGGCGTCCAGGCCATCGGCGACACCGACGGCGGCCGCTACGACGGGGACGCGGGGGTCGACCGCGCGGTCGGGCCGATGCAGTTCATCCCCAGCACGTGGCGCAAGTGGGCGTCCGACGGCAACGGCGACGGCCTCGGCGACCCGCAGCAGATCGACGACGCCGCCCTCGCCGCGGCCCGCTACCTGTGCGCGGGCGGCCGTGACATGCAGAGCCCGTCGGGCTGGTGGGCGGGCATCCTGTCGTACAACAACTCGACCGAGTACGCGCAGAAGGTGTTCGGCCTGGCCGACGGCTACGCCAAGGCCGCCCAGTCGGTGCGCAAGCAAGGCTGAGCCCCAGGCGACGCTGAGCCCAGGCAAGGCTGAGCCCACTGGCCGGTAAAGGGCCGCCGACCTGGGCTGAGAGCCCGGCCACCCCGGGCGCGGTCGATCGCCGCCCCTCAGCCGGCCAGTGCTAGCTTGGGCCTCGTGCCAGCATCCCCTCCGCCGGCGGGGTCCCCCTGGGGCCGCCGGATCGCGATCGTCGCGACGTGCCTGGTGAGCCTGCTGATCTGCTGCGGGCTCGCCTGGTGGCAGTGGGACCGGTTCACCTCGGCGAACGGCACCTTCCAGAACCTCGGTTACGTCCTGCAGTGGCCGCTGTTCGGGCTGTTCCCGGCCTTCATGTTCTGGCGGATCCGGCAGCTGCGGCAGAAGGCCGCGGCCGAACCGGCCCCAGAATCGGCCACAGAACCGGCCCCCGTCGCCGAAGTGCCCGCCCCTCGCTCTCGCCCCGGCGTGCCGACGCCGGTGGACGACGAGGACGAGGAGCTGGCCGCGTACAACCGTTACCTGCGCGAGCTGAACGCCCGCGACCAGCAGGCCGCAGAGTGAGGCCGCAAAGTGAGGACGTCCCGATGACCACCCGCACCGACGGCGCCGCGCAGACCGCGGTCCCGCTCACCGGCCCCCTGGTCCGGTTCCGCACCGCCGCCTACGTCACCGGCGTCGGCCTGCTCGGCCTGTGTTTCGTGATGGTGCTGCGCTACGGCTTCGACAACCCGACGCCGTCCGCGGTGTACTCGCCGATCCACGGCGTGCTGTACATGATCTACCTGGTGCTGACCATCGACCTGGCCATCAAGGCCCGCTGGTCGATCAAGGGCACCGTGCTGGTGCTGCTGGCCGGCTGCGTCCCGTTCGTCTCGTTCCTCGTGGAGCGCAAGGTGACGCACAAGGTCAAGGCCGGCCAGAAGCTCTGACCGGCCGGGGCTGGCCTGCGCGCGTGGCGCAGGCCGCCCGGGTCGCCGTTGAGCAGCTCAGCTGCCGATGCCGGTCAGGGACCGGACTTCCATCTCGGCGTGCTTCTCCTCGTCTGCCTTCGGCTTGCCGACCAGCGTGCCGACGATGCCGCAGAGGAACGAGAACGGGATCGAGACCAGGCCCGGGTTCTTCAGCGGGAACCAGGCGAAGTCGACGCCCTTGAGGATCGAGTCGGGGGCACCCGACACGACCGGGGAGAAGATCACCAGGAGCAGGCACGCGGTCAGGCCGCCGTAGATGCCCCACAGCGTGCCGGTGGTGTTGAACCGCTTCCAGAACAACGAGAACAGCAGCGTCGACAGGTTCGCCGACGCCGCGACGGCGAAGGCCAGCGCCACCAGGAACGCGATGTTCTGGCCGTTGGCCAGCACCCCGCCGACGATCGCCAGCGCGCCGACCACGATCGCGGTCAGCCGGGCCACCCGGACCTCGTCGGCCGGTTCGGCCTTGCCGCGCTTGAAGATGTTCGCGTAGACGTCGTGGGCGAACGAGGCCGACGCGGTGATCGTCAGCCCGGCGACCACGGCCAGGATCGTCGCGAACGCGACCGCGGCGATGATGCCGAGCAGCAGCGTCCCGCCGACGTGCAGGGCCAGCAGCGGCGCCGCCGAGTTCTCGCCGCCCGGGGCGCCCTTGATCTCGTCCGCGCCGACCAGCGCGGCCGCGCCGAAGCCGATCACCAGCGTGCACAGGTAGAACACGAACATGCAGGCCGTCGCCCAGACGACCGAGCGGCGGGCCTCCCGCGAGTTCGGCACGGTGTAGAAGCGCATCAGCACGTGCGGCAGGGCCGCCGCGCCGAGGACCAGGGCCAGCGCCAGGGACACGAAGTCGAGCTTGGTGGTGCCGTTCTTGCCGTACGAGCCGCCCGGCTCGAGGAGCTTGTCGCCGAGCGGGCTGTTCTCGGCCGCCGAGGACAGCAGGTTCGAGAACCCGAAGCCGAACTTGCCGAACAGGAACACCGTCAGCAGCACGCCGCACATCAGCAGGATGGCCGCCTTGATGATCTGCACCCACGTGGTGCCCTTCATCCCGCCGACCAGCACGTACAGCACCATGATCAGGCCGACGACGCCGATCACCAGCGCCTGGCCGAGCTTGGAGTGCACGTTGAGCAGCAGCGCCACGAGGCCGCCGGCCCCCGCCATCTGCGCCAGCATGTAGAAGAACGAGATGACCAGGGTCGACGTCGCCGCGGCGGCGCGGACCGGGCGCTGCTTCATCCGGAAGCTCAGCACGTCGCCCATCGTGAACCGGCCGGTGTTGCGCAGCAGCTCCGCGATGAGCAGCAGGTCCACCAGCCACGCGACGAGGAACCCGATCGAGTAGAGGAAGCCGTCGTAGCCGTGGATCGCGATGGCGCCGGCGATGCCGAGGAACGACGCCGCCGACAGGAAGTCGCCCGACAGCGCGATGCCGTTCTGGCGGCCGGTGAACGCGCTGCCCGCGGCGTAGTAGTCCGACGTCGAGGAGTTCCGGGAGCTGGCCCGGTAGACGACGTACAGCGTGATCGCCACGAACAGGGCGAACACGGCGGTGTTGACGATCGGGTCGCTGGCGGGCACACCCGCGGCGAGCACGGTCACTGCCGTCGGTGTCGTCATCGGGGGGTCCCTTCGGTCAGGCCCTCGCGGGCCCTCAGCTCGGCCACCCGCGGGTCGAGCTGGGTGCGCGCGTAGCGCAGGTAGAGCCAGGTCACGAGCGCGGTGCTGGCGAACTGGCCGATGCCGAGCAGGATGCCGACGTTGACCTGGCCGAACACCTTGGTGCTCATGAAGTCGTGCGCGTAGGCGGCCAGCAGCACGTAGGTCATGTACCAGGCGAAGAAGGCGAGGCTCATCGGGAAGACGAACCCGCGGAACCGCCGGCGCAGGGCGGTGAACTCACGGCCGGCCTGGATCCCGGCGTAGTCGGGACCCGAGCGGGGACGGGGCTGGCGGTGCTGGCCGTGCCGGCCATCGGACGGGTGATCCCCGGTGAACAGGGCCGGCATCTGGCCGGTCTCTTCCAGGGCGTTGCCCGTCGCGGGGCGCGCGACGTCGTACATGGGTTGCCTCCGGCAGAAAGCCTTCCGTGGCGGCGGGGCTACTGGCCCCTGCGAGCAGGGCACCGGGCCGCCCTTGCGGACTGCGAAGCGCACATCGTAACTACGCCGTCCGGCTGCCCGAAAAGGCGCCGGGTCGTTTGCGGGTCACCGCGGCGCGGTATTCGTTTTCTTGTCGAAAATGTCGAAACCCGGACTTCGTCGAGTTCGCGGACGGGTTACCCACAATGAGGAAAGAATTGTGACGCCGCGCTGTCCTACTTAGCGGTAGCTGCGGCAAACGGGCTAACCGTGCTGGACAGTCGTCAAGACGTGTCACCTGGAGTAGTCATGAGGGTCTCGGGTCGCCTCGGAGAGGGTCACCCCGGTGCGGGCGTGGCGGAGAGGATCTACTGGTCAGCCGGGCTCCCGAATGGAATCACCAGGTCGAGCGACGGTCGGCCGGAATGCCACAACATCGGGCACACATTGAGACTTGACCCACTCGATGGGGGTACGGAGTGTAGATCGTCCGAGGGAACTTAGTCCGCCAGGTGGGCTAATCGGGTGACGGCCGGACGCTCACCACTGCCGCGTCCGGTAACCGGAATTCCCTCTTCCGCCCCGGCCGTGCAGAATGAGTCAGCCCACTACCGGGCCGGAAAGTACTTTTCGCAGGTCAGGGCCCGAGTCGGGAACACAATTGACCGGCCGGGCCGCGGGGGTACGATTCTTTGGCCCAGCTGACCGCAGCGATCCGATTGGCACCGATTAAGTTGATCTCGACGACCGTGCAGACCGCAACTTGCGCCGTGCACGTGCAGAGTCCCGGGAACGGGACGCCGGGACGGTGCTCGCTGCGCGCGGCCGGAGGGGCAGCCGGGGACGTGCGAGGGGGCCCGGGGAGCGGCTGGGCGGCGGCGGCACGACCGCCCGCCGGAACGCCGCGAGCCGGGACGCCGTGCGGCCGACGCGGATCCATGACGCCGGACAGGGAGTCACTCACGTGACCGTTGCAGGAGAAGGTCAGGTGCCCGTCGGGGAACTGCTCGGCCGAGCACCCCGGCGGTCGAAGGGGAAGGCCGTCTTGCGGGCGCTCGTGCGCTGGCGCGACTGGAGCCTCCCCGTCAAGCTCTCGGCCGTCACCGTCGTGCCCATCGTCCTCGCGATGGTGCTCGGCATCACGACGATCGCCGGCCAGGTCGGCCGCTCGGACGACTACCAGCGGCTCGACCGGCTCGTCGCGCTCGGCGTCCAGGTGCGCGCGCTCACCAGCGCGCTGCAACAGGAACGCACGGTCACGGCGGCGATGCTGACCGACGGCACCGTCGGCGGCACGCCCGAGCTGGCGACGGCCCGCAAGGCGACCGACGCCGCGGTCGGCCCGTTCACCGACGCGCAGGCCCGCGGGTCCGCCATCGAGCCCGGCGTGGCCGGGGCGGCGGGCGCGGCCACCGCGCAGGTCAACAACCTCGACTTCCTCCGCCGTCAGGTCGACGGCGGCCAGCTCGACCCGGGCCAGGCCGTCACCGCGTACTCCGGGGTCACCGGCGCGCTGATCGGCCTCGACACCGCGGCCACCGCCGGCGCCGGCGACGGCACCCTCGGCGGCACGCCCGCCGGGCTGCACGAGCTGCTCGTCGCGGGCGAGCAGGTGTCGCTCAGCCAGGCGATGGTGTCCTACGGCATCAACCGCGGCGCGCTCTCGCCGAGCGAGCTGGCCACCCTCCGCGCCGCCGAGCTGCGGCTGGCCGACCGGCTCGTCGACTTCCGGGCCGCGGCGGGCGACGCGCTGCAGCGCGACTTCTCGGCGATCGCCGAAGGCACCGACGCGCAGAGCCGCGCCCGGATGGTCGAGTCCGTGCTCGGCGCGCAGCCCGACTCCGCGCGGGCCGCCTTCCGCGCCCTCTCCGCGACCGACTGGAACATCGCGTCCACGGCGATGCGGGCGCAGATCGCCCAGGTCGCCGACCGGCTCGGCACGCAGGCGTCGGACACGTCGTCGTCGATGGTCGAGGAGGCCAGCAGCGGCGCGGGCCTGCTCGCGGTGCTGCTGTTCGCCGCGCTGGTGCTCGCCGTCGCGGTCGTCTTCCTCATCACCCGCCAGCTGCTGCGCTCGCTGAAGGTGCTGCGCCGCAGCGCGCTCGACGTCGCCGAGACCGCGCTGCCCGAAGCCGTCCGCAACATCCAGGAAGGCCGCGCGCAGGGCACGGACGTCACGCCGGTGCCGATCCGCACCGACGACGAGGTCGGCGAAGTGGCGCGCGCCTTCGACAAGGTGCACCACCAGGCGCTGCGGCTGGCGACCGAGCAGGCCGCGATGCGCACCGGCTACGGCAGCGTGTTCGTCAACCTGTCCCGGCGCAGCCAGAGCCTGGTGCAGCGGCAGCTGCAGCTGATCGAGCAGCTGGAGCGCGACGAAGAGGACGCCGACCAGCTGGCGACGCTGTTCCAGCTCGACCACCTCGCCACCCGCATGCGGCGCAACAACGAGAACCTGATGGTCCTCTCCGGCGCCGAGCCGGGCCGCCGCTCCGGCAAGCCGGTCGGCACCACCGACATGCTCCGCGCCGCGGTGTCGGAGATCGAGCAGTACCAACGGGTCCAGGTGCAGCCGCCGCCCCCGGCACGGATCGTCGGGTACGCCGCGAGCGACCTGATGCGCCTGGTCGCCGAGCTGCTGGACAACGCGACCGCGTTCTCCGCGCCGGAGACGTCGGTGACGGTGGCGTCGCGGCTGGGCGACGACGGTTCGCTCAACATCGACATCCTCGACAAGGGCATCGGCATGAACGAGGCCGAGGTCGCCGAGGCGAACACCCGGCTGACCGAGGCCGGGTCGGTCGACCTGGCGACGTCACGCCGGATGGGCCTGTTCGTGGTCGGCCGGCTGGCCAGCCGCCACCGGATCGGGGTGTCGCTGCACGGCGGCAAGGACATCGTCGGCGTCCGGGCCACCGTCGTCGTCCCGGCGGAGCTGGTGATGCCGGTGACCGACGGTCCGCTGACCGGCCAGATCGGCACGGTGCAGCAGTCGCCGCTGGGCTCGGCCGGCATGCTGCCGCGCCGCCAGGTCAACGGCAGCTCCCGCCCGCAGCCGGTCGTCGTCCCGCAGCAGCCGCCGATGGGGGAGGAGCGGTGGCCGTCGGCCAGCGACCTCGCCGGGCTGGCCAACGGGCACGGCCCCGGCGCCGAGCGGCCGCCGACGGACCTGGAGATCTCGGGGACGGACCTGTTCGCCCCGATCCCGAAGGACGACCCGGCCCCGCCGCCGCGGCCGACCCTGCCCGCGGTGCTGCCGGTGCCGCAGCCGCCGCGCCACGACGACCTGCCCTCGGGCAAGGACCTGTTCTCCGCCAACGAGACCACGCTCAGCGACTGGTGGCGGCACGCGACCGGGAAGCCGTCCCCGGCGGCCAAGCCCGCGCCCGCCCCGGCGCCGGACCGCTCCGAGACGACGCCGATCTTCGACGAGATGCTGTCCGCGTGGTTCCGCGAGGACAAGCCCGCGGAGAAGCCGGCCACTGAGAAGCCGGCCGCCGAGAAGACCGCTACTGAGAAGCCCGCCGCCGGGAAGCCGGTGCCGGCCGCCGCGACACCGGTCGTCGACGAGGAGTCCGTCGCCGACGAGGAATCGGCGCCCGAAGAGGAGCCGGCCGCCGAGCCGGAGGGCCGCAGCTGGGACTTCGCGAGCGACGAAGAGTTCCGCACGGTCCAGGCGGTCACGAAGGCCGAGCCGACGGCGTTCACCGACGCGGGCCTCCCGCGCCGCCGCCGCGGCGAGCAGCTCATGCCGGGCAGCGCGACCTCCAGCCCGGCGGCCTTCGCCTCACCGGCCCCGGCGGGTTCGGACCTCCCGGTCCGCGACCCGGCGGACGTCCGCGGCCGCCTGAGCAGCTTCCAGCAGGGCGTGACCCGAGGTCGCCAGGAAGCCCGCGAAGCCGCGGCGGCCCAGAGTGCGGAGTCCGGCAGCGAGCAGCAGGACGCGCTGTCGCAGGCGGAGGCCCTTCAGCAGGACCAGCCCGACGCGCGGCCGGGCCGGCAGAACGGCTTGCCGCAGGCCGGCGAGGACAAGTCGAACGGCTCGCTCGAGCCGGACGAGCGGCAACCGGCCGAGTCGAACGGTCTGCCGCAGCAGGCGCAGCAGTGGTCGGGCCGGTCGAACGGCCAGCCGCAGCCTGGGCAGCAGAACGGTCTCTCGCAGCCGGGCCGGCAGCAGCCGAACGGCCTGCCGAAGCCGAACCAGGTGAACGGGCTGCGACAGCCGGGCCAACAGCAGCCCGACTCCCAGCAGCCGGACCGGCCGGCCGCGGCGCGGTATTCCGGTGGGCCGCAGCCGGTCCAGCCGTCGGCGCTCCACCAGTTCGGCGGGCCGCAGCCGGGTCAGCAGGCCGAGCAGCAGCAGCCCGACGGACCGCAGTTCCCGCAGCCCGGTGGACCGGAAGCGGGGCCCTACCCCGGTTCCCGGCCGTCGGCGCCGCAGCGGGCGGCCTTCCAGCCGCCCGACGGGCAGCCCGGCGACCCGTCCCGGCCGGGCGCGTACCAGCCCGGCGGGCAGCAGGAGTTCCGGCCGCCCTCGGCCTACCAGCAGCCCGGCGACCGGCAACCCCGGCCGTCGGGGCCGCACCAGCCTGGTGGACCGCAGGCGTACCGGCAGCCCGGCTCCGGGCAGTTCTCCCTGCCGCGGCAGTTCGGCGGGCAGCCGCCGATGCCGCCGCAGCCGGGGCCGGGCCGTCCGTTCCAGGAGCAGCCGCCGGGGGCCTACCGGCAGCCGTCGGCGTTCCCGCAGCCCGGGCAACACCCGGGCCGGCCCGGACAGCAGCAATCCGGGCAACACCAACCGGACCAGCAGGAGCTGCCCCAGCAGGGCGGACACCCCGCCTTCCAGGACCAGCCACCCCCGGCGCTGCCGAGCCGGCGGTCCGGCCCGGCATCCGAGCCGCCGGAGGAGACTCCGACGTCCCGCCGGGAAGACGCCGCCCTGGAGGCGACGGCGGAGTGGAACTTCGGCTCGGACGAAGGCTGGCGGACCGTGCAAGCGGTGTCCCAGTCGGCACCCGCCACGTTCACTTCGGCAGGATTGCCCCGGCGCCGCCGCGGGGAGCAGCTGCTCCCGGGCAGCGCCGCACCGCCCATCGGGGCCGCGGCCCCCCGACCACAACGCGACGCACACGACGTGCGCGGTCGCCTGCGCAGTTTCCAGCAGGGCATCGAGCGCGGACGCCACCGCAACGCTCGGGCGACCGAGACGAACCACGAGACACTGGAGGGTGAATGACCTCGCCGAGTAGCGCTCAGCCGACGCAGAATCAGTTCGGCTGGCTGGTCAACGACTTCGCCGAGCGAGTACCCGGCGTGGCGCACGCGGTGGTCGTCTCGGCGGACGGCCTGCTGCTGTCCGCGTCGAACCGGCTTCCGCTCGACCGGGCCGACCAGCTCGCCGCGGTCGCGTCGGGACTGGTCAGCCTGACTCAGGGCGCCGCACGGTGCTTCGAGGCCGGCGCGGTGAACGAGACGGTGGTGGAGATGGAGCTGGGGATCATGGTGCTGATGTCGATCAGCGACGGATCCTGCCTGGCCGTGCTCGCCGCCCCCAACTGCGACATCGGCCAGGTCGCGTACGAAATGACGATGCTCGTCGACCGGGTCGGCCAGATCCTGACCCCGGAGCTGCGCGCCCAGCTCCAGGGTTCGGGTGGGTCCCTGATCGGCGAACCGGTGGGATGATGGCGCGATGAGCACGGGGTCCGGATCTGCCGGCGAACCCCCGGAGGCGGAGGCCCCCGGTCACGGAGGCGACGGCACTTTTGCCGACGTCTTCAACGGGTTCTCCCTGGATTCCGGCCGTGCCCGCCGGAAGCGCAAGAAGGGCAAGGAGTCCCCGCCACCCCCGGCCGCCGGTGCGCACGCGGTCGCGGAACCGCCGGCGTCACCAGCGCCGTCGGCCGACCAAGGAGATCGAGTGACCTCTTTAGTCTCTCCACCCGGCAGTACCGACTCGGACGGCCCCCGACCAGGGGGTTTGTTCGATCCGGGCCCACCCAGCGGCGAGTTCGTGATGCCCGCGGTGTTCGAGCAGGCGCCCTCACCCGAGGATCAGACGGCGATTGTCCGGCCCTACGCGCTGACCGGCGGACGCACTCGGGCAAACTACGCCCTGGAGCTGGAGACATTGGTCTCCGCGAGGGACTACGCTACCGGTGGCTTCCCCGAGGTTGCCGCGGAGCAGATCGAGTGCGTCTCGATCATGGAAGAGTGCCGGACCCCCCGTTCGGTCGCCGAGATCGTGTCGGTGATGCGGGTGCCTCTGGGCGTGGCCCGGGTGCTGATCAGCGACGCGGCGGACGCGGGGCTGGTCACGGTGCACAAGACGATAACGGGCAATGACGGCGCCGAGGCACATCTGGTGTTGATGGAAAGGGTTTTGAGTGGACTCCGTCGGCTTTAAGGCACCGCGGGAAACCGCGCCCCCGACCATGACATCCGCCAAGATCGTGGTGGCGGGCGGCTTCGGCGCGGGGAAGACGACGTTCGTCGGGTCGGTGTCGGAGATCGTTCCGCTCACCACCGAGGCGATGATGACCGACGCGAGCCGCGGCATCGACAACCTCGACCAGACGCCGAACAAGTCGACGACCACCGTCGCGATGGACTTCGGCCGGGTGTCGCTGGACGCGGACCTGATCCTCTACCTGTTCGGCACGCCCGGGCAGCAGCGGTTCTGGTTCATGTGGGACGACCTGGTCCGCGGCGCCATCGGCGCGGTGATCCTGGCCGACACCCGCAGGCTGGCGGACTCGTTCGCGCCGATCGACTTCTTCGAGGACCGCGGGCTGCCCTACATCGTCGGCGTGAACACGTTCGACGGCGTACTGGAGCACGACATCAACGACGTCCGCGAGGCGCTGTCGATCGACCCGAACATCCCGATCGTCCGCTGCGACGCCCGGGACCGGGAGTCGACGAAGCAGACGTTGATCACGCTGGTCGAGTACGCGATGCGGCAGTGGATCGCACTGCGGGCGGCCAACGCGCGCTGACGCCGTCAGGGCCCGGGGGAGTGCCCCGGGCCCGGCGTCGCGGCGCTGAAGCGCGCCCGGAGCTCTCAGTATTCGTCGTGACGGCGCCACCAGGAGCTGGGCGCGTCGTCGCCGTGGCTCTCCTCTTCCCAGGCCTCCTGCCGGCCGAGCGGGGTGACGTCGAGGTAGCGGTGCGACGCCAGGAACACCTCGCCGCCGCGGCCGGTGGTGAAGTACGTGCGGAAGACGTCGTCGCCCTCCCGCAGGAAGACGCTGACGCCGAAGCCCGCGCCGACCCCGCAGTCCTCGGTGAAGCTCGTGCCGTGCGCGGACACCCACGGCACGTCCCAGCCCATGCGCGTCCGGTACCGCTCGATCTCGGGCAGCGTCGCCGGCGCGACGACCTTGAACGTGACGTCGCGGGCGTGCAGGTGGGCCAGGTGCGGCAGGTTGTCGACCAGCAGCGAACAGCCCGGGCAGCCCGCTTCGTCGCCCGGGTGCAGCATGAAGTGGTAGACGATCAGCTGGCGGCGGCCCTCGAACAGGTCGAGCAGGCTGACCTTCCCGTCGGCGCTGTCGAAGGGGTAGGTCGCGTCGAAGCGGACCATCGGCAGGCGCCGGCGTTCGGCGGCGAGGGCGTCGGCCGCCTTCATGTGCTCTTTCTCCTTGACCAGGAGCGCGTCGCGCGCGGCCTGCCATTCCTGCGGGGAGACGATCGCGGTCATCGGGTTTCCTCTCGTCGGGTGGGGAAGGAGCCGGCCAGGTCGGCAAAGCTGGAGGTCCAGCCGTCGCGTTCGCGGGTGTCGAGGGTGACGGCGCACCCGGTGAACCCGCTGGGGCCCAGCCGGCTCGCCAGGTGGTCCGGGTCGGTCCACGCCGTGAACACGAGCTCGCGGGGCGCGTCGAAGACGCGGGTGATGGTCAGTGCGGAGTCAGGCACCTCCGGCTCCTTTCCGCAGCTCCCGCAGGTGCTCGTCGAGGCGGTCGAAGCCGCCCTCCCAGAACCGGCGGTAGGCGGCCACCCAGTCGGCGACGTCCTCCAGCGGTTTCCCCTCGAGCCGACAGGGCCGCCACTGGCGGGTGCGGCCGCGGGTGATCAGCCCGGCCTGTTCCAGCACCTTCAGGTGCCGGGACACCGCGGGCAGGCTCATCGGCAGCGGCCCGGCGAGCTCGTTGACCGTCGCCTCGCCGGCGGACAGCCGGGCGAGGATGGCGCGCCGCGTCGGGTCGGCGAGCGCCGAGAACGTGCGGCTCAGGTGATCGGTGGCAGCAGTCATTTCAGCACCTTGTTAATTAAGGGATTGGTTAAACATAGCGTCCAGCTGGCGGTTGTCAAGGTTCGCTCGAGCCGCCGTGAGACCCGCGTCACCGGCCGTCGGGTTTCCAATAGTAGGAAGTCAAAGTATTTTGGAGGGATGAGCAGTGAGCTGTACCGCCCCGCGCACCCCGTCCGGTTCGTCACGGCGTCGAGCCTCTTCGACGGCCACGACGCGTCGATCAACATCATGCGGCGGATCCTGCAGTCGCAGGGTGCGGAGGTCGTGCACCTCGGCCACAACCGGTCGGTCGACGAGGTGGCCACCGCGGCCATCGCCGAAGACGTCCAGGGGGTGGCCATCTCGGCTTACCAGGGCGGGCACGTCGAGTACTTCTCCTACCTGGTCGAGCTGCTGCGCGAGCGCGGCGCCGGTCACATCAAGGTCTTCGGCGGCGGGGGCGGGGTGATCGTGCGCGAGGAGATCGACCTGCTCCACTCGCGCGGCGTCGCCCGGATCTTCTCGCCCGAAGACGGCTACGAGATGGGCCTGCCGGGCATGATCAACATGATGATCAAGGCCTGCGACGTCGATCTGGCGGCCGACGGCCCGGCCCTCGACAAGGTGCTGTCCGGGGACGTCGCAGCGCTCTCCCGCGTCATCACGCAGCTGCAGGCCGAACGCCTGTCCGGCGACGTGCTGACCGGGATCACCGAAGCCGCGGCCAAGCGGGAGGTGCCGGTCCTCGGCATCACCGGCACCGGCGGCTCGGGCAAGTCGTCGCTCACCGACGAGCTGATCCGGCGCTTTCGGCTGGACCAGGAGGACAAGCTGCGGATCGCGGTGCTCGCGGTCGACCCGTCGCGGCGCAAGGGCGGCGGCGCGCTGCTCGGCGACCGGATCCGGATGAACTGCCTGGACGGCTCTCCGGTGTACTTCCGCTCGCTGGCCACCCGGACGACGTCCGGTGAGATCCCGGCCGGCCTGAGCGAGTCCATCCTGGCGTGCAAGGCCGCCGGCTTCGACCTGGTGATCGTCGAGACGCCGGGCATCGGCCAGGGTGACGCCGGGATCGTCGACTTCGTGGACCAGTCGCTGTACGTGATGACGCCGGAGTTCGGCGCCGCGTCGCAGCTGGAGAAGATCGACATGCTCGACTTCGCCGACGTCGTCGCGATCAACAAGTTCGAGCGCCGCGGCGCCGAGGACGCCCGCCGCGACGTCGCCCGCCAGCTGGTGCGCAACCGCGAGGCGTTCGAGTCCGGCCCGGACGACATGCCGGTGTACGGCACGAGCGCGGCGAAGTTCAACGACGACGGCGTCACCGCGCTGTACCAGCAGCTGCGGGGCCTGCTCGCCGAGCGCGGCCTGACCGTCTCGGCCGGGACGTTGCCGCAGGTCGAGGGCAAGGTCTCGACGGACGCGAGCACCGTCATCCCGGGCACCAGGGCCCGCTACCTGGCCGACATCGCCGAGACCGTCCGCGGGTACCACGCGACGACGGAGAAGCAGGTCGCGGCGATCCGCAAGCACGAGGCGCTGACGACCGCCCGTGAGGAACTGGCCAAGGTGGACGCGTCGACCGACGCTCTCGACGGGCTGCTCGCCACCGCGAAGTCCGATGTGGACGGCGAAGCGACCGAGCTGCTCGAACGCTTCCGCTCGCTGGCCGAGGAATACCGCCAGGACGAGCTGGTCGTGAAGATCCGCGACAAGGAGTTGCGCACCCAGCTGTGGCGCGACACGCTGTCCGGCAACCGCGTCCCGCGCGTCGCCCTGCCGCGGTACGCCGAGTCGGGCGAGCTGCTGTCGTTCCTCCGCCGCGAGAACCTGCCCGGCTACTTCCCTTACACCGCGGGGGTTTTCCCGTTCAAGCGCGATGGTGAGGACCCGGCCCGCATGTTCGCCGGCGAGGGTGACGCGTTCCGCACCAACCGCCGGTTCAAGATGCTCTCGGCCGACTCCGAGGCCAAGCGTCTCTCGACGGCGTTCGACTCGGTGACGCTCTACGGCCACGACCCGCACACCCGCCCCGACATCTACGGCAAGGTCGGCACCTCGGGCGTGTCCATCGCGACGCTCGAGGACATGAAGGTCCTCTACGACGGCTTCGACCTGACCGCGCCGAACACGTCGGTGTCGATGACGATCAACGGCCCGGCGCCGACGATCCTGGCCTACTTCCTCAACACCGCGATCGACCAGCGCGTCGAGGCGTTCAAGGCCGAGCACGGGCGCGATCCCTCCGAGGCCGAGACCGCCGAGCTGCGCGAGTGGGCGCTCAAGAACGTGCGCGGCACGGTGCAGGCCGACATCCTCAAGGAGGACCAGGGTCAGAACACCTGCATCTTCTCCACCGAGTTCAGCCTCCGGATGATGGCCGACATCCAGGAGTGGTTCATCGGACACGGCGTCCGCAACTTCTACTCGGTGTCGATCTCCGGCTACCACATCGCCGAGGCCGGGGCGAACCCGATCTCGCAGCTGGCGTTCACGTTGTCCAACGGCTTCACCTACGTCGAGTCGTACCTGGCGCGCGGGATGGACATCAACGACTTCGCGCCGAACCTGTCGTTCTTCTTTTCCAACGGCATGGACGCGGAGTACACGGTGCTCGGCCGGGTGGCGCGGCGGATCTGGGCCGTGGCCATGAAGGAGCGCTACGGCGCGAACGAGCGGTCGCAGAAGCTCAAGTACCACGTGCAGACGTCCGGGCGGTCGCTGCACGCGCAGGAGATGAGCTTCAACGACATCCGCACCACGCTGCAGGCGCTGTGCGCGCTCTACGACAATGCGAACTCACTTCACACCAACGCGTTCGACGAGGCGGTCACCACGCCGTCGGAGTCGTCGGTGCGCCGCGCGATGGCCATCCAGATGATCATCAACAAGGAGTGGGGCCTGTCGAAGAACGAGAACCCGCTGCAGGGTTCGTTCGTCGTCGACGAGCTGACCGACCTGGTCGAGGAAGCGGTGCTGGTCGAGTTCGACCGCATCTCCGAGCGCGGCGGCGTGCTCGGCGCGATGGAGACCGGCTACCAGCGCGGCAAGATCCAGGACGAGTCGATCCTGTACGAGCGCAAGAAGCACGACGGCTCGCTGCCGATCATCGGCGTCAACACGTTCCGCAACCCGCGCGCGGGCGAGGACGACATCGAGGTCGAGCTCGCCCGCGCGACCGAGGACGAGAAGAAGTCCCAGCTGGACCGGCTGTCGGACTTCCAGCACCGCCACAAGGAAGACGCCCAGCAGGCCCTCAAGGCCCTGCGCGAGGCGGCCACCCGCGGCGGCAACCTGTTCGGCGTCCTGATGGACGCGGCCCGCGTCTGTTCGCTGGGCCAGATCACGGAAGCGTTCTTCGAGGTCGGCGGCCAGTACCGCCGCAACGTCTGACGGGTCAGCTGCGGACCGCCGTCAGCTGCCAGACCGGTACCAGCACGCGCCCGTCCGCGTCGGTGTCCAGGCCGGCCAGCGCGGACGTGTCGGCCGAGGGGTCGAGGAACGCCTGGACGCTGGCCTGCAGCTCCCGCGCGTCGAACGCGGTCGTGTAGACGGCGGGCTCGAGCCGCTCGATCGTCCAGTCCTTGCCGACGGTCTCGCGCAGGTTCGCCTCGCTGATCAGGTACGGCGCCGGGAACGCGTTCGGCACCTCCTGCGAGAAGCAGAAGAGGTGCAGCCGTGCGCCCGGGCGGGTCGCGCGGGTCAGCGCGGCCAGGTATTCGCGCCGCGCGTCCTCGCTCAGGCAGTGGTAGAGCGCGCTGTCGAGCACCGTGTCGAAGCGGCCTTCGTAGCCTTCGAGCTTTGTCGCGTCGGCCACGGCGAAGGTGACTCCCGGGGCGCGGGTGCGGGCCTGCTCCACGGCCGACGGCGCGCCATCCAATCCGGTGACGCTCAGCCCGCGCGAGGCGAGGAACCCGGAGTTGTCGCCGAGTCCGCAGCCGATGTCGAGCACCTCGCCGGTGAACCCGCCGGCGTCGGCCAGCGCGACCACCAGCGGCTGCGGCGCGCCGAGGTCCCACGGCATCTTCCGCCCGATCGGGGTGGCGCCGCGGTAGGCCTGCTCGAAGTCGAGATCTTCGGCGCTCGTGCCCGGATTCGTCATCCTTGCCCCCTTATTCAACGTATGATGAGATAACTCCATCGTGCGACGGTCGGTGGCCGGCTGTCAACCCGGGGAATACGGCGGCGGAGCGAGGGGTAGTCGTTGGTATGAAATTCGGGATCTCGACGTTCGTGACCGACGAGGGCATCCGGCCGGACGTGCTGGGCGCCGCACTGGAGGAGCGCGGGTTCGACTCGCTGTTCCTGGCCGAGCACTCGCACATCCCCGTGAGCCGCGACAGCGCGTACCCGGGCGGCGGCGACCTGCCGGAGAAGTACAAGCGCACCCTCGACCCGTTCGTGGCGCTCACCGCGGCCGCGACCACGACGTCGGAGCTGCTGCTCGGCACCGGCATCGCGCTGCTGATCCAGCGTGACGTGATCCACACCGCCAAGGAGGTCGCCTCGCTCGACCTGATCTCCGACGGCCGCGCGCTGTTCGGCGTCGGCGTCGGCTGGAACCGCGAGGAGATGGCCAACCACGGCACCGACCCGACGACCCGTGGCGCGCTGATCGACGAGCAGCTGGCCGCGCTCAAGGAGATCTGGACGAAGGACGAGGCCGAGTTCCACGGCGAGCACGTCGACTTCGACCCCATCTACGCTTGGCCGAAGCCGGTCCACAAGCCGCACCCGCCGATCTACATCGGCGGCGAGAGCGAGGCCGCGATCAAGCGGCTGATCAAGTACGGCGACGGCTGGTTGCTGCGCGGGAACCTGCACTTCGACGAGGCCAAGAAGGTTCGCGAGCGGCTGAACGCCGAGGGCCGCGAAGACGTCCAGTTCGCCGTCTTCGGCGGCGATACGAAGGCCAAGGTGATCGACGGCTTCCGCGACGCGGGCGCCGAGCGCTACACGTTCATGCTGGAGACCCTGCCGGAGGCCGAGACGCTCAAGGCGCTCGACGAGCTCGCCGAGGTGGCGGCGGCGCACCGGTGATCGTGGTTCGATGGCGGGAGAGGATCAAGATGAAGGAGCAGGACGCGTGAGTGAAGTGCAAATCGGTCTCGCCGCGGCGCTGGAGCAGTTCTCGCCGCGGGAGTCGATCCGGCTGGCGAAGCTGGCCGAGGAGCAGGGGTTCTCCGGCCAGATGGCCGCCGACCACTTCCAGCCGTGGGTGCCCCAGCAGGGTGAGGCCTCGTTCGTGTGGAGCGTGCTGGCGTCGCTGGCCGAGAACACGACCGGTGACCTCGGCCCGGGCGTGACGTGCCCGTCGTTCCGGCTGCACCCGGCGATGGTCGCGCAGGCCGCGGCCACCCTCGAGGCGACCTACCCGGGCCGGACCTGGCTGGGCATCGGTTCCGGCGAGGCCCTCAACGAGCACATCGTCGGCGGCTACTGGCCGGAGGCCCCGGAGCGGGTCCGGCGGATGTTCGAGGCCCTCGAGATCATCCGGAAGCTGTTCACCGGCAAGGACGTCAAGCACTCGGGCGAGTTCTTCAAGCTGCACAACACGCGCTTGTGGACACTGCCCGACGGCCCGCCGCCGCCCGTCTACATCGCCTCCGCGGGCCCGTACACCTCCCGCAAGACCGGTGAGCTGGCCGACGGCCTGATCACGCCCGGCGCGTCCATCGACAAGCTGGCCGGGATCGTGGACAACTTCAACCAGGGTGCGAAGAAGGCCGGCAAGGACCCGGACTCGATGCCGAAGCTGCTGCAGGTGCACCTGTCGTGGGCCGAGGACGACGAGACGGCCTGGGCCAACGCCCTGGACCAGTGGCCCAACGGCGGCATGAAGTTCCCGAAGGCCGACGTCCGCTCGCCGTTCGACTTCGCGCAGATGGCGAAGCTGGTGCGGCGCGAGGACTTCGAGGGCCGCATGGTCGTCTCGAGCGACCCGGACGTGCACCGCGCGGCGCTGCAGAAGTACGTCGACGCCGGCTTCAACCGGATCTACATCCACAACGTGGGCCGCAACCAGGACGAGTTCCTGAGCACCTTCGGCAAGGAAGTCCTGCCGAAGCTCAACGCCTAGCGGCTCAGCGGGCGTCCCCGCTCCGGGGGCGCCCGCCCGGCCACGGGCCCAGCTCCGGCAGGTCGCCGGTGAGGCCGTCGCCGGTGTCCCTTCCGGACAGCCACCCGGCGAGCGCGCGCGGCGGCCCGGTGACGATCGCGTCGTGCGGCAGGCGTTCCTTGAGGAAGTCCACGGCGTGTTCGCAGAAGTCGCCCGGCCAGTCGGCCGGCGTCGCGGCTCCGACGTCGACGGCGTGGATCCAGACCTCGCGCCAGCGCGCGAACACCGTGCTGGACAGCTTGCCGTCGCGGTAGTTCACCGGCTGGTCCCAGTCGGCGACCCGGCTCCACGCGACTTCCAGCCGTTCGGAGTGCTCGCGCAGGGCGCTGCGGTGTTCGTCGGCGGTCCGGCCCGCGGTCGCCTCGATGATGCCGTCGCGGTCGTGCGTCGCCGGGTCGTACAGCGGGATCAGCACCCCGCGCACGGCGTGCTCCACCAGGTCCGCCAGCGCGCGCCCGGCGTCCGTGACGTGGGCCAGGACGTGCCCGCGCGTCCACCCGGGCAACGTCGTGGGTGCGCCGACCTCGGCGTCGGTCAGGCCGCCCAGGGCGCGGAGGAGGTGGCGGTGCGCGTCGGCGACCCCCGCCGTCGGGATCACTTGTCGAGCAGCAGGTGGACCGACAGTTCGAGGCGGTTCGCGACGTCGGCGGCCGACGCGCGGCGGGTCACCCAGGCCACCAGGTTCGCCATCCAGACGTCCGCGACGACGTGGAAGATGTCGCGGTCGGCCTCGGTCGGGTCGGTGATGCCCATCGCCTGGGCGAACATGTTCTCCATCAGCAGGCCGACCTGCTCCACCTCGGCCGCGGCGGACGTGTCGGCGAACATGAACGCGCGCACCATCGCCTCGGTGAGGTGCGGGTCGCGCTGCATCAGCCGCGTGTTGCGGCCCAGCACGAACATCAGCCGCTCGGCCGGCGTCTCGCCCGGGATGGCTTGGCGCTCCAGCTTTTCCTGCGCCCGCTCGAACTCGCGCGCCAGTCCGGAGACGAGCAGGTGGATCTTCGACGGGAAGTACCGGTAGAGCGTGCCGAGGGCGACGTCCGCCTTCTCCGCGACGGCTCGCATCTGGACGGCGTCGTAGCCGCCCTTCGAGGCCAGGGCGAGGGTCGCGTCGATGATCCGGCGACGGCGGTCGCGCTGGGCGGCCGAACCGAGCTCGTCGGCGCCGATCGCGCTCAGCCCGTTACCACGCGCCTTGGTCGGTGCCTTGGCTTTGCCGGGCATCGGCTTCCCCCGTCCTCCGGAACTTGTTCCAGTTCACGACGTAGAGTACCTGTCCTGGCGAAACGTTCAACCAATGACCCACTGGCCGAAAAACTGTAACACGTTCTACACTCGCGAGTAGTGTCCCGTAACCGCGAGGAGACCCGATGCCGGTCGCGCTCACCGACGAACAGGCCGCGCTGGCCGCGGCGATCCACGCCTGGTCCGCCGCCCACCGGCCGCGCGACGCGGTCCGGGCGGCGGAAACCGGGCCCCCGGCGGGGATTCCCGCCGGGTTCGCCGACCTCGGCCTGTTCGGCGTCGCGTTGCCGGCCGCCGCGGGCGGGGCCGACGGCAGCATCGCCGATCTCGCCGCCGGGCTCGCCGCGGCGGCCGGGGAACTGGTGCCGGGGCCCGTCCTGAGCACCGCGCTCGGCGGCCTGCTGCTCGCCTCGGTCGCCGAAGCCAAGGAGCTGCTGACGGCGTTGGCCGAAGGAACGGCCACGATCGCGGTGCTGCTGGACGAGCCCGCCGACGACGTCCTCGTGCCCGGCGCGCACCCGGGCGCCTGGCTGCTGGTGCCCTCCGGCGACGGCCACGTGCTGCTCGCGCCCGGCACTCCCGGCGTCACGATCGAACCGGTGGCGCCGTTCGACTTCTCCCGGCCGTTGGGGCGCGTCCGGGTCGCCGATGTTTCCGGTGCGGTCTTGACGCTGCCGCCGGTGGCCGAGCTCGCCGCGACCCTGGCCGCCGCCGAGGCCGCCGGGGTGGCGCGGCGGACGCTCACCGTCGCCGTCGAGTACGCCAAGGTCCGCGAGCAGTTCGGTCAGCCGATCGGGGGATTCCAGGCGATCAAGCACCTGTGCGCCGAGATGCTTTGCCGCGCCGAAGCGGCCGAAGCGCTGGCCTGGGACGCGGCCAACGGGCAGCACCCGCTCTCGGTGGCGAGCGCGGCCGTCGTCGCCCTCGACGCGGCCGTCGCCAACGCCGAAGACTGCGTCCAGGTGCTCGGCGGGATCGGCTTCACCTGGGAGCACGACGCCCACCTCTACCTGCGCCGGGCCATCGCGCTGCGGCAGTGGCTCGGCGGCTCCGGGCCGTGGCGGCGGCGGGCGGCGGCCCTCGCGCTCGCCGGGACCGAACGCACTCTCGGCGTCGACGTCGGTGACGATCCTTCACTGCGGGACGAGGTCGCGCGGATCGCCGCGCTGCCCGAAGCCGAGCTGCGGGTCGCGCTGGCCGACGCGGGGTTGCTGACCCCGCACTGGCCGGCGCCGTTCGGCCGTGGTGCCGATGCCGCTCTCCAGCTGCGGATCGACGGAGCGCTGGCCGCCGCCGGTGTTCGCCGTCCGGACCTGGTCATCGGCGCGTGGGCGGTGCCGACGATCCTCGAGCACGGCAGCGACGAGCAACGCGCGCGGTTCGCCCGGCCCACCCTGCGGGGCGAGCTGACGTGGTGCCAGCTGTTCAGCGAGCCCGGCGCCGGCTCCGACCTGGCCTCGCTGCGGACGGCGGCCCGGCGCGTCGACGGCGGCTGGCGGCTGAGCGGGCAGAAGGTGTGGACGTCGCTGGCCCGCGAAGCCGGCTGGGGGATCTGCCTGGCCCGCACCGACCCGGACGCGCCCAAGCACAAGGGCATCACGTACTTCCTGGTCGACATGCGCGCCGAGGGCATCACCACCCGGCCGCTGCGCGAGATCACCGGCGACGCCGTGTTCAACGAGGTGTTCCTCGACGACGTCTTCGTGCCCGACGCCGACGTCGTCGGCGAGCCGAACGGCGGCTGGCGGCTGGCGCGCACGACCCTGGCGAACGAGCGCGTGGCCATCGGCGGCGGTTCGGCGGTCGGCGAGAGCGTGCAGCAGCTGGTGTCCACAGTGGACGCCTCGTCCCTGGACGACGTCGCCCGCGATCGCCTCGGCGAGCTGGTCGCCCAAGGCGTCGCGGGCTCGGTCCTTGACCTCCGGGCGGCTCTGCGCCGGCTCGGCGGCCAGGACCCGGGCGCGGAGTCGAGCGTCCGCAAGCTGCTCGGAGTGCAGCACCGCCAGGACGTCGCGGAGTTCGCCCTGACCCTGGCCGGCACGGCCGCCATGGCCGCGACCGGCCCCGCGGCGGCCGCGCAACACGAGTTCCTGATGACCCGCTGCCTCTCGATCGCCGGCGGCACCACCCAAGTCCTCCGCAACCTCACCGCAGAACGCCTGCTGGGCCTACCCCGCTGACCGAGTCCCGCCCCCAATCACGCGAGTCACGCCCCCAGTCACGCGAGACCCGGCCCGGATCACGCGAGTCGTCCCTCCAATCACGTGAGTTGACCCTCCAATCACGCGAACCGACCGTCCAATCACGCGAACCGACTCTCCAGGCACGCGGGCCGACCGTCCGGGTACGACGTTTCGGCGTGTGAGTTGCATGGCGAGACGGTGCGAACGGCCCGTTCGTGCCGCCGGACCCGAAACTGTCGGACCGGTCATCTAGCGTTGCGGGCGTGGAGTTCAGCGCACAGACCCAGGCCACCTACCTTCCCTCGGATCCGCCGAGGGAAGGCGTGCTGGCGCTGTGGGGCGGTGACGTGGCCGGCGGGACCACGATCGAGCTCGTGCTGCCTCGGGGCGGGAAGTTCGCGCGGACGAAGGTGGACGCCGAGCTCGTCCCGCTCGAACGCGCGCTGCCGCGGCTGCTGACCGTCGGGGACGAAGCGAGCCCGGCCGTCGCGGCGTGGTCGGCGGCCGTCAACGCCGGGGTGAACCTCGTCGCGCGGGGGCGGCTGCGCCCGGCCGTCACGCCGAGCGGGGTCGGCTCGTGGCGGATCGGGCCGCTGGACGCCGCGGACGAGGAGCTGCTGCGCGGGCTCGCCGGCGCGTTGCCACCGGAGGCGTACGCGCTGCCGTTGACCGGGCTGAAACGCATCCGGCTGCACTCGCCGGACTCGCTGGTGCGCGCGCTCTGGGACGCGACGGCCGACCTGCTGGTGCGCAGCCCGGCGGCGCCGGTCGGGGCGGGCGACCCGGCGTTCGCGGCGCGGGAACCGGCGCTGCTCGGCCCGGACGGTGCGGCTTGGCTGGCCGAGCTGGCGGAGCGCGAGCCACGGGGCGCCCAGCTGATCCTGCGGGTCGAGGCGCGCGGCGAGGACGCGTTCGCCGGAGTGCTCGCGGTGCGCAGCACGGCCGAGGCGAGCCTGGTGGTGGAGGCGGCGACACTCTGGGACGCGCCGGACGCGGTGCTGAGCCGCCTCGGCGACCAGGTGGAGACGCAGGTGCTGCTCGGCCTGCGGCGTGGCGCGCGGGCGTGGCCGCCGTTGGGCCGGGTGCTGGCCGAGTCCGCGCCCGCCGAGCTGCCGCTGTCGGACGACGAGGTCGTCGACCTGCTCACCGACGGCAGCCGTGACCTGGGCGGCGCCGGGATCGAGGTGCTCTGGTCGAAGGGCATGTTCGCGGGCGAGGTCAAGGCGAAGGCGAGCGCGACGCAGGCGCCGGCGAGCGTCACCGGCCCGGACTTCGCGCTGCGCAGCATGCTGGAGTTCCGCTGGCAGCTCAGCCTGGGCGGCGAGCAGCTGACCGAGGCCGAGGTCACGGCGCTGGCCGAGGCGAAGCGGCCGCTGGTCCGATTGCGCGGCCAGTGGGTCCGCGTCGACCCGCAGCTGCTGGCCAAGGTCCGCGGCCGCAGCCGCCAGCTCGGCGCGGGTGAGGCGCTGGCGGCGGCGCTCACGGGCGAGCTGGAACTGGACGGCGAGCGGGTCGAGTTCGCGGCCCCCTCGGTCCTCGGCGGCTTGGTGGAACGCCTCCGCGACCGCCCGGGCGACCTGGCGGCCCCGCCACCGGGCCTGCAGGCGACGCTGAGGCCGTACCAACAGGCGGGGCTGGCCTGGCTGGCGACGATGACCGGCCTGGGCCTGGGCGCGTGCCTGGCCGACGACATGGGCCTGGGCAAGACGATCCAGCTGATCGCCCTGCACCTGCACCGCCGCGCGCTCACGGACTCGACGGCGCCCACTGACTCGACAGCACCCACTGGCGACGTTTCCCCGGAGACCGCCGCCGGCATCCCGCCGGGCGACGAGCCGAAGCCCGGCGGGCCGACCCTCGTGCTCTGCCCGACCTCCCTGCTCGGCAACTGGGAACGCGAGTTCGCCCGCTTCGCGCCCCACATCCCCGTCCGCCGGTTCCACGGTGGCCGCCGGCACCTCGGCGACCTCGCGCCCGACGAAGTCGTCCTGGCCACCTACGGTGTGCTGCGCCGCGACCGCGAGACACTGTCCGAAGTGGACTGGGGGCTGGTCGCCGCGGACGAGGCGCAGCACGTGAAGAACCCGCTGTCGGCCACGGCCAAGGAGCTGCGCAAGGTCCCCGCGCGGGCCAGGGTGGCGCTCACCGGCACACCGGTGGAGAACCGGCTCACCGAACTGTGGTCCATTGTGGACTGGACGACGCCCGGGCTGCTCGGCCCGCTCGATCGCTTCCGCCGCACCGTGGCGCGGCCCATCGAGCGTGATCGGGACAAGGCCGTGACCGAGCGGCTCGCCACGACCGTGCGGCCGTTCCTGCTGCGGCGCCGCAAGAGCGACCCTGACATCGCCCCGGAGCTGCCGCCCAAGACCGAGACCGACCGGTTCGTCCCGCTGACCGCCGAGCAGACCACGCTGTACGAGGCCGTGGTGCGGGAGAACCTGGCCGAGATCAAGGCGACGCAGGGCATCCAGCGGCGCGGGCAGGTGCTGCAGCTGCTCACCGAGCTCAAGCAGATCTGCAACCACCCGGCGCAGTTCCTCAAGGAACCGCACGGCGCGCTCACCGGCCGCTCGGGCAAGCTCGCCGCGTTCGAGGAACTGCTGGACGTGATCCTCGACGAGGGCGAGAGCGTGCTCGTGTTCAGCCAGTACGTACAGCTGTGCAAGCTGCTCCGGCGCCGGCTGGAGGAACGCGGGCTGCCCACCGAGCTGCTCTCCGGCGAGAGCTCGCCGGGGCAGCGCCAGGACATGGTCGACCGGTTCCAGGCCGGGGAGATCCCGGTGTTCCTGCTCTCGCTCAAGGCCGGCGGGGTCGGGCTCAACCTGACCAAGGCCACCCACGTGATCCACTACGACCGCTGGTGGAACCCGGCGGTCGAGGACCAGGCCACCGACCGCGCCTACCGGATCGGCCAGGACCGGCCGGTGCAGGTGCACCGGCTGATCGCCGAAGGCACCCTGGAGGAGCGGATCGCCGTCGTGCTCGAGAGGAAACGCGGGCTCGCCGAGTCGATCGTCGGCGCCGGGGAAGACTGGATCACCGAACTGTCCGACGACGAGCTGGCCGACCTGGTGCGGCTCGGGAGCGGGTGATGCCGCCGCGGCGGACCTTCGGCACGACGTGGTGGGGCCGGGCCTGGGTCGACGCGCTGGAGCAGCGCGCGAAGCTCGACCCGAACCGGCTGCCGCGCGGGCGGACTTACGCGCGGAAGGACACGGTCAGCGAGCTGAGCGTCGGGGCCGGGGCGGTGAGCGCCCGGGTGCGCGGCAGCCGGCCGCAGCCCTACCGGGTGACGATCACCATGCGCACCTTCACCGACGGCGAATGGGACACCCTGCTGGGTGTGGTCGGCACCCAGCTCGGGCACGCGGCGGCGCTGCTCGACGGCGAACTGCCGGGCGCGCTCGCCGAGCAGGCCCGCGAGGCGGGCGCCGACCTGCTGCCGGGGCCGGGTGACCTGCGGCCGCGGTGCTCGTGCCCGGACTCGGCGAACCCGTGCAAGCACGTCGCCGCGGTGTACTACCTGGTCGCCGACGAGGTGGACCGCGACCCGTTCGTGTTGTTCCTGCTGCGCGGCCGGCCGCGGGCGGACGTCCTGGCCGAGCTGCGGGCCCGCCGGGCGCCGGCGCGCGGGGAGCGGCCGAAGCTGCCCAAGCCCGAGGACCACGGGCTCTCGCCGAAAGCCGCCTACGCCCGGCGGCCGGGCGCGATCCCGGCGCTGCCGCCCCCGCCGCGCACCGCGGGACGACCGGCGGTGCTGGACCTGGACCCGCCGGCCGGCACCGGCTGGACGGCGGCGGCGCTGTCCGCGCTGGCCGCGGACGCGGCGTCCCTGGCGCGGGACATCCTGATCGGCGGCGCGACGGCCGCGGAGCTGACGTTCGAAGAAGACCTCACCCGCCGCGCGGCCGGCCGGTCCGCCGCCGAAGTCACCGCGCTGGCCGAGGCGGCCGAGGTCCCGCCACGCGACCTGGCCCGCTGGGCAGCGGCCTGGCGTGAAGCCGGCCGCGGTGGCCTGACCGCGCTGCGCGAGACCTGGCAGCCCGGCCCCGGCCCGCTCGCCGAAGCCCAGGCGATCCTGGCCGAGGCGGGCTTCCCGGGCACCCCGAGAATCTGGCGCAACCGGCTCACCCAGGGCGACCGGCAGCTCCGCTACGGCCGTGACGCCCGCTGGTACCGCTTCGTGCGGTCGGGCGCGGAGTGGCGCCTCGACGGTCCGCCCTCGGCGAGCCCGGTGGACCTGGCCTACTGAGCGGCCTTCCACTGCAGGTACGTGTGGTCCAGGAACCGCGCGACCCCGCGGACCACGTGGGCGCTGCGAACCGACGTGAACACGTCGAACGCGTGCTGCGCGCCCGCCAGCTCCGCGTACGCCACGGGGTTCGTCGACTTCTCCCGCAACCGCCGGACAAACTCGCGTGCTTCCCGGACCGGCACGAGCGAATCGTCACGGCCGTGGATCACGAAGAACGGCGGCGCCTCCGACGAAACCCGGTCGAACGGCGACGCCGCGATGTAGTCGTCCAGATGCTTCACCGGGTCGCGGTCGGCCGCGAACACCCGTCGCGCCAGCAGGCTCTCCAGGCGGTACTTGCTCGCCGGGGAGCCGGAAGTCGCCGCGAAGTCGTACACCCCGTAGTGCGGTGCGCACGCTTGGACGCTCGTGTCGACGTCCTCGAACTCCGGCTGCAGCGCCGCGTCGTTCTGCGTCAGCGCCAGCAGCGACGACAGGTGCCCGCCCGCCGAACCGCCGGTCACCGCGACGAAATTCGGGTCGCCGCCGTAAGCAGCGATCTCCGAGCGGATCCACGCCAGCGACCGCTTCGCCGCGATGATGTGCGCCGGCCAGCGGTGTGTGGGGGAGAGCGGGTAGTTGATCGCGACGCACACCCAGCCGCGACGCGCCAGGTAGCGCATCAGCGGCCGGCCCTGCTCCTCCTTGTTGCCGATCACCCACGCGCCGCCGTGGACCTGCAGCAACACGGGAGCGCCGGTCACCGGTTCCAGCGGGCGGTAGACGTCGAGCAGGAACCGCTTGCCGCCCGGGGCGTAGGCGATGTCGCGGTCCACCTTGACGTCCGGCGCGCCCATCCGGAACGGCAGCGCCAGCTCGCCCCACGGCAGGCCCAGGTCGGAGCGGCCCAGCTCTTCGGCGTAGTCGTCGCCGAGGGCCTCCTTCAGCGCGCGCTCGATCTCGTCGCGGGCGCCGTGGCCCGTGCGGATCGACGCGCCCAGGCCGACGGCCGTGGCCGCGGCGAGCGCGAGGCCGGCCCGGGTGGACCGGTCGCTCGCGCCGTGCCGCGCCAGGTGGACGGCCGTGTCGGCGGCCGTCAACGCCAGGAACTGTGGCGCGAGCTCACTCGTCAGCCAGCCGGCGAAGAACGCCGGGATCGACGTCGAACGCGCTCGCAGCGGGCGGAGCGCGTTCGCGGCGAGGCCGAGCTGGACCGCGCGACGGATCAGGAAGTTCGGCTGCACCCCAGTCATGGTACCGACGAGTAGGGTGACGCGCCGCTCACGGGAAGTGGCTTAGGCTGGCGCCATGCAGAGACTGAGCGGCCTCGACGCGAGCTTCCTGTACCTGGAGACGTCGTCGCAGGTGCTGCACGTCTGCGGGCTGCTCACCCTCGACGGCTCGACCGTCCCCGGCGGCTACACCTTCGCGAAGCTCAAGCAGCGCCTGGAAGAACGCGTCCGGGTGATCCCGGCATTCCGCCGCAAACTGCACAATCCACTCTGGAACCTCAGTCACCCCGTGTGGGTGGAGGACGAGGACTTCGACCTCGACCACCACGTGCACCGCATCGGCGTGCCCGCTCCCGGCGACCGCGTCGAGCTGGCCGAACTCTGCGCGCACATCGCCGGGCAGCAGCTCGACCGCGCCTACCCGCTGTGGCAGCTCTACGTCATCGAAGGCCTGGCCGACGGCGAGATCGCCGTGCTGCTGAAGATGCACCACGCGACCGTCGACGGCGTGAGCGGCGCCAGCCTGATCACCTACCTCGCCGGCCTCGAACCCGACGCGCCGGCGCCCGAGGTCACCGAGCGGGCCAACTCCGGCGTCCCGGCCGCGTTCGACATCCTGCGTTCCAGCGTCTTCAACGTCGTGAAGGGGCCGCTGGAGGTCGCCCGGCTGCTGCCGGACCTGCTGGAGCTCGTCCCGCGCTGGCTCGGGAAAGCGTTGCGCGGCAAGGGGATGCCGATCCCGTTCACCGCGCCGAGGACGTCACTCAACGGCACGATCACCGGTCACCGCAGCGTGGCGTTCGCCCAGCTCGAGCTTGACGACGTCAAGGCGGTGAAGAACGCCTTCGGCGTCACGGTCAACGACGTCGTGCTCGCGCTCGTCGCCGGGGCGCTGCGGGAGTTCCTCGACGTGCGCGGCGAGCTGCCCGAGGACCCGCTGGTCGCGACCGTCCCGGTGTCGGTGCACGACCGGACCGAACGCGACCACGGCAGCAACAAGGTCTCGGCCTTCTTCGCCTCCCTGCCGACGCACCTGGCCGACCCGGCCGCGCGCGTGTTCTTCCTCGCCGAGGCCAACCGGCTGTCGAAGGACCACCACCACGACATCGACGCCGACATGCTGCAGGACTGGGCGCAGTTCTCCGCGGCGACGGCGTTCGGCATGGCCGTGCGCGCCTACTCGGCGTTGCGGCTGGCCGAAAAGCACCCGGTGGTGCACAACCTGGTCGTCTCGAACGTGCCCGGCCCGCCGATGCCGCTGTACCTGCTCGGCGCGCGGATCACCGGGCTCTACCCGCTCGGGCCGGTCTTCCACGGCGCCGGGCTGAACGTCACCGTGCTGTCCAACGCGGGCAAGGTGCACATCGGCCTGATCGGCGCGCGCGAGCTGGTCAAGGACCTCTGGCCGCTGGCCGACGCGCTCCCGGAGGCCCTCGCTGAGCTGCTGAAGGCCGGGCCTACCGCGGGCTGAGCACCACGACCGGGATCTCCCGCTCGGTCCACGCCTGGTACTTCGCGAAGTCGGCGTACAGCTCGACCAGCCGCGGCCAGAGGTCGGCGCGCTCCGCCGGCCCGGCGATCCGCGCCGTGACGGCGACGTCGCGACGCCCCTTGAGGTGGATGCGCGTCTCGGGGTGCGCGACCAGGTTGAAGTACCACTGCGGGTGCCGGGGCAGCCCGCCCTGGGAGCCGACGAGGACGACGTCGTCGCCGGAGCGCAGGTACAGCAGCGGGGTGGTGAACAGCCGGCCGGACTTGCGCCCGCGGTGCTCCAGCAGCAGCGTCGGCACCGGTTTGCGGAAGCCGGCGCCGACCCGCCAGGTGCTGCCGACGCGCCCGCCGGTCAGCCGGAAGACCGCCACCTGGGCCTTCGCCCCGTACTTCATGACCTTGGCCGTCACCGGCGAGTCCAGGCCGCCGGGGGCCTCGTCGGGCAGGCTGAAGCGTCCCATGTGAACTCCTTAGCGAGCGTGCACGGACGTGACCGCCGCGAGCAGCGCGGGCACGAACTTGGCGGCGGCCAGCACGCAGGCCGCGTGCCCCGCCGGGACTTCGTAGGTCGCCGCGTCCGGGATCCGGCGCGCGAGCGACCGCTGGTGGTCCGGGGCGATGAACCGGTCCCGGGTGGTCACGACGACCGCGGTCGGCAGCCGCAGCGTGTGCAGCCACGGCGTCGAGTCGAACCGGCCGATCTCGTCGAGGGCGACGGCGATCTCCCACGGCGTGGTCGAGCGGAACTCCCGCAGCGCCCACCGGTGGTCTTCGAGCCGGGCCAGCTGCTCGCGCCGCGGCTCGCCGGGGATCGTGCCGAGCCGGACGCGTTCGCGCAGCCGCGTCAGCGTGCGGCCGAAGACGTCGAGGGCGACGCGCTGGCGCAGGCCGCGGCGGAAGTTGCCCGCCGTCGAGCACAGCACCAATCCGGTAACACGTTCTGGTTCCGCGTGGGCCACGAGCTGCCCGACCATCCCGCCCATCGAGTAGCCGCCGACGGCGAACTGCCCGATGCCCAGCGCGTCGGCGACGGCGGTGACGTCGGCGGCGCAGTCGGCGAGCCGGAACTCCGGTGAACGGCTGCCCTGGCCGTGCCACCGCTGGTCGAACACGACCACGCGGTAGTGCCGCGCCAGCCGCTCGAGGGCCGGGTACCAGGTGAGCAAGCCGGTGCAGGCCACCGAGTGCAGCAGCAGGAGCGCGGGCGCGTGCCGCGGGCCGACGTCGGTGACGACCGTCCTGCCGCGGCCGGGCAGGTCGAGGGGCACGGGGTCGGGCACCCCGGCGGTCGGCGGCACGGTGACCAGTCGCCGGGTCGCGCGCCAGCCCGCGCCGCCCGGTTCGATCACCGGCATTCCGCTCCTCCAAGGGGTTGCCGTCCAGGACGTTTACGGCTAAGACTAGAACAGGTTTCAGTATTGCGCCGATCCGGAGGACAGGCGTGGACTTCACTCTTGACGATACGCAGACGGAGATCGGCGCACTCACCGCGAAGGTGCTGGGCGCCGACGACCCGTGGCGCTCGCTCGCCGACGCGGGCCTGCTCGCCCTCGCGTTGCCCCCCGACCTGGAGGGCGACGGCTTGGGCGTGGCCGAAGTCGCGCAGGTGCTCACCGAGGTCGGTCGCGCCGCCGCGCCTGTGCCCGCCTATGCCGCGCTCGCCCTGGGGGTGCTGCCGGTGGCGGCGCTCGGCACGCCCGGGCAGCGCGCGGAGCTGTTGTCCCAGGTCGCGGCGGGGGAGGCGCTGCTCACCGCGGCGCTGCACGAGCCGTCCGCGCCGCTCGCGAAGCAGCCGGCGACGATCACCCGGGCGGGTGACGGCCACTGGCTGCTCAGCGGCCTGAAGACCGCTGTCCCGTACGCCGGCGAGGCCGTCCGGATCCTGACGCCGGTGACGACACCCAGCGGCACCGCCGTCTTCCTGGTCGACCCGCGCGCCGACGGCGTCACGCTGGTCCTGACGCGCACCTCCGCCGGGACGCCGGAATACACCGTGCGCCTGGACGACGTCGTCGTCGAGGAGTCCGACCTGCTCGCCGACCGGGGCGCGATCGCGACGCTGCACCGGTTCGCGCTGGCCGGCGCGCTGGCCTTCGGTGACGGCCTGCTGGCCGGCGCGTTGGCGCTGACCGTGAAGCACGTCGGCGAGCGGGTCCAGTTCGGCCGTCCACTCGCGACGTTCCAGGCGGTCGCCGGCCAGATCGCGGACGTCTACGTCGCCGCGCGGACCGTGCACCTGGCCGTGACGTCGGCGGTGTGGCGGCTGGCTTCGGGTCTCGACTCCGGCGCCGAACTGGACGTCGCCGCCTACTGGCTCGCCGAGCAGGCGCCGGTCGCGCTGGCGACCTGCCACCACCTGCACGGCGGCGTCGGCGTCGACGAAACCTATCCACTGCACCGGTATTCGTCGCTGGTGAAGGATCTCGGCCGGGCGCTCGGCGGCACCGCGCACCGGCTCGGCAAGCTCGGCGAACGAGTGGCGGGGTGAGCGCGATGCACGTCGAACTGACCGCGGCGCAACGGGAGCTGCGCACCGAGCTGCGCGAGTACTTCGCCGGGCTGATCAGCCCGGCGGAGCGTCAGGGGATGCGGCGCGAACGCCACGGGCCGGTGTTCCGCGAGATCGTCCGCCGGATGGGCCGCGACGGCCGGCTCGGCGTCGGCTGGCCGGTGGAGTACGGCGGGCAGGGCTTCGGCGGGATCGAGCAGCACCTGTTCGTCGACGAGGCTTCGCGCGCCGACGTCCAGCTGCCGTCGGTGACGCTGCAGACGGTCGGGCCGACCCTGCAGCAGTACGGCACGGACGAGCAGAAGTCCTTCTTCCTGCCCAAGATCCTGGCCGGGGAGATCCACTTCGCCATCGGCTACACCGAACCCGAGGCCGGCACCGACCTGGCGGCGCTGCGGACGACGGCGGTGCGCGACGGCGACGAGTACGTCGTCAACGGCCAGAAGATCTTCACCACCGGCGGCCACGACGCCGACTACCTCTGGCTCGCCGTGCGGACCGCGCCGGACGCGCCGCGGCACAAGGGCATCTCGATCCTCATCATGGACACGAGCGACCTCGGCTACTCGTGGACGCCGATCATCACCTGCGACGGCGCCCACCACGTCAACGCGACGTACTATTCGGACGTCCGCGTGCCGGTGAACCGCTTGGTGGGCAAGGAGAACGAGGGCTGGCGGCTGATCACGACGCAGCTCAACCACGAGCGCGTCATGCTCGGCCCGGCCGGCCGGATCGGCGGCCTGTACGACCGGGTGCGGACCTGGGCCGCCGCGCACGCGCTGCTGGACCTGCCGGACGTCCGGGCCGTGCTGGCCGACGCCTTCGCCGTGACGCGGGTCAACGAGCTGCTGAACTGGCAGGTCGCCGCGTCCGCCGCGAGCGCGCCGGTCGTCGTCGCCGACGCGTCCGCGACCAAGGTGTTCAGCTCCGAGGTCATCCAGCGCATCGGCCGGTCGATGGAGGAGCTGATCGGGCGGCACGGCGACCTGGCCGACCCGGACACCGCGGAACTGGCGGAATGGCTGGACCTGCAGGCCAAACGCAACATCGTGCTGACGTTCGGCGGTGGGGTGAGCGAGATCCAACGGGAGCTGATCTCCTCGATCGGCCTGGGACTGCCGAGGGTGCCACGATGACCGACATCAAGGAAGCCGCAGCCGAGATCGCCGCCCGCGGCGAGTGTGCGCCGCGCCTCGCGCGCGACCCCGTCAACCAGGCGATGGTCAACAACTGGACCGAGGCCATCGGCGACGACAACCCGGTGTACGTCGACCCGGAGTTCGCCGCGAAGAGCGTCCACAAGGGACTCGTGGCGCCACCGGCGATGGCCCAGGTGTGGACGATGGGCCGCCTGAACTCGCTGCGCGGCAGTGACGACCCGCTCGGCCTGATGATGGAGCTGCTCGACGAGGCGGGGTTCACCTCGGTCGTCGCGACCAACTCCGAACAGACGTATCACCGCTACCTGCGTCACGGCGAGCAGGTCGAAGCGCGGACTGCGCTGGAAAGCGTGGTCGGGCCCAAGAAGACCGCACTGGGCGAAGGCTGGTTCGTCACCACGCGCGTGACCTGGTACGTCGAGGACGAGCCGGTCGCGGAGATGATGTTCCGGGTGCTCAAGTTCCGGCCGCCCGCGCCGGAACCGCCGCCGGCGCCGGTGCTGCGGCCGGTGATCAGCAAGGACACCGAGTTCTTCTGGGACGGCCTCAAAGCGGGGGAGCTGCGGATCCAGCGCTGGGGCGAGACGCTGCGCCACCCGCCGGGCCCGATGCCGCCGGACGGCGACCTCGACGCCAAGCCGGACTACGTCGTGGCGAGCGGCCGCGGCACCGTGTTCAGCTACGTCGTGCACCACCACCCGCCGGTGCCGGGCAAGGACCTCCCGTTCGTCGTGGCCCTCGTGGAACTGGAGGAGGGCGTCCGGGTGATGGCCGAGCTGCTGGACGCGGCTCCGGAAGACGTCCACATCGGACTCCCGGTGGAGGCCGCCTTCATCACCGTGGACGACGACCTGACCCTGCCCGCCTGGAAGGTGGCCCGATGACCGTCACCGTAGGAACCGAACTGCCGCCGCTGACGATCGAGGCGACCCCGACGTTCGTGGTCAGCACGGCGCTGGCCACCCGCGACTTCCAGGACGTCCACCACGACCGCGACGCCGCGGTGCGGCGCGGCTCGAAGGACATCTTCCTCAACATCCTCACCGACACCGGCCTGGTGCAGCGGTTCGTCTCGGCGTGGGCCGGGCCGGAGGCGCTGATCCGGTCGATCAAGATCCGGCTCGGCGTGCCGTGTTACGCCTACGAAACGCTGACGTTCACCGGCCACGTGGTCTCGTGCGAAGGCCGGGACGCCGTGGTGGCGGTGTCCGGTGTGGACAGTCTCGGCGAGCACGTCGCCGGGACCGTGGAGGTGACGCTGCCGTGACGCTCTCGGGCAAGGCGGCCATCGCCGGCATCGGCGCGACGGAGTTCTCGAAGGACTCCGGACGCACCGAACTGCGGCTGGCCGCGGAATGCGTGTCGCACGCCCTGGCCGACGCCGGGCTCAAGCCGTCCGAAGTGGACGGCCTCGTGTCGTTCACCATGGACGGCAACGCGGAGATCGCGCTGGCCCGCGAGCTGGCCATCCCCGAGCTCAAGTTCTTCAGCCGCATCCACTACGGCGGCGGCGCGGCGGCGGCGACCGTGCAGCAGGCCGCGATGGCGGTGGCGACCGGCGTCGCCGACGTCGTCGTCGCCTACCGCGCGTTCAACGAACGCTCGGGGATGCGCTTCGGCCAGGTGTCCTCGGCCGCGGCCGGCCAGGTCAACTCGTCCGGTGTGGACAACGCCTTCCACTACCCGATGGGCATCGCGACCCCGGCGGCCACGGTCGCCATGGTCGCCCAGCGGTACTTGCACGACTACGGCGCGACGAGCGAGGACTTCGGCCGGATCGCGGTGCTCGACCGCAAGCACGCGGCGACCAACCCGAACGCCTGGTTCCACGGCCGGCCGATCACCCTCGAGGAGCACCAGGGGTCGCGCTGGGTCGCCGAGCCGCTGCACCTGCTCGACTGCTGCCAGGAGAGTGACGGCGGGGTCGCGCTGGTCGTCACCAGCGTCGGACGCGCCCGCGACCTGGCCCGCCCGCCGGCGGTCGTCGCCGCGGCCGCGCAGGGGAGCGGGCCGGACCAGTACGTGATGACCAGCTACTACCGCGACGACCTGGCCGCGCTGCCGGAGATGGGCGTCGTGGGCCGGCAGCTGTGGGCCCAGTCCGGCCTGCGACCGTCCGATGTGGACGTCGCCGTGCTGTACGATCACTTCACCCCGTACGTCCTGATGCAGCTGGAGGAGCTGGGGTTCTGCGGCCGTGGCGAGGCGAAGGACTTCATCGCCGACGGTGCGCTGGAGCTCGACGGCGCGCTGCCGCTGAACCCGCACGGCGGCCAGCTCGGCGAGGCCTACATCCACGGCATGAACGGCATCGCGGAGGGCGTCCGGCAGATCCGCGGGGACGCCGTCAACCAGGTGCCCGGCGCGTCCCGGGTGCTGGTCACGGCGGGCACCGGCGTGCCGACGAGCGGGCTCGTCCTCACGAGTGACTGACGATCCCCCTTGTGGGTCAACGGGTGTCACCTCTTTGACGGCTGGTGTGGGCTCGCTCCGGATGTCACGGTGGAGGGACTGTCCGCGACGCAGAGTGAGGCCGTCATGCGTGAACCCGCCGAGCCGCCGGCCGTCTCGTAGTGGCCGGCGTGGACTGGGCGCTCACCGCGGTCTTCGCCGCGATGGTGCTGCCCTGCGTGCTGCGGCTCGTCCGCCTCGACTACGTCCGCCTCGGCCGCGGCGTCCGCAACGGCGACCTGGCCGAGCTGCTGCTGGTCGTGGCGATGGTGGCGATGCTCTCGCCGGTCGGCGGCCCGATCCCGGCGGCCGGCTGGCAGGCGGTCCTGGTGCTGACGGCGGGCTGGTTCGCGCTCGCCTGGTGGCGCGGCCGCCAGTCCGGCTGCGCGCACCACGCGCTGTCCGCGGCGGCGATGCTCTACATGGTCACGGCGATGCCCGACGACGGGATGGCGCACGGGCCGTGGCTGACGATGTCCACAATGGACGCTCGGCTGGCGGTGCCGCTGGTCGCGGTGGCCGCCGCGGCCTACTTCGTCGTCGACGCGGCGCGCACGGGCGTGCTCATGGTGCGCGGCCCCGTGGTGTCGGTGTCCGGGCACGCCTCGCGCGCGGCCTGCCGGGTGGTGATGGGCGCCGGGATGGGCTACCTGCTCCTCGCGGCGGCCCTGTGACCGTCCCGGTGTTATCCGGGGATGTGCCGGACCTCGCCGAGCGGGCTGTCGCCGGGCTCGGGCAGCGCGGCGGCGGGGTGGCCGGCGGTCCACTGCGTCGCGACGGCGATGTCGTTCTTGAGCGCGGTGACGAGGTCCTCGGCGGAGGCGTAGGCCTGCTGGTCCCGCAGGTGGGCGCCGAGCCAGACGACGAGGGTCTCGTCGTAGAGGTCGCCGGTGAAGTCCAGCAGGTGCGCTTCGAGCAGCCGGTAGCCGTCGGCTCCGTAGTAGGTCGGCCGCCGCCCGACGGACACGGCCGCGGCGACGCGCGTACCGTCCCCGCGCTGCACCCAGCCCGCCCACACACCGTCGCCGACGGACCCGTCCTGGTCACGGAGAGCGATGTTGGCGGTGGGGAAGCCCAGCTCCCGGCCGCGCTCGTCGCCGTGCTCGACGGTGCCCCGCACCACGAAGTATTCCGGCATCGTGTTCCGTCCTCCCGAGGTCGCTCCCGTCCACGGTAGCGCGCGCACGAGGGGTCGATCACCACCTGGACACGAGTGACGCGGGCCACGCTCCGGCTTGTCGTGAGTGGTTAGGGCGGTTCTAACCGCCCTAACCACTCACGACAAGCCGCGGCAGGCTCGCTAGGCGAACGTCAGGACCGTGTCCGCCAGAACCGGGGCGTCGTCCCGCTCGACGGCCGACGTCGTCACCAGCAGCCGGTCGTCCTCGCGCCAGACCCGGGTCCGGAGGGTCTCGCCCGGGAAGACCACGCCGGCGAACTTCGTCGCGAACGACCCGGCCCGCGACGGGTCGCCGTCCAGGAACTCGTCGATCAGGACCCGGGCCACCACGCCGTACGTGCACAACCCGTGCAGGATCGGGCGCGGGAAGCCCGCCGCCTCCGCGAACGCCGGGTCCGCGTGGAGCGGGTTGCGGTCGCCGCACAGGCGGTACAGCAGCGCCTGCTGCGGCAGCGTCAGCGTCTCGAGCACCGCGTCCGGCTCGCGCATCGGCCACTCGATGCGGTCAGACGGCCCGCGTGACCCGCCGAAACCACCTTCGCCGCGGGCGAAAATGCTCGACCGGGCCGTCCACAGAGGACTGCCGTCCGACGACATGACGTCGACCTCCTGGATGATCACGGCCGCCTTGCCCTTGTCGTGGACGTCCGCGACCCGCGACCGGGCCACCGCCTTGCCTTCGACCGGGATCGGTCCGTGCAGGGTGATCTCCTGCTTGCCGTGCAGCACCTTCGCGAGGTCGATCTCGACCCCCGGGAACGACACCGCCGGCGGCTCGAACACCCGGAGGTTGGCCGCGACCGTGGCGAACGTCGGGACGACCACCAGGTCACGCTCGTAGGTGTAACGCAGCTCGTCCGGGCCCGCGCCCAGCGCCAGGTGGTAGAGCAGCACGTCCGACGACGTCCAGGCGAAGCTCACTTCCCCGATTTCGGCGCCGATCGCGACGGCGGGATCGATGGGCACGCGGTGCTCCTATTCGTAGCTGATCGAGACGTCGTCGGTGACCGGCAGCGACTGGCAGGCGAGCACGATGCCGTCCGCGATGTCCTCGGCGTCGAGGACCTCGTTGTGCAGCATCTTCACCTCACCCGAGGTGATCCGGCACGCGCACGCACTGCATTGTCCCTCGCGGCACGAATACGGCGCGTCGAGGCCCGCGTCGAGGAGGTGGTCCAGGAGCTTGCGGCGGCGCGGCCACGCCATCGACCGCGTCTCGCCGTCGAGCGTCACGGTCAGCGACGCGGGCGCCTCGTCCGAGTCCGGCTCGGCGACCGGCTCCTCGACGGCGTCGAACGGGTTCCCGGACAGCGACGAGAACTTCTCGACGTGCACCCGGTTCCGCGGCACGCCGAGCTGCCCGAGCGCCTCCTTCACGGCCGCCATGAACGGCGCCGGGCCGCACAGGAACGCCTCGTACGCCGGGTACGCGAAAGCCAGGCCGCGCAGCTGCGGCACGTCCGGCAGCCCCTGGACGCTCTCCAGCCAGTGCACGACGACCAGCCGGTCGCCGTAGCGTTTGGCCAGCGACGTCAGCTCGCCGGCGAAGATGACCGACGCCTCGTCGCGGTTCGCGTAGACCAGCACGACCCGGCCGGAGCCCTGCTCCAGCGCCGTCTTGAGGATCGCCATCACCGGCGTGATCCCGCTGCCCGCGGCGAAGAGCAGGAAGTCTTCGTCCACAGAGGACGGCGTGAACACCCCGGCCGGCGCCAGCACGTCCAGGGTCATCCCGGCCCGCAGCTCGTCGCAGATCCAGCTCGACCCGTAACCGCCATCGGTGCGCTTGACCGTCACCTGGACGCGGTTCTCGTGCGGCGCGCTCGACAGCGAATAGCACCGCGCCACCGAACCGGTCCGCTCACTCGGGATCCGCAGCGTCAGGAACTGCCCGGCCGTGTAGGAGAACGCCGATGCGTGCTCGCCGGGGATCTCGAACACCACCGAGCGCGCGTCCGGCGTCTCGACGACGACGTCCGCGACCGTCAGGGTGTAGACCCGCTCAGCCATCCGCGACCGCCAGCGTGCCTTCGCGCACCGCGTCGTCGATGCTGTCCGACAGCTTCGGGCAGGTGTCGAGCAACGCGGTCGGGCGGTCGGCGTCGGCGAACACCGGGCAGCTCTCGGCTGCGTTCGTGGTCCACTGGATGCTGGTGTGGCTGATGCTGTTCTTCTTCACCAGCACGCGGGTCCCGCAGGCGCGGCACTCGTGCGGCCGCAGCCCGCCGGTGAGGAACTCGACGGTCTCCGGCGTGGTCACACCTCGGCCTCCGCCTTCTGCCTGGCCAGGTTCTCCACCACCTCGGCCGACCACGCCTCGTTCGCCTTCGACGTGTCCACTTCGAACTCGAAGCGCCGGGTCATGTCCTCGGTGACGTCGGCGGCGTCGACGTAGAACTGCTGGTACCAGCGGCGAAGCTGGTAGACCGGTCCGTCCTCTTCGCACAGCAGCGGGTTCTCGATCTGCGTCTTGTGCTTCCAGATCTCGACGTCCTGCAGGAAGCCGGCGCCGATGCCCTTCGCCAGCTTCGCCGCGATCTTGTCGGCGTGCTCGTCCGAAAGCCCGTCCTGCTTCTTGACCTTCATGCCGTACTGCAGCACGAACGACGTCGGCGTCACAGGGTAGTGGCAGTTGATCAGCACGCTCTGGATCTCGTAGCCCTGGAAGGAGTTCACCAGGTCGTTGATCATGTACGACGGCCCGAAGTACGACGCCTCCGACCGCAGCAGGTTGTCCTCGCCGCCGTAGTTGGACGCCATGCCCATGTCCGGGCGGCCCTTGGTGTTCAGGTACTGCGTCGCGATGTGGCCTTCGAAGATGTTCTTGAAGTACGTCGGGTACGCGTAGTGGATGTAGAAGAAGTGCGCCATGTCCACGACGTTGTCGATGATCTCACGGCAGTTGGACCCGTCGATGAAGATCGAGTCCCACGTCCAGTTGCTCCACTCGGAGCTGTAGGCCGCCTCGATCCGCGGGATCGCCAGCTCGGCCGGCGGCGGATTGCCTTCGGGGTCGTGCCACACGAACAGCTGGCCGTTCTGCTCCAGCGTCTGCCACGAGCGCGTTCGCGCGCGCAGCGGAACCCGCTTGCCGTAGGGGATCGCGACGCACTTGCCCGTGCCGTTCCAGCGCCAGTCGTGGAACGGGCAGGCGATCTCGTCGCCCTTGACCGTGCCCTGGGTGAGGTCGCCGCCCATGTGCCGGCAGTAGCCGTCGAGCACGTGCAGGTCGCTCTTCGAGTCCGCGAACACCACCAGCTTGGTGCCGAACGCCGTGATGGCGTGCGGTTTCCCGTCGCGGAGGCGCTCGGCCAGCCCCAGGCAGTGCCAGCCCCGGGCGAACCGCGTCGGTGGCTCACCGGCGTAGATGGTGCGTACCGATTCCTGCGTCATCGCTGCCCTCCCGTGGTCCTCTGATCTTCGTTCGCCAGCCGCGTCGCCGCAAGGTAGCCGAACACCATGGCGGGGCCGATGGTCGCGCCGGGCCCGGCGTACGTGCGGCCCATCACGGCCGCGCTGACGTTGCCCGCGGCGAACAGGCCCGGCACGACCGAGCCGTCCTCGCGCAGGACCTGTGCGTGTTCGTCGGTCCGCAGCCCGCCCTTGGTGCCGAGGTCGCCGGGCACGATCTTCACCGCGTAGTACGGCGCCTTGTCGAGCGGGCCGAGGCTGGGGTTGGGTTTGTTGCGCGGGTCGCCGTAGTAGTGGTCGTAGGTGCTGAGCCCGCGCTGGAAGTCCTCGTCGACGCCGGTGCGCGCGAAGCCGTTGAACCGTGTGATCGTGGCTTCCAGCGCATCCGCCGGGACGTCGATCTTCTCGGCCAGCCCGGCCAGCGACGACGACTTGACCGCGATCCCGGCCTTGAACCAGCGGCCGGGCAGCGGCTGGCGCGGCCCGACGCCGGTGAACATGTACCGGTCCTTGTAGCGCTGGTCGAACACCAGCCAGGTCGGGATGTGCTCGCCCGGGCCGTCGCCCTCGCCGTACATCGCGTGTACGGCCTCGACGTAGGGCGCCGACTCGTTGACGAACCGCTCGCCGCGCGCGTCGACCATGACGCACCGCGGGCGCGAACGCTCGGCCAGCGCGAACCACGGGCCGCCGGTGAGCGGCAGCGTCGGGCCCCACCAGGCGTCGTCCATCAGGTCGAGGGCCGCGCCGAGCTTGAGGCCGGCGGTGATGCCGTCGCCGGTGTTCGCCTCCGCGCCGACGGTCCAGTCGGTGCCGATCGGGGCGCGCTGGTACTTCTCGCGCATCTCGAGGTTCTGCTCGAAGCCACCGCTGGCGAGGATCACGCCGCGGCGGGCCGCGATGACTCCTCGCGCGGTGACCACCCCGGTGACCCGGTCGCCTTCGACCTGTAGGTCCACCAGCGCCGTGTTGAGCCGGACTTCGACGTTCGCCCTGGTCAGGCCGATCCGCAAGCCGGCCGCAAGCGCTTGCCCCATGGCCAGCAGGTGCTGCCGCCGGATCCGGCCGACCAGCCACTGCGTGCCCAGCGACAGCAGCCGGACGACGCCGCGGGGGTGCCGCAGGAGCAGGCTCAGCCAGCGGTAGTCGGCCTGGGTGATCGGCACGCCGAGCGGGGGAGCGCTGTACGGCGGTTCGAGGTGCGCCAGCTCGTCGCCGAGCAGGTGGCCGTCGAGGGCGACGGGCTCGACGGACCGGCCGCCGGGCCGCCCGCCGGGCGCTTCGGGGTGGTAGTCGCTGTAGTCGCGGACCCAGCGGAACTTCAGCGGCGTGTGGTCGCAGACGAACCGCAGTACCTCGGGGCCGTGGGCGAGGAACGTGTCGCGCCGGGCGGCCGGGACGACGTCCCCGACGATCGAGGCGAGGTACTCACGCGCCCGTTCGGGTGGGTCGTCGATCCCGGCGGCGCGCAACGCGTGGTTGCCCGGCAGCCAGACCCCGCCGCCGGAGCGCGCGGTCGAGCCGCCGAAACAGGCCGCTTTCTCCAGGAGGACGACGCTCAGGCCGCCGTGAGCCGCGGCCAGCGCGGCGGTCATCCCGGCAGCGCCGCTGCCGACCACGACGACGTCGAACTGCTCCGTCATGCCACCTCACCTATAACGTGTTCCACAAGACAAGTATCCAGTTGAGGGTCGCTTTCGGCCACCATAGACGAGAACGTGTTTCAGTTCTAGGGTAGCGAACCATGGACGAACTCGTCGCGGACGTGGTCATCGTGGGGTTCGGCGCGGCCGGCGCGTGCGCCGCCCTCGAAGCCGCCGACGCCGGTGCGGACGTCGTCATCGTCGAGCGCTTCGCCGGTGGTGGCGCCAGTGCGGTCAGCGGTGGCGTGGTCTACGCGGGCGGCGGCACCCGCCAGCAGCGGGACGCGGGGGTCGACGACACGGTCGACGCGATGTACGAATACCTGCGCCTCGAAGCCGGGGACGTCGTCTCCGACAAGACGCTCCGGCGGTTCTGCGAGGACAGTCGCGAGATGGTCACCTGGCTGGAGGGCAACGGCGTCCCGTTCGAGGGCAGCCTATGCCCGTACAAGACGTCGTACCCGAGTGACGAGCACTACCTGTACTACTCCGGCAGCGAGGCCGCCGGCGGGTTCCGCGACGCGGCGAAACCGGCCCCGCGCGGCCACCGCGTCAAAGGCCCCGGCACGTCCGGGAAGATGCTGATGACGCGGCTGGCCGAAGCCGTGCGACGCCGGGAGATCCGGGTGCTGCCGCAGACGCGGGTGCGCTCGCTGATCCACGACGACCAGGGTGGCATCACCGGGGTCGTCGCCGACAGCCTGCGGGACGCGCCGGCTTCGGTGCAGGCCCGGCACCGACGGCTCGCGCAGTACTCCGCCAAGCCCGGCATCTACGTCCCGGCGCTGCGGAAACCCCTGCACCGCCGGGTCGAACGGCTCGAACGCGCGCACGCCCGCGAGCTGCGGATCACCGCGCGGCGCGGGGTCGTTCTCGCCGCCGGCGGGTTCATCGCCAACCGCGCGATGGTGCGCGAGCACGCGCCCGCCTACCGCGGCGGGCTGCCGCTGGGCACCGCCGCCGACGACGGCTCGGGCATCCGGCTGGGTGTCGAAGCCGGCGGCGCGACCGCGGAACTCGGCCGGATCTCGGCGTGGCGGTTCGTGACGCCGCCGAGCGCGTTCCTCGGCGGGATCATCGTCGACGCCGGTGGCCGGCGGATCATCGACGAGTCGCGCTACGGCGCCGCCGTCGGCGAACGGCTGATCGAGCGGCACGACAGCAAGGGCTGGCTGCTGGTCGACGCGCCGATCGTCGCCGAGGCCCGGCGTGACGGCACCAAGCAGAGCCAGTGGTTCCAGGGCCTCCAGCTGCGGTACCTCCTGCGGCGCGGGCGGGTCGTCGGCTCGACGGTCGAAGAAGCGGCACGCAAGGCCGGTGTCGACCCCCAGGGCCTGCGCGCGAGTGTCGAGGCCTACCACGGTGCCGAGGACCCGATGGGCAAGCCCGCCGAGTTCGCCCGGCGTCTCGACAACCCGCCGTTCTCGCTCATCGACGTCTCGGTGCGGCCCAACCTCGGCTACCCGACGCCGATGCTGACGCTCGGCGGCCTGGTCGTGGACGAGGACACCGGCGCGGTCCGGAGCACGGCGGGCGCGTCGATCCCCGGCCTGTACGCGGCCGGGCGCACCGCGGTGGGAATCTGTTCCAGGTCCTACGTCAGCGGTCTCTCGCTGGCCGACTGCGTGTTTTCCGGCCGCAGGGCGGGGATCAACTCCGCCTTGGCGCAGGGTGTTCTCGACAAAAACGAGAACGTGTTCTAGTCTTGCGGGAGTGAACGCGAGAGAGGAATGCGCATGAGCGAGCCTGCGAGCGAATCATCAAACACTGCGCGCGCCGCTCAGGCCGGCCTGAGCGTCAGCGAGGGCCGCGCATGAGCGAGCAGGTGATCGCCGGGGTCCGGGACCTCCTGCCGGTCCTGCGGGAACGGGCCCAGGACACCGAGGACGCGCGACGCGTCCCCGAAGAGTCCGTCAAGGCCCTGCAGGAGACCGGGTTCTTCAAGATGCTGCAACCGAAGCCGTACGGCGGTTTCGAGTCGGACCCGGTGAGCTTCTACACCGCGGTGAAGCTGATCGCGAGCGCGTGCGGGTCCACCGGCTGGGTCGCCTCCATCCTCGGCGTCCACCCGTGGCACGTGGCGTTGTTCGACGCTCAGGCGCAGGAAGAGGTGTGGGGCGACGACGAGGACGTCCGGATCTCCTCGTCGTACGCCCCCATGGGCAAGGCCGAGGTGGTCGAAGGCGGCTACCGGCTCTCCGGCCGGTGGAGCTTCTCGTCCGGCTGCGACCACTGCACGTGGGTGCTGCTCGGCGGGCCGGCGTTCAAGGACGGCAAGCCGGTCGACTTCTGTACTTACCTGCTGCCGATCGCGGACTACTCCATTGTGGACGTCTGGGACACGGTCGGGCTGCGGGGCACCGGCTCCAACGACATCGTCGTCGAGGACGTCTTCATCCCGCAGCACCGGGCGCTGAGCTTCATCGCGACGTCGAAGTGCAAGGTGCCGGGCCAGGCCGTCAACCCCGGGCCGCTGTACCGGCTGCCGTACGGGTCGGTGCACCCGTCCACGATCACCGCGCCGATCATCGGCATGGCCCAGGGGGCCTACGACGCGCACGTCGAGCACCAGGGCAAGCGGGTGCGCGCCGCGTACGCCGGTGAACAGTCCAAAGAGGACCCGTTCGCCAAGGTGCGGATCGCGGAGGCGGCCAGCGAGATCGACGCCGCGTGGCTGCAGCTGACCCGCAACATCGACGAGCTGTACCAGCTGGCCAAGCGGGAAGAACGGCTGCCCGTGGACCTGCGGCTGCGCGTCCGGCGCGACCAGGTGCGCGGCACCGAACGCGCGATCGGCGCGATCGACCGGCTCTTCGAGAACTCCGGCGGCCGGGCCATCCAGCGCGGCACGCCGATCCAGCGCTTCTGGCGCGACGCGCACGCGGGCCGGGTGCACGCGGCCAACGACGCCGAGCGCGCCTACGTCATGTACGGCACCGGGGCCTTCGGGCTCCCCGTCGAGAACGCGATGTACTGATGGCCGCGCCGGAAGGGAAGTACGCCGAGGTCGCGGGGGGCCTGAAGCTGCACTACCACGAGGCCGGCGCCGAGCACGCCGAGACGGTGATCCTGCTGCACGGCGGCGGGCCCGGCGCGTCGGCGTGGAGCAACTTCGGGCGCAACCTGCCGGAGTTCGCCAAGCACTACCGGACGATCGCCGTCGACCAGCCCGGCTTCGGCCGGTCGGGCAAGCCGACCGCGCACCCGCAGTACTTCCGCCACAGCGCGGACGCCGTCGCAGGCCTGATGGACGCGCTCGGCGTCGAAACCGCGCACTTCATCGGCAACTCGCTCGGCGGCGGGGCCGCAGTCCGGCTGGCGCTGAACCACGGCAAGCGCGCCGGCCGGCTCGTGCTGATGGGGCCGGGCGGGCTGAGCGTCAACCTCTTCGCGCCCGACCCGACCGAGGGCGTCAAGAACCTCGGGAAGTTCGGCGCGAAACCCAGCCGCGAGCGGATGGAAGCGTTCCTGCGCATCATGGTCCACGACCAGGCGCTCATCACCGACGAGCTGATCGACGACCGGTTCGCCGCGGCGAACACCCCGGAGTCGCTCGCCGCGATGCGGGCCATGGGGATGTCGTTCGCCCAGCCCGAAACCTACGAAGAGGGCATGCTCTGGCGCGAGGCCCACCGGCTGCGCCAGCGCGTGCTGCTGATCTGGGGCCGCGAAGACCGCGTCAACCCGCTTGACGGCGCGTTGGTCGCGCTGAAGACCATCCCGCGCGCGCAGCTGCACGTGTTCGGCGGCTGCGGGCACTGGGCCCAGCTGGAGAAGTTCGACGAGTTCAACCGGCTGGCCCTCGACTTCCTCGGGAGTTCCTGATGGGCATCCGGTCGCTGGGCTACCTCCGCGTCGAAGCCACCGACATGGCCGCGTGGCGCGAATACGGGCTCAAGGTGCTCGGCATGGTCGAAGGCCAGGGCGAGAACCCCGACGCGCTCTACCTGCGCATGGACGACTTCCCGGCCCGGCTCGTCATCTCGCCCGGCGACGCCGACCAGCTGACGACCACCGGCTGGGAGGCCGCGAACGCCGGCGAGCTGGCCGAGATCCGGTCCCGGTTGGACAGTGCGTCGGTGCCCTACAAGGAGGGCACGCCCGAAGAGCTGGCCGACCGCCGCGTCGACGAGCTGATCAGCTTCGACGACCCGTCCGGCAACACCCAGGAGGTGTTCCACGGCGTCGCGCTGCAGCACCGGCGCGTGGTCAGCCCGTACGGGCACCGCTTCGTCACCGGCGAGCAGGGCCTCGGCCACGTCGTCTTGTCCACAAAGGACGATGAGGCGTCGCTGCGGTTCTACCGTGACGTCCTGGGTTTCCGGCTGCGCGACTCGATGCGCCTTCCGCCGCAGCTGGTCGGCCGGCCCGCCGACGGCGCGCCCGCCTGGCTGCGGTTCTTCGGCTGCAACCCGCGCCACCACAGCCTGGCGTTCTTGCCGATGCCGACGCCGAGCGGGATCGTGCACCTGATGGTCGAGGTCGAGCAGACCGACGACGTCGGGCTGTGCCTCGACCGCGCGATCCGGCGCAAGGTGCCGCTGTCGGCGACGCTCGGCCGGCACGTCAACGACCTGATGCTGTCGTTCTACATGAAGACCCCCGGCGGGTTCGACATCGAGTTCGGCTGTGAAGGCCGGCAGGTCGACGACGAGAACTGGATCGCCCGCGAGAGTACCGCGGTTTCCCTGTGGGGCCACGACTTCTCGGTCGGCGCCCGGCCGCCCGGCGCGCCGTGACGGCGATGGCGGTCGAGGAGACCGCGTTCCGCAGCGTCCTCGGGCACTTCTGCACGGGCGTCACCGTCGTCACCGGCCGCGACGGTGACACGCTGGCCGGGTTCGCCTGCCAGTCGTTCGCCGCGTTGTCGCTCGACCCGCCGCTGGTGCTGTTCTGCCCGGCGAAGACGTCCCGCACCTGGGGGGTGCTCGCGGCTGCCGGCCGGTTCGCGATCAACGTCCTGGCCGAGAACCAGCAGGAAGTCAGCGCGGTGTTCGGCGCCCGCGGCGAGGACAAGTTCGCCCGCTTCGGCTGGACACCCGCGCCGTCCGGGGCGCCGCTGCTCGAAGGCGCGCTGACCTGGATCGACTGCGAGCTGGAAGCGGTGCACGAAGCCGGTGACCACTACGTGGTGATCGGGCGCGTCACGGCGCTGGGCGCGCCGTCGGACGCGCGGCCGTTGCTGTTCCACCGAGGGCAGTACTCGGTCACCGAGCCGGCGCGGGACGCGCTCGCCGCGCTGATGCCGTGGCCGCGCCCGGACGACTGGCTCTGACCCCGCGTCACCGCGGGCGGAGGCCGTCGACGATCACCGCCACGATCTTGGGCACCCGCGCGTCCCACTCGGCTTCGGGCACCCGCGACAGCGCACCCAGGAGCAGGATGACGTCCGCCGCGTCGATCTCTTCGCGCACTCGACCGACGGCTTTTCCCCGCTGGAGCAGCATTTCGAGTGCTTCGTCGAGCCGGTGGTGCTGGCCCGAGTAGAGGTCCTGCCACGCCGAGGCTTCGATCGCCGCCATGACCCCGCGCTTGACCCGCGCGTACTCGACCAGCCGATCGAGCCAGGCGGTCAGGGCCTCGAGCGGCGGGTGCTCGGCCAGCAGCGGCCCCACGGCGTCGACGAGCTGCGTCAGCTCGTACCGGTACACCTCCGCCAGCAGGTGCTCGCGCGTCGGGAAGTGCCGGTAGAGGGTGCCCTGCCCGACGTCCGCGGCCTTGGCGACCCGGTGCAGCTTCAGGTCGGCGGCCGCGCCGTTGGACTCGCTCAGCTCGGCCCGTGCGGCCTCGACGATCCGGTCGCGGTTGGCGACCGCGTCCGACCGGCGTTCCCGAGTGGCCACGACGCCACCAGCCTTCCTTCGCAGTAACCGGACAGTTGTCAGCTTAACCGCCCGGCAAGACTGAGCGGTAACAACGGCCGTCGAGAAGGCGACTTCACTGGGTCGCCGCCGCCCGAGGAGGAGCCCGTGCAGCTGTCCGGTTTCCCGGCCGCGGAGGTCGGGTTCGACCGCGCGGGCACGCTTGCCGGCGATCGGGGCGCGGCGGTGCGGGAGCTGGCCGCCGACCGCGCGACCACCGACCTCGTCGTGCTGAGCCACGGCTGGGACGACCCCGGCACGGCGAGGCACCTGTACGTCGATCTCGCGTCCTCGCTGCGCTCGGTGTGCGACGGACCCCTCGCCTTCGCCTGCGTGCTGTGGCCGTCGCGGAAGTTCGCCGGCTCCGCCGGTCTGGAGGAGCGGCTCGACCTGCTGCGGGAGCTGGTGCCCGAGCACCGGCGGACCATCGACGCGGCGGCCGAGCTCGTCCCGGCGCTCGCGGCCCGCTCGACCGCGCGGACCGCGTTCGCCGCCGCGCTGCTGTCGGTGGCCGCCCCCGCCGCGCAGGACCACGAAGACGCGTCGGCGGAGCTGCTGGCCCTGCCCGGCGGCACCGTGATGGACCGGCTCGCGAAACCGGCGTCCGGGTTCGTCGAGGCCGCGCGACAGCTGCTGGACTACCTGACGTACTACGAGATGAAGGCGCGCGCGGGCGAGGTGGGGGAGCACGGGCTGGCGCCGTTGCTCGGCGCGGTCGCCCGGCCCGGCCTGCGCGTTCACCTGGTCGGGCACGGCTTCGGCGGCCGCCTGGTCACCGCGGCCGCGCTGGCCCGGCCCGCCGGGACGCTGGGCACGCTCACCCTGCTGCAGGCGACGTTGTCGCACCACGCCTTCGCCGAGTCGGGGGTGTACCGCGGCGTGCTCGACGCGCACGTCGTGACCGGCCCGATCCTCGTCACGCACACCGCGGACGACCTGGTCGCCGGGGTCGCGTTCGAGATCGCGTCGCGCGTCACCGGGCTGGGCTACGGCAGCATCGGCCGGGACGGCGCTCAGGGGACCGCCGAAGCCGTGCCGGGCGAGCTGCTGCCGGTCGGCGGGTGCTACGCGTGGCGCCCGGGCGTGCCGCACAACCTGCGGGCCGACGGGTTCGTGCGCGGGCACACCGACGTCCGCGGGCCGGAAATCGCTCACGCGCTGTGGTCGGCGATCGCGGCCGGTTAGCTCGGGCGGGTGGTTGTGCAGGGGTTCACAGGTGGGCCGCGTCCCATTCACGTGAGAAAGCCGACGCTTCGCGCGCACACTGACGGTGCAGAGTCTGTTCCCGGGGAGGAGTGTGCCGCGCATGCAGGGTCGGATCGCCCGGTTCCGGCGCCGGTTGTTCCCCGGCGGCAACCCGCTCGCCCGGTTCGGCGACCGCGTCGAAGCCGCGTTGCTGCTCCTGCTGGTCGCGGGGGCGCTGCTGACGCTCCCGTTCGCGGCCGCCGTCGGCTCCGACACCTACGCCGCACAGACCGCCCGCGCCGAGCAGGAGCGCACCACGCGTCGGCCAGCGACGGCGACCTCGCTGGCCGCGGCCGCCACGCAGACCTACAGCACCGACGGTGCCGGCGCGCCCGCCGACCAGACGACCGTCCCGGCGGCCTGGTCCGACGCCCGCGGCACCCGGCACACCGGCGACGTCCTCGCCGACTCCGGCAGCCCGAAGGGCACGCACGTGTCGGTGTGGCTGGACCAGCGCGGCGAGCTGACGACCGAGCCGCTCTCGCCGGCCACCTCGGCGGCCGACGGTGTGTTCGCGGCGATCCTGCTCTGGGTCGCCGTCACCGGAGCACTGGCCGCGCTCTACGGCCTCGCCCGGTTCGTCCTGGGCCGCCGCCGCGCCGCGGCGTGGGACCGGGCCTGGGCGCAAGCCCGCCACGACAGCCGGTTCTGAGCGTCCTTCACTTCCAGCGGAAGTGCACGAAGACCCGGCCGAAGTTGTCCTTGTCCTTTTCGATCCGGTGGTAGAGCGCCTTGATGTCCTTGCGCTCGAGGAACCGCAGGACGTGCTTCTTCAGCTGCCCCGAGCCCTTGCCGGGGATGATCTCGACGAGCGGCGCCTTCTTGGCGACGGCCTCGTCGATGATCCCCTGCAGGGCCTTGTCGATCTCGCCGCCGCGGTTGTAGATGTCGTGGAGGTCCAGCTTCAGCTTCACAGGGCCTGCCACCAGCCGTCGACCGCCGGTGGTTCGCCGACGTCCACGCGCTCGCCCGGGCGGGGGATCGCCAGCGGGATGTCGGCCGCCTTCGCCTCGGTCCAGACGCGGTCCGCCGGCTCGCCCCACGGGTGCATCGCCAGCGAGAACGTCGCCCAGTGGACCGGGACCAGCAGTTTCGCCCGGACGTCGAGGCCCGCCGCGACGCCTTCCTCCGGCGTCATGTGGATGTCCGGCCACTGCGGGGCGTACGCGCCGATCTGGACCAGGGCGACGTCGAAGGGGCCGTGCTCGGCGCCGATGCTCGCGAAGCCGTCGAAGTAGCCCGTGTCGCCGGTGTAGAAGACCCGGTGCCGCGGGCCGAGCAGCGCCCACGACGTCCACAGCGTGTCGTCGTTCGTGATGCCGCGGCCGGAGAAGTGCTGGGCCGGCGTCGAGATGAACCGGACGCCGGCCACCGTCGCCTCTTCGTGCCAGTCCAGCTCGATGATCCGGTCGGCCGGGACGTGCCAGCGCTCCAGGTGCGCGCCGACGCCCAGCGGCACCAGGAACGGCGCCGCGGTCGACGTCACCAGTGAGCGGATGGTCGCCAGGTCGAGGTGGTCGTAGTGGTCGTGGGAGATGACGACGGCGTCCACCCGGCCGACCCCGGACAGCGGCACCGGCGGCTCGTGCAGCCGCCGCGGGCCGGCGAACGTCGCGGGCGAGACGCGGTCGCTCCACACCGGGTCGAGCAGCACGCGGGCGCCGTCCAGCTCCACCAGCGTCGACGCGTGGCCGTACCAGGTCAGGTGCAGGCCCTCGGCCGTCTCGACCGGCGCGGCCTTCACCATCGGGATCGCACCGGCCGGTTTGCGCAGCTCACGGTCGGTCCCGAAGAACATCTCGCGGAAGATGGTGCTCATCGACGCCGCGGTCATCGGGTGCCGCGGCGCCACGTTGCGGAACACCTTGCCGTCGAACTGCGGCGACCGGCGCACCCGCTCGGCCCGGGCCCCGGCGGCCTTCGCGCCGAACGCCGCCGGCAGGTCACGCAGGGCCGCGATCTTCTTCCTCATACGATGAGTCTACGAACGGTTCCTGAGAGGCGCCCCAGCTTCATGCAGGTGGGTGAGCGCCTGCCGGTAGGACTCCACCAGGCTCGTCTGCAGGTACGGGACGCCCAGCTCGGCGCAGTAGCCCTGGACGATCGGCTGAGCTTGGCGCAGGTGCCGCGACGGCATGCTCGGGAACAGGTGGTGCTCGATCTGGTAGTTGAGGCCGCCGAGGGCGACGTCGACGACCGCGCCGCCGCGGACGTTGCGGGAGGTCAGCACCTGCTTGCGCAGGAAGTCGAGCTCGGGCCGCCCGGTGAGCGTCGGCATGCCCTTGTGGTTGGGCGCGAAGATCGATCCCATGTAGACACCCCACAGTCCTTGGTGGACGGCGAAGAACAGCAGGGCCATGCCCGGCGACAGCACCGTGATCAGCGCGCTGAAGTAAACGGCGAAGTGCAGGGCGAGCAGGGCGGCCTCGACGCCGCGGTGGCGCAGGCCCGGCTTGCGCACCGCGCGGATGCCGGACCAGTGCAGGTTCAGCCCCTCGAGGGTGAGCAGCGGGAAGAACAGGAAAGCCTGGTAGCGCCCGATGAACCGCGGGACACCGCGGCTGGCGCGGGCCTGCTCCTTCGACCACACCAGGATGTCCGGGTCGACGTCGGGGTCGAGCTCCTCGTGGTTCGGGTTGGCGTGGTGGCGGGTGTGCTTGTCCATCCACCAGCCGTAGCTCATGCCGACGCCGAGGTTGCCCGCGATCATCCCGGCGATCTCGGTCGGCCGCCGGCGCCGGAACACCTGCTTGTGCGCGAGGTCGTGGGAGAGCAGCGCGATCTGGCCGAACATCACGGCCTGGAACGCGGCGACGGCCAGCTGCCACCACGAGTTCCCGAGGAAGGCGAAGGCGACCCAGCCGGCGGCGAAGAGCGTGGTCACGACGGCGATCCGGGCGGTGTAGTAGCCGGGCCGGCGCCTCATCAGGCCGGCGGCGGAGATGCGGTGGCTCAGCCGGGCGAAGTCGCTGCCGGTGTGCACGAGGTTGTCTGCGGTCACCGTGCCGAGTCTTCGGGGATTCGGCGTCGTGCGGCAGCCTGCGGGCCGGTGGGAGTTTCGGGGGGCCGGCCCTACCCCCGCGCCTGGTAGGGCTCAGCCGCTGACGTGCGCGGAGTGGTCCACCCAGTGCTGCGCGAGGGCCGGGTCACCCTCGATGGTGACGTCTCCGGCGAGTGGGCCGCGGCGGGTCAGGGCCAGCAGCAGCGCGCCGGCCGGACCGGTCACCGTCACGTCGGCCGGCCGGGTTTCCGGCCGCCACGTCACCCCGGCGGGCTGCCGTTCGACGAACCAGGCGGCCGCGGTGTCCGTGGCCCGCCACTGCAGGGTCTGCCCGCTGCCGCGGAGGGCCTGGGCGGACTCCGGCCGCTGCATCGCCCAGGTGGGCGAGGTGAGCATCGCGAAGTGGTTGGTGATCAGCGCGGTGGCGACGCCGGCCTCGACCTCGGCCGGCCGGCCCGCCGCGGCGGCCCCGTCGAAGCCGTGCACGACGGCTTCGTTCAGCATGCTGGACAGCCAGAACTGCGTTCCGGTCCGGCCGTCCGTGGCGGCGTTGAACACCGGCGCGTCGAGTGCGTCGTCGGAGCACGCGCTCGTGACCCGCCGCGCGGCCGCCGAAAGCCACTCCGTCCACTCGCCGGGGTCGGCGGGCAGCGCGACCACTTCCGTGGGCAGCTGGGTCGGGTCGGTGATCCGCCGTTCGACGATCTCCGCGACCCAGTTCTGGGTCTGGCCCAGGTGCGCGACCAGTTCGGTGACGGTCCACTCCGGCGCGGTCGGCACCGCCGCGGCCGGCCCGGCCGTCGCGGCGGCTTCCGCCAGGCGCTGGGTGTGCTCGACGATCGCGCGCCGGGCCGTGTCCGCGTTCAGTTCAATCATCGGGGTTTCCTCTGCGTCCGGGTGGTCCTTCGACCGTGCGTCGAACGACCGTAGCGGGAATCGACACCCCGTCGGCACGACTTTCGAAAAGGGCCGGCGTACCCCCGGGTACGCCGCCCCGGCGGGCGTCACAGGCTGGGGGCCGTGATGTCCCCGGCGGCCGTGGTCCGCCGCGACCGCGCGCCTTGGCGGGCGCTTGAGGTAGCGGGCGGCTGAACGCTCAGCGCACGCGTGGCAGGTGGTGGTGGGGCGCACCGAACAGCTGCGACGCCGAGTGGGCGCGCTTGAAGTAGCGGTGCGCCGGGTGGTCCCACGTGATGCCGATGCCGCCGTGCAGCTGGATCATCTCCGCTGCCACCGCCGACAGCGCTTCCGAGCAGTACACCTTCGCCACCGCCGCCAAGTCCGCGTATGCCGCCGAGCGGGCCGTCTCCACCAGGACGTGCAGGTCCGCCATGCGGTGTTTCAGCGCCTGGAAGCCGCCGATCGGGCGGCCGAACTGCTGCCGTTGCTTCGTGTAGTCGACGGTGATCTCCAGCGCCCTCGCCGCCGCGCCGGTCTGTTCGGCGGCGAGGAGCAGGCAGGCGAAGTCGCGTAGCGCGCCGACGTCCAGGGGGCCGAGACGGCGGGCGGGGGTGTGGTCGAAGGTCACCGTGGCGAACCGGCGCGTCTCGTCCAGGGACGGCACGTGCTCGCGGACCGCGTCGGCCGGGTCCGCTTCGTGCAGTCCGTCGGCCGTGGCAACCAGTAGGATTTCCGCTGTGTCGCCGTCCAGGACGTAGTGCGCGCGTCCGTCCACGGTCGACAAATCGTCCCGGCAGGCCGCCGTGTCCCAGCGTCCGTCCTCGCCGGTCCAGGCCAGCGCCGCGACCGCACCCGAGGCGAGCCGGGGGAGCAGCGCGGTGTCGCCGCTGGCGAGCACGGCCCGGGTCGTGACGGCCGAGCCGAGGAACGGCACGTCCGACAGCACGCGGCCGAGTTCCTCCGCGACGATCCGGAGTTCCGTGAGTCCCGCGCCCAGGCCGCCGTGCTCCTCAGGGATGGCCAGCGCGGGTACGCCGACGTCGCACAGCGCGGGCCACGGCTCGGCCTCCCGGTCCAGGAGTTTCCGGACCGTGGCACGGAGTTCGTCCTGCTCCGGGGTCATCCGAGCGCCGCCAGCACCCGGCGCCGGTGCGCCGCCGCCGTGCCCCACGCCGTGGTCAGGGCCCGGACCCGCAGCAGCCGCCGGCCCAGCGGGTGCTCGGCCGTGTAGCCGATCGCGCCGTGCACCTGCAGGCCCGTGCGGGCCGCGAGCAACGCGGCCTCGCCACAGGCCACCTTCGCCGCCGAGACGTCTTCCGAAGCGAGGGTCACGGCCGCGCCGTACAGCAACGGGCGCGCCAGCTCCAGCGCCGTGACGACGTCGGCGAGCAGGTGCTTGACGGCCTGGTACCGCCCGATCTCGCGGCCGTACTGCCGCCGTTGCCCGGCGTAGGTGACAGACGTCGTCAGCAGCCAGTTCCCGGCGCCGAGCAGCTGGGCCGCCGTCGCCAGGACACCCAGATCGAACGCGCGCGCCGGGTCGAGCGCCGGTCCGAGGTCCTCGCCGGGAACGGCTTCGAAGAGCCGTCGTGACGGGTCCACCGAGGACAGTTGATCGCCGGGGGTGAAGGTGCGCAAGCGCTTGCCATCAAGGAAAACCCGCAGGTCGGCTGTGTCGGCGTCGAGCGCGTAGGGCACGTGCGGCGCGAGGACCACCGACGCCCGCGTCTCGCCGGCGGCCACCGACGCGAGCACCGGGTCGTCGAGCAACGCGGGCAGCACGGCCACCGTGTCGGTCCACGGCCCCGGCACGCCGTGGTGGCCCAGGGCCTCGAACGCGACCACGAGGTCGACGGGGGAGGCGCCCAGGCCGTCGTGCTTCTCGGGGACGCCGAGCGCCGTGACGCCCAGGTCGGCGAGCTTCGGCCAGTCGTCCGTTGTGGACAGCAGGTCGTGCAGGGACGCGGCGAACGCCGTCTGCTCGGCGGTCAATCCGAACCTCATCGGTCCTCCCGGGGCAGGCCGAGCAGGCGTTCGGCGACGATCGTGCGCTGGATCTGGTCGGTGCCGCCGTAGATCGGGCCGGCCAGCGAGAACAGCCAGCCGTCGCTCCAGGGGCCGCGCAGCTCGGCGTCCGGGCCCAGCAGGTCGAGCGCCGTCTCGTGCAGCTCGACGTCCAGGTGCGACCAGAAGAGCTTGTTGACGCTCGACTCCGGCCCGAGCTGCCCGCCTTCGGCGAGCTTGGTGACCGTGCCGAACGTGTAGAGCTGGTAGGCGCGGGCGCCGATCCAGGCGTCGGCCACCCGGTCCGCGGTGGCTTCGGGACGGCCCGCGCCGGACCACAGCGCCGTCAGCCGGCCGGCCGCGGCGAGGAACCGGCCGGGGCTGCGCAGCGACAGCCCGCGTTCGTTGTTGGCCGTCGTCATCGCGACCTTCCAGCCGGCGCCGGGCTCGCCGATGACGTCGGCGTCCGGAACGAAGACGTCGTCGAAGAAGATCTCGGCGAAGCCCGGCTCGCCGTCCAGCTGCGGGATCGGGCGCACCGTGACGCCGTCGGCGCGCAGGTCCGCCATCAGGTAGGTCAGGCCGCGGTGCCGTTCGGCTTCGGGGTCGCTGCGGAACAGGCCGAACGCGCGATCGGCGTAGGCCGCCCGCGAACTCCACGTCTTCTGTCCGTTGAGGACCCAGCCACCGTCCACTCGCGACGCCGTGCTGCGCAGCGCGGCGATGTCGCTGCCCGCCTCCGGCTCCGACCACGCCTGCGCCCAGACCTCTTCGGAGCGCGCCATCTTCGGCAGGATCCGGGCCAGCTGCTCGTCGGTGCCGTGGGAGAAGAGCGTCGGCGCCAGCATGAAGATGCCGTTCTGGTTGACGCGCAGTGGCGCGCCGGCCGCGTAGTACTCCTCCTCGAACAGCACCCACTCCAGGAGGCTCGCGTCGCGGCCGCCGTACTCCGCCGGCCAGGAGACGACCGACCAGCGCGCGTCGGCCAGCTCGGCCTCCCACTCGCGGTGGGCGGCGAAGCCCGCCGGCGTGTCGAACGAGGGGAGCGGTTCGGCGGGGACGTGCGACGCCAGCCATTCGCGGGCTTCGTCGCGGAACGCTTCGGCGTCGGGGGAGAGGTCGAGGTCCATCAGCGATCCCGCATGGACCGGGCGTCCAACCCGGCCAGGGAGTCGCCGGCGGTCTCGGCGTTGTGCGCGTGCGCGAAGTGGTGCAACCCGAACACACTGTCCATTCCGGACCGCAAGCCCATCTGGTCCTCGGCCTGGTTCACGGCCTTCTTGGCCAGCGCGAGGCCGAACCGGGGCATCTCGGCGATCTTCGTGGCCAGTTTGAGTGTCTCCTCTTCGAGGTCGGCGCGCGGGACGACCCGGTTCAGCATGCCCCAGTCGAGGGCCTGCTGGGCGGTGAAGCGCTCGCCGGTGAACAGGACCTCCTTGGCCCGGCGCGGCCCGAGCACCCACGGGTGCGCGAAGTACTCGACGCCGGGAATCCCCATACGCACCACGGGATCGGCGAAGAACGCGTCGTCGGAGGCGACGATCAGGTCGCACACCCAGGCCAGCATCAACGCACCGGCGATGCACGCGCCCTGGACGCTGGCGATCGTCGGCTTCGGGATCTCCCGCCAGCGGCGGCACATCCCCAAGTACACTTCGGACTCCCGCGCGAACCGCTGGTCACCGCCCGCCGCGTCGACGTGGTCCCACCACATCACGGCCTTGCGCTCGAACGAGACGTCCGCGTCGCGGCCCGGCGAGCCGATGTCGTGCCCGGCGGAGAAGTGCTTGCCCGCGCCCGCCAGCACGATCACCTTCACCTCGGCGTCGTCGACGGCCCGGGTGAACGCGGCGTCCAGCGCGTAGGTCATCGCCGAGTTCTGCGCGTTGCGGTACTCGGGCCGGTTCAGGGTGACGACCGCGACCGGCCCGCGCACCTCGTACGTGACCTCCTCGCCGATGTCGCTCATGCTTCCTCCCGCAGAACTCGTTTGAGCACCTTGCCCGACGGCGTGCGCGGCAGCTCGTCCCGGAACTCGACGTGCCGGGGCCGCTTGTAGTTCGCCAGGTTGGCCTTGCAGTGGTTCAGGACGTCCTCAGTGGACAGTGTGACGCCCGGTCGCGGCCGGACGTAGGCCTTGCCGACCTCGCCGTAGACCGGGTCCGGCACGCCGACGACGACGGCCTCGGCCACGCCGTCGAGCCAGCCGAGCGCCTGTTCGACCTCGGCCGGGTAGACGTTGAAGCCGCCGCAGATGTACATGTCCTTGATCCGGTCGACGATCCGCAGGTGCCCGGACCCGGTGAGGACGCCGACGTCGCCGGTGTGCAGCCAGCCGTCGGTGTCGATCGCCTCGGCGGTGGCGGCCGGGTCGTCGAGGTAGCCGAGCATCACGTTCGGCCCGCGCAGCAGCACCTCGTCACGCTCGCCGAGCCGGACCTCGAACCCGGCGGCGGGCCGGCCGACGGTCCGCGCGATCAGGTCGGGCGGGTCGGTGCGCAGCGACATCGTCGCGACGACGGCTTCGGTCAGCCCGTACGCGGTGAGGACCAGGTCGAAGCCGAGTTCCGCCTGCATCCGTTCGACGAGCGCCACCGGGACGGTCGCCGCGCCGGTGACGGCCAGCCGGAGCGTGGACAGGTCGTACGCGGGGCGGTCGGGGGCGTCGAGGAGGACCTGGAAGATCGTCGGCGCGCCCGGCAGCACGGAGATCCGCTCGTCCTGGATCAGCCGGAGGGTCTCGGCGACGGCGAAGGTGCGCTGCGGCACGAGCGTCGTGCCGTGCAGCGTCGCGGCCAGGATCCCGGCCTTGTAGCCGAAACTGTGGAAGAACGGGTTGATCACGAGGTAGCGGTCGTGTGCGTTCAGTTCGCCGCACTCGGCCCACGCGGCGGCGACGCCGAGGGCCTGCCGGTGCGACGACATCGCGCCCTTGCTGCGGCCGGTCGTGCCGGAGGTGAAGAGGATGTCGCTGACGTCGTCCGGCCGCGCGGGGCTGGTGAAGGTGTCGTCGAAGCTGTCGAGTGCGGCCCATTCGGTGACGCCGTCGACCGGGTCTTCCGGGCCCTCGACCGGGATCCGCAGGACCGTGGGCGGGCGTTCGGTCAGGTCCGCGAGCCGGTCGGCGCCGAGGAACGTCCCGGTGATGGCGAGGGCCGAGACGCCGCCGCGGGTCAGGACGTCTGCGGTTTCCCGCGCGGTGAAACGGGTGCTGATCGGCACCAGCGTCGCGCCGGCGTAGTGCGCGCCGAGCGCCGCGACCGGCCAGTGCCACGTGTTGGGCGCGCAGACCGCGACGCGGTCACCCGGCCCGATCCCCGCGGCGGCGTAGAAGTTCGCGCACTGCCGCACCCGCGAAGCCAGCTCCGGCCAGGTCAGCCGGACGTCGCCGTCCACCAGTGCTTCACGCGCGGGGAACCGCTCCGCCGCGGCGTCGAGCGCCGCCGGGACGGTCTCCGTCATCACGGCCTCCCTAGCAAGTGCTTGGTAGGGTAGCCTACGCAGGAGCCCCGGTTTTGGCCAGAGTCGAGGAGGCGGCGTGGTGGACGACTTCCGTGACGAAGTGCGGACTTGGCTGGCCGAACACCTGCGCGGCGACTTCGCGAAGCTGCGCGGCCGCGGCGGCCCCGGCCGCGAGCACGAGGCGTTCGAAGAGCGCCTGGCCTGGGAACGCGAACTCGCCACCGGCGGCTGGAACTGCGTCGGCTGGCCCGTCGAGCACGGCGGCCGCGGCGCGACCCTCGAGCAGCAGGTCGTCTTCCACGAGGAGTACGCCCTCTCCGACGCTCCGGCCAAGGTCGGGCACTTCGGCCAGGAACTCCTGGGCCCGACGCTCATCGCGTTCGGCACCCCGGAACAGCAGCGCCGGTTCCTGCCGCCGATCGTCGCCGCCGAAGAACTGTGGTGCCAGGGCTACTCCGAACCCGGCGCGGGCTCCGACCTCGCCGCCGTCTCGACGTCGGCCCGGCTCGACGGTGACGAGTGGGTGGTCACCGGGCAGAAGGTCTGGACGTCGCTGGCGCAGCACGCGGACTGGTGTTTTGTCATCGCCCGCACCGAACCCGGCTCGAAGCGCCACAAGGGACTGTCCTACCTGCTCGTCCCGATGCGACAGTCCGGAGTGGACGTCCGCCCGATCGTCCAGCTGACCGGCACGGCGGAGTTCAACGAGGTCTTCTTCGACGGCGCCCGCACCGCGCGCGGCCTGGTGGTGGGCGAGCCGGGTGACGGCTGGCGCGTCGCGATGGGCACCCTGGCCGTCGAACGCGGCGTCGCCACCCTCGGCCAGCAGGTCGGCTTCCGGCGCGAGCTGACGGCGTTGACCGACCTGGCCCGGAGCACCGGCGCCCTCGACGACCCGGTGCTCGCCGAGCGCGTCGACCGCGCCTGGCTCGGCCTCGAAGTCATGCGCGCGCACGCCATCCGCACGCTCGGCGACACCGGTCCCGGCACGGCGTCGGTCGCGAAACTCGTCTGGGCGAACTGGCACCGGACGCTCGGCGAGCTGGCCATGGCGATCCGCGGCGCGGCCGGGCTGCTCGCGCCCGGCGGGCTCGACGACTGGCAGCGGCTCTACCTGTTCACCCGCGCCGACACGATCTACGGCGGCTCCGACGAGATCCAGCGGAACATCATCGCCGAGCGCGTGCTCGGCCTGCCCCGGGAGGCGCGCCCGTGATCACCGTCCCGAAGTACCCCGAGGGCGCGAACCTGCTGCGGGACAAGGTGGTCGTCGTGACCGCCGCGGCCGGCACCGGGATCGGCTCCGCGACGGCGAAACGCGCGCTCGAGGAGGGCGCGAAGGTCGTCGTCAGCGACTGGCACGAACGCCGCCTCGGCGAGAAGGCCGCGGAGCTGGCGGACCTCGGCGACGTCCACGCGATCCCCTGCGACGTCACTCAGGAGGAACAAGTGCAGGCCCTCATCGACGGCAGCGTCGAGCGGTTCGGCCGGATCGACGTCGTCGTCAACAACGCCGGGCTCGGCGGCACGAAGTCCCTGGTGGACATGACCGACGAGGAGTGGACCCGCGTCCTCGACGTCACCCTCAACGGCACCTTCCGCGCCACCCGCGCGGCCCTGCGCCGGTTCGCCGTCCAGGGCGACGGCGGGGCGATCGTCAACAACGCGTCCGTGCTCGGCTGGCGCGCCCAGAGAGGGCAGGCGCACTACGCGGCGGCCAAGGCCGGCGTGATGGCCTTGACGCGGTGTGCGGCCGTCGACGCCGCGCCGCTGGGCGTCCGGATCAACGCCGTCGCCCCCAGCCTGGCGATGCACCCGTTCCTCGCCAAGGTGACCAGCGACGAGCTGCTCGCAGAACTGACCGCCCGCGAGGTTTCGGGGAGGGCGGCGCAGCCGTGGGAAGTGGCGAATGTGATCGTGTTCCTGGCCAGTGAGTACTCCTCCTACCTCACCGGCGAGGTCGTGTCCGTGAGTTCGCAACGTGCGTGAGGTGCCTGGATGAGTACCGACGACGTACTTTTTCCCGCGGAGGAGAAATGAACACTGTGAAGAACAGCCGCCGTGCGGAGCTGCTGGACCTGGCCGCGCGGCTGTTCGCCGAGCGCGGGTACGTGTCCACCACCGTGCGCGACATCGCCGACGCCGCCGGCATCCTCTCGGGCAGCCTCTACCACCACTTCGACTCCAAGGAGTCGATGGCCGACGAGATCCTCACCGGCTTCCTCGACGAGCTGTTCGGCTCCTACGCCGAGATCGTCGCCCAGGGGCTCGGCCCGCGCGAGACGCTCGAAGCGGTCGTCGTGGCGTCGTTCGACTCGATCCACCGGCGCCCGGCGCAGGTCGCGATCTACCAGAACGAGGCCAAGCACCTCATGCAGCTGCCGCGGTTCGCCTACCTCAACGACCGCAACGCCGAGTTCCGCAAGCTGTGGAACGGCATCCTCACCGACGGCGTGGCGGACGGCATCTTCCGGGCGGACCTCGACGTCGAGCTGACCTACCGCTTCATCCGCGACACGGTGTGGGTGGCCGTGCGCTGGTACAACCCCGACGGCGCGCTCACCGCGCAGGACGTCGCGGAGCAGTACCTCGGGATCCTGCTCGACGGCATCGGAACGAACAAGCGGAGGCGGCGTGGCTGAAGCGTATGTCCTGGACGCGGTGCGGACGCCGGTCGGCAAGCGCGGCGGAGCGCTGAGCGCGGTCCACCCGGCCGACCTCGGCGCGCACGTGATCCGCGCGGTCGTCGAGCGCACCGGCGTCGACCCGGAACTGGTGGAAGACGTCATCTTCGGCTGCGTCGACACCCTGGGCCCGCAGGCCGGCAACGTCGCGCGGACGTCGTGGCTGGCGGCCGGCTACCCGCAGCACGTGCCGGGGGTGACCGTCGACCGGCAGTGCGGCTCGAGCCAGCAGGCGGTGCACTTCGCGGCGCAGGCCGTGCTGAGCGGCACGGCGGACCTGGTGCTGGCCGGTGGCGTGCAGAACATGAGCGCCGTCCCGATCGGCGCGGCGATGCTCGCCGGGCGCGAATACGGGTTCGAGGATCCGTTTTCCGGCTCGAAAGGCTGGCAGGAACGCTACGGCGCGAATGAGGTGTCGCAGTTCCGCAGCGCGGACATGATCGCCGGGCACTGGGACATTTCCCGCGTCGCGATGGAGGAATTCGCGCTGCGGAGTCACCAGCTCGCGGCGGCGGCGTCCGACGGCGGATTGTTCGACGACGAAATAGCGCCCTACGAAGAATTCGGCAAGGACGAAGGACCGCGCCGCGACACTTCCCTGGAACGGATGGCGGGACTGAAACCGCTGTCGCCGGAATCGCGCATCACGGCGGCGGTGGCGAGCCAGCTCTCGGACGGCGCGAGCGCGACGCTCATCGCGTCCGAGTCATTCGTGCGCGACCACGGGTGTGCGCCGATGGCCCGCATCCACCACCTGTCGGTCCGCGCGGCGGACCCGGTCTGGATGCTCACCGGCCCGATCCCGGCGACCGCGCACGCGTTGCGTCGCACCGGGTTGACGATCGGTGACATCGATCTTTTCGAAGTGAACGAGGCGTTCGCGAGCGTGGTCCTCGCGTGGATCGACGAGATGGGCGCCGACCCGTCCCGGGTGAACGTCAACGGCGGTGCGATCGCGCTGGGCCATCCGATCGGCGCGTCGGGCACGAAGCTGTTCGCGACGCTGGTCCACGAACTGAAGCGCCGCGGCGGCCGCTACGGGCTGCAGACGATGTGCGAAGGCGGCGGCACGGCCAACGTGACCATCGTCGAAAACCTGACCTGACGCGGGTCCCGTACGCCCCAATGTGGCGTTGGGTGCATCTGACGCACCCAATGTGGCGTTCGGTGCGTCCAACGCACCGAACGCCACATTGGGGCGTTCGGGGAGCGGCGGGAGTGCCGGACCTGACGGCCCCACGCACAGCGAAGGCCGGTTCGAGGGTTCCCGTTCCCTCGAACCGGCCCTGGCCGGTGCAACCCCGATTGTGCACTCAGTCCCCGTGAAGACCTTCACGCCGGCATACCCTTCCGGGCGGGAAGGCCTTCACGAGGCACACGCCCCGGCAGCGGACCGCCGTGGCGCACGACCCCGGACCCCCGTCCGGCGAGCCGGAAGAAGGCCATCTCGAGGGGTGTCGGGTTCCCTCGGGATGGCCCTCTCCTGGCCCGCCGGACGCTCGGCCCGAGTCCGGGCGCGAGGCGGGCAGGGGGACGCTGTTGTGGGGGCCGGTCACCACGCCACCCAGCCGCGGAGGGTGTGTGGTGACCGGCCGAGGGGCGAGGGCCGCCGCGCGCAGCCTCGCCCCCGTCTTGGTTACCTCCCCATCGGGATGGCCATCGTCGGCAGCGCTTCCGCCGGCAGCGACTGCGCGGCGAACGCCGTCGTGGGGGGCGCGGGCAGGGACTGCGCGGCGAACGCGGTCGTCGGGATGTTGTTCGCGAACTCGCTCTCGAACTCGCGCTCGAAGGCCTGGGCGTCGAAGCCGCTCTCGAACTCCGGCGGCACCTCGGCCGCCAGTGCCGCGATCGACGGTTCGACCACCGGGACCTCGGCCACCGCGGGAGCGGGCTCCGGCTCCGGGACGAAGTCCGGGGCGGGAAGGCGGCGGTCCAGCTCGGCCATCCAGTCGAGCATGGCCCGCGGCTTGTCCCACGACGAGACGCCGACGAGCCGGCCGTCGCGGATGAAGCCGGTGATGCCGTCGGCCAGCGTCACGGTGTCTTCGGCCAGCGAAGGCATGCCGCACATCTGCAGCCGCGTGTCGTACAGCGTCGACCACGCCCGGGGGAGCGGGGTGAACGGCTTGGCGCTCGACTGGCCCAGCAGCAGGTTGTCCGCCGCGTGCCGGGCCGACTCGACGGCGTTGATCCAGTGCTCGACCCGCCGCGGGGTCTCGTCGAAACGCAGGTTCGGCCAGCGCGCGATGTCACCGGCGATGACGACGTCGGACGCGCCCTCGGCGAACAGCTTCGAGTCACAGAGCACGCCGTCGCTGATGTCGAGGCCGGAGCCGCGCATCCAGTCGACCGACGGGACACTGCCGATGGCGAGCACGACGACGCTGGCGACCAGCAGCTGGTTGTTCGTCAGGTGCAGCCCGACGGTGTCCTTCGTGCTGATCCAGTGCCGCACTTCGCTCTTCATCGACAGTTTCGCGCGGTGCTCGTGGTGCGCCTCGACGACGCCGCTCGAGACGCGGTCGCCGAAGCGGTGCAGGGGCGCCTTCGCGTGGCCGATCAGCGTGACGTCCCGGCCGATGTGCCGCATGCTCGCGGCGAACTCGTTGCCGATCAGGCCGGCGCCGATCACGACGGCCGGCTTCTTGCTGGCGTTGAGGCAGCGCCGCACCGCCATCGAGTCCTCGACCGTGCGCAGGATCCGCACGCGCGGGTCGTGCCGCGGCGACCCGGGCAGGTGCCGCGGGTAGACGCCGGTCGCGGCGATCAGGCCGTCGTACCAGAGGGATTCGCCGCCGGGCAGGTGCACGACCCGCTCGGTGGTGTCGAGGTGCGTCACGCGCGCGCCGAGGCGCCAGTGCACGTCCAGGTCCGGCAGGTAGTGCGAAAGGCCCACGTCGCTGGGCCGTTCGGTGCCCATCACCAAGGCCTTGGAGACCATCGGCCGGTGGTAGGGGCGCCGGGCCTCGTCGCCGATGAGCACGATCTCGCCGTCGAAGTTCTGTTCCCGCAGTCGTTCCGCGGCGCGCAACCCCGCGACACCCGCACCGACGATGACGATCCGGTCGCCGTCAGCCATCGAGGTCCCCTCTCATCACGACCGCCTGCATCGGGCAGCAGCGAGCGGCCATCTTCGCCTGTTCCATGGTGGTTTCGTCCAGCAGCCGCGTGCGGAAGCGCAGCCGGCCGTCCTGGCCGAGATCGAACACGTCCGGCGCCTCCATGGCGCAGATGCCGTAGAGCTCGCACCGGTCGTTGTCGACGCTGATCCGGGGCCCGCCACCGGGCAAACGGAGCGGCATGTCAAGCCACCTGCTCTTCCACGAGTCCGATGCGTTCGAGGGTGCGGGCCGGCATGAACCGCAGCAGCGACAGCGTCGCGGCCGGGATGAGCAGCGTGATGCCGCCCAGCCAGACGACCGCGAGGTGGCCGTTGGCGATCGAGCCGAACCAGGCGTGCAACGCGGTCAGCGCGACGGCCGGGTAGGCGCAGCGGTGCAGCCACAGCCAGCGGCGGTAGGAGGTGAACCGCTGCAGGCCGGCGGTGAGCGCGATGGCCACCATGACCTCGAAACCGACGATGCCGATGCTGTGCCGGATCTCTTGGCCGGACAGGAACGGGAGGAACAGGTACTGCAGGCTGTAGGGCTGGATGGTCAGGTAGAAGAAGCCCAGCGCGTGGATGCCGCCGAAGATCAGCGTGCCGGTCGCGAGGACCAGGTGCGAGCTGCGCAGCGCCTTGCGGCCGGTGACCGAGCGCACCCAGCCCGTGGCGGTGAGCACGCCCCAGGTGAGGGTCAGCATCATCGCCGCGTAGGACGCCCGGGCCGCGAAAGCGGCGAGGCCGCGCGCCGCCGGGTCGGTCTTCGGCTGGAACTGCTGGGTGATCAGGATCGTCGCGTCGTGCCAGGTCTCAACCATGACTGCCCCCGGTTCTCACTCCGGCGGGCCGGGACGAGGTCCGGGCGCGGGCGCGGCCGCGGTTGCCCTTGATCTGGCGCAGCACGTAGAACAGGCCGCCACCGACCAGCAGGAACAGGGCCGCCACCACGGCGATCTGGGACGTGTCGAGGCCGAGGGAGGCCCCGGCGGGCGCCGCGGTGGTGGACACCGCGGGCTCGGGCAGGGCGGTGTAGTCGACCATCCCGGTGCTCTCGAGCATCGTCATGTGCCGCATCACGGCCTGGTTGCCGACGGTCGCGAACGCCCGCACGTCGTCGTTGCGGGTGCCGGCCCGCAGCTGCGCGAGGATGGCGAACACCTGGCCGTGCGCCGCGCGCAGCCGGTTGGTGAAGACGCGGTCGAACGCCGGGCCGGGGGCCGCGTTCATCTCTTCGAGCAGCCAGCCGCGCTGTTCGTCGGAGGGCTGGTCGGGCACCGGCGAGTTCAGCTTCGCCGACAGCGCGCGGGTCGCGACGTCGAGCCGGCCGTGATCCATCATGATCGCGAAGCCGACTTCCTTGACCAGCGGGCTGCCCTTCTGCATGGCCATCATGCCGGAGGGCATCTCCCACAGACCGGCTTGGCGGACCTTCGTCAGCAGCACCGAGTCGGTGGGGGAGACCGCCGTGGTCTGGGCGGTCGAGGCCGAGCCCGGCGCGAGCAGCGCCAGCACCGCGACCACCACGAACAGGATCCGGACCAGCGGCCGGGAGCGTTCGAGGTGCGACGGCGGGTCGAGCTCCAGCGCGGCGAACTCAGAGGCCGAACGCATTTTGCCTCCACTCGTCCTGGGTGAGCGTGATCTTCTTGCCGTCCGGCGCGATGGGGTACCACGCCTGCTCGGCGCCCTGGCCGGACGTGTCGGCGGGTTCGCTGTCGCCGGTGAAGTGGTAGAGCGGCCAGCCGGCGAGCGTGAGCTGCTGGCTGCCGTCGTCGCGGGTGAGCTGCCCGATCAGGGACGGGTCGACGTCGATCGGCGCCGGGCCGCCGACGTTGACCGGGATCCACTTGGTCGCGCAGGCGCCGGTGCAGTTGGACCGGGACGGGTCGGACGAGTCCCGGTCGTAGCGGTAGATCGTGTAGCCGGTTCCGTCGACGAGCATGAGCCCGAGGTCGAACGTCTTGGCGGCGCGGATCTGGCTCTTCGCGGGGTCGTTCGGGTTGGCCGTGATCGGCTGCGGCATGGCGAGGGTCATCGGGGCCTGCTGGCCGGGCATCTGCATGCCGGCGCCCCCACCTGCGGCGTAACCGCCGGAAGTGGTCGCGGCGCCGGCGGTGCAGGCGGTGAGCAGAGCGAGTGCGGTGAGGCACACGGCGGCGGGGACCACCGGTCGGGGAATGCGGATCACTGCTCCTCCGTGGGGCATGACTACGCGCTGTTGCCGGGGGTGCAACGAAAAAGCGCGCGGAAGATCCACTGTGGACGACTGGTCCGGGGTGGATGCGGAGCGTTGCGGGGGACAACGCCTTGTCGGGGGCCTTCGGTAGGGGATACGGACACGGTCCGGAAACGGTTCAAAAAACTTTCGGGCTCATTTGGTACTGGACTCCGGGCCTCCGGCACACCAGGATGTCCCGCGTGGGACGGCACACTCGAGCGCTGAGACCCGTCGAAGATCAAGAAGTCGTCGTTGTCGAGCCGAACGACGCCTCCGATGATCTGGCGAAGGCGCTCTACCAGGAGTTCGGTGGGTCCCTCATGGCGTTCGCGCTCCGGCTGACCGGCCACGACCGGCAGTGGGCCGAAGACGTCGTGCAGGAGACCCTGATCAAGGCGTGGCGGAACGCGGACAAGCTGGACCGCCGGCCGGAGATGCTGCGCGCGTGGTTGTTCACGGTGGCCCGGCGGACCGTCATCGACGGCTGGCGCAGCCGCAGCGTCCGTCCCCAGGAGCTCGAAGAGATCGAATCGGACGCGATCACGGTGTCCGACGAGTCGGACCGCACGCTCGCCGCGATGATCGTCTACGAGGCGCTGCAGGGGCTTTCGCCCGAGCAGCGGGAGGCCATCCAGCAGACCTACCTGCGCGATCGGACCGTGAACGAGGTCGCGGCGACCCTCGGCGTGCCCCCGGGCACCATCAAGTCCCGCATCCACCACGCCGTCCGCGCCCTGCGCCGAGCGTTGCGCGAGCGGGGGTGAGCTGAGGTGGCCGGGTCCGCACACACCGACGTCGCCGCGTACGTGCTTGGCGTCCTCAGTGAGGCCGAGAACAACCAGTTCGAAGCCCACCTGATGAACTGCCCCGACTGCCAGCTCGACCTGATCGAGCTGTACCAGCTGCCGGACGTGCTCGACCTCGTCAAGCGCAGCTGGCCCGAGCCCCCGATGCCCGCGCCCGGCCCGCGCACCCTCGCCCCCGGGCCCCGCGTGCTGCGCGGCCTGATGGAAGAGGCGTCCGTGAAACGGCGGCGCCGGCGCCGGGCCGGCATCATCGCCGGCACCGCGGCCGCCGCGCTCGTCATCGCCGGCCCGCTCGTGACGCTCGCCGTCCGGCCCGCCGACGCCGTCCCGCCCGCCTCCCTGTCCGCGCCGAGCGGCAAGCCGGCGTCCGCGGTGACGAGCGTCCCCGCGACGTCCACGCCACCGCCGTCCGCCGCGTCGACGAGCCGGCCGCCCGGTGGCGGCCAGACCTACGGCCGCGGCAGCGGCGGGTCCGCCGTCAACGCGCTCGTCACCGTCCTGCCCGTCGAGTGGGGCAGCCGGGTCGAGCTCGAGCTGCGCGGGATCGTCGGGCCGCTCAACTGCCAGCTGGTCGCCATCTCCGCCGCGGGCGAAGAGCGCGTCGTCACCGGCTGGTCGGTGCCGCCCAAGGGCTTCGGCATCCCCGGCTCACCCGAACCGCTGCGGCTGCAGGGGTCCACGTCGATGACGATGGACCAGATCGGCCGGTTCGAGGTCCGTGGTGAGGACGGCACCGTCCTCGTCATGGTGCAACGTTGAGACTGCAGTACTGAATCATTTTTCCGCCTGATCCCCGGTGACCTGGGTGAATGCTGTCCGGTTGCGCGGCGTTGGATAACGAAAAGATAACGGGCCGGTCGCTTTTGAACCTCACACCACCAGCGTCCGTATCCCCCAATGCATCCCCCGATGCACCCGATAGCCCCCGAGCCGGAACCGAGTGGCACCGGGCAGCGACGCCGGAACGCACGGCGGCAGGCCCCGGTCGGCACTTCCCCCGGGTTCCGCACCAATCACGACCTCAATTATCGGTAGTTCTTGCCCGGGCTGCCGCGCTGTTCGGCGCGCCCGGAATAACGAACGAGGTGAACTAGTCCATGCCCCGGAATTCTCGGTCCCCCGTGACGGGCAAGCATCGTGTTGCCCGTCGAACCAAGATCGCGATGGGCGCGCTCGGCCTGGCGATCGCCGTCGGCGCACTCGCCGTCGCGGTCTCGACGGGCCGCACGGGCGAGGCCAGCGCGGACCCCGCAGACCCGTCGTTCTTCATCGACATCAACAAGGTTCCCGCCGGCAACAACGTCAACGCGGCCTTGAAGAAGAAGGGTGCGCAGGGCTCCTTCACCGTCGACTGTGGAACGAACGCCGATGGCGCCCACCACAACCCGGACAACTTCATCGCCCAGCCCGGGATCAAGAACGGTGCGCAGCACCTGCACGACTACGTCGGCAACGTGACCACCGACGCCGACTCGAGCCTCAAGAGCCTGCTCGCCGGCGACACCACCTGCAAGAACGGCGACCAGTCCGCCTACTTCTGGCCGGTCATCCGCATCGACCGCGAGGACAACGCGGCGAACGAGAGCGAAAACCAGCAGGCCCAGCAGTCGCAGCAGGGCAAGACCGGCGACGTCCAGCAGGACCAGAGCGCGGCGGACGCCCAAGCCGCGGACGCCGCCGGACAGGGCCAGGACCAGGCGGCGGCCGACCCGAACGCGGCCGACCCCAACGCTGCGGATCCCAACGCTGCCGACCCGAACGCGGACCCCAGCGCGCAGGACCAGGCCACGCAGGACCCGAACGCGCAGGACCAGAACGGTCAGCAGAAGAAAAAGAACACCGGTGGCGGCGCGACGCGCGGTGACCAGAACGCCCAGCAGCAGGACGGTCAGAACCAGCAGCAGGGCCAGGACCGCCGGCGCGGCGGCCAGAACAACGGCGGCCAGAACAACAATGGCGGCGGCAAGAACCAGGGCGGCCAGAACGGCAACCAGAGCAGCAGCGCCGCGGCACCGCCGTCCGAGGTACTGGGCGGCCCCGAAGGCGCGAACGAAGAGGTCGGCGACAACGACGGCGAGATCGTCGAGCCCGAGTCCGCGACCCTGAAGTTCATCGGTGGCGGCGCGAAGAACGTCGTCGCGATGCCGCTCGGACTGAAGATCCTCTACGGTGACGCCAAGCAGAGCACCAACGGCCCGGCCAACGCCCGGCCCAGCTGGACCTGCACCGGGTTCGAGGACCGGCTGACCGACCTCTACCCGATCTGCCCGGCGGGCAGCAAGGTCGAGCGCATCCACGCCTTCCCGAACTGCTGGGACGGCAAGAACACCGACAGCGCGAACCACCGCACCCACGTGGTGTTCGCCGACCAGCAGGGCAAGTGCCCGCAGGGGTTCAAGAACATCCCGCAGCTGCAGGTGACGCTGGTCTACGACGTCCCGCAGGACGTCCAGCAGAACGGCCAGTACAAAGTGGACGCGTTCGCCCAAGAGAAGCACAACCCGCGCTCCGACCACGACGACTTCGGCAACGTGATGAGCAAGAAGATCATGAACCGCCTCGTCAACTGCGTCAACTCGGGCAAGGCCTGCGCGGAATAACGCTCCACCGTCTCCACCGGTCATCGCTCCAGGAAGGGTGAACGTCATGAACCGTGCTCGCCCGGTCGCTGCCGCTCTGCTCGCCGTCGCCGGCCTCGCGCTGGTCACGGCCTGCGGGACCAATCCGTACGCCACGTCCGGCAACGTTCAGCCGGCGGCACTCGGTCTCCAGCAGCAGCAGCCGGCGAGCACGGTTCCGGCCGGTGCCGGCCGAGTCCAGCTCGTCGCGTCCACAGTGGAGGGTCTCGGCACGGTCCTGGCCGACGCCGAAGGCCACACGCTCTACCGGTACGCGAAGGACAGCGCCAAGCCCGCGAAGGCCGTCTGCGACGGCGCGTGCGCGGAAACGTGGCCCCCGCTGGTCTCCGACGCCCCGGCGCTCGCCGCCGGCGTGGACGCGCAGCTCGTCGGCGAGGTCACCAGACCCGACGGGCAGCGGCAGGTGACCGTCGGCGGCTGGCCGGTCTACCGGTACGCCAAGGACACCGGCCGGGGCATCGCGCTCGGCCAGAACGTCAGCGCGGACTGGGCGGCGATCACCCCGACCGGCGGGAAGGCGGCCGGCCAGAGCGGCGCCCCGGCCACCGAACCCGCCAAGCCGACGACGATCGGTACCACCGACGTCGGCGGCCTCGGCCCGGTCCTCACCGACCAGGCGGGCGACACGCTCTACCTGTTCACCAAGGACGGCAAGGACTCCGGTGAGTCCACTTGCGACGGTGCCTGCGCGAAGACGTGGCCGCCGGTGCGGGTGGACGGCCGGATCACCGTCGCCGAGAGCGTCGACACCGGCCTCATCGGCCAGATCCGGCGCCCGGACGGCACCATGCAGGTGACCGTCGGCGGCTGGCCGGTCTACACCTACAGCAAGGACGGCGCGCCCGGCGAAGCCACCGGGCACGGCGTCGGGAACACCTGGTACGCCGTGGAACCCAGCGGCTGCAAGGTCGACCCGGCCCGCAAACCCGACGCCCAGCAGGTTGCGGCAGCGTCATCGGGCGGGTACTGACCCGCCCCACGATCCCCGGCCCGGCGAACACTTCCCTCCACCTCACCCCCCCCGTTCGCCGGGCCGGTAGCAGTACCCGGGACCACGGTCCCGGTCGTGAGTTCCGGCCCGGTGGGTGTTTCCCCTCCACCTCACCCCCCTTGCCCACCAGGCCGGGATTCCCTACCCCACAACGATCCCCGCGGATCAGACGAAGGAGGAAACGGCGGGTGCGGACCCCGCCCCTCGAGTTCCGGCCCGGCAGGCGACTTCCCTCCACCTCACCCCCCAACCTGCCGGCCCGGAACCCCCCAACTCCCCAGGTACGCGAGTCGACCCTCCAATCACGCGTGATGACTCTTCAATCACGCGAGATGCCCTTCCAGACACACGAGATCCCCTTCTGGACACGTGACTCACGTCCCCCATCACGCGAGTCACGTCCCCAGTCACGCGAGATCCGCTTCCGGTCACGCGCATCCGGCGTCGGAACTTCCACGCTCCGCCCGGATCCCGGTCCGGCGTCCGCCCCCTCGGTCGCCGGCCCCGAAGTCCCCGGTCCGGTGGATGCTTCCCTCCACCTCACCCCCCATCCCCGGACCGGCTCAGCTGCGGTCCCCGTGCTCCGGCACGGGGACCGCGGCCCAGAAGTCCAGCGGGACACGGCCGACGCCCCGGCCCGCGGAGTCGAGCAGCCGACCCATCAGCTTGACGCTCCGCAGCGTGACGGCCCGGCCGGCGATCTCCAGCCACGGCAGCTTCGCGGCCATCAGGCTCTCCAGCGCCACCGTGTCGTGCTGCGTCGGCAGCCACACCACCAGCATCAGGTTCGCCTCGCCGGACACCGCCGCGCACATCCGGACCTCCGGCAGCATGGCCAGCGACCGGGCCGTCGTCTCCAGCTTGTCCGGCGGGACCCGCAGCCACAGCGTCACGGTGACCGGCGCGGGTGACGCCGACCGCGCGATCTCGCACCGGACGCGGATCGCGCCCCGGGCCAGCAGCGCGTCCAGCCGGCGCCGCACGGTCGTCGCCCCGACGCTGAGCTCGGCCGCCAGCGCCGCCGCCGACACCCGCGCGTCGACGCCGAGCGCCAGGATCAGCGCCCGGTCGGCGTCGTCGAAGCGCAGCGGGGCGCGGTGGCGCACCGGCTTCGGCGTCAGCGCTTCCCGTTGCCCGGGGGAGATCGCCCGCACCCGCCACCGGCTGCCTTCGGTGAACATCCGCGGCGAGAGCACCGTCCGCACGCGCGTCACGCCCGGCACCGCCGTCACCCGGTCCAGCACGTGCGCGCCCAGCTCCCGCAACGTCGGCGCGACGACGTGGGCGAGCAGGTCGAACCGCCCCGCGAGGTACTCGACGGTGACGACGTGCACGTCGGCGGCCAGCACGTCGGCGACGCGCAGCGCCGCGCCGGGCGCGCAGTCGATCTCGACGAACGCCAGCGCGAGCTGCGCGGTGAGCTCCCCGCCCGCGTACGCGGTGAGCCACGCGTCCCCGCGTTCGACGAGGCCGTCCCAGCGCCGGGCGGCGGTCACCGCGCCCAGCCCGAGCGCGTTCCCGAGCGTCGACCACGACGCCCGCGGCGCCGCCTGCAGCGCGTCGACCAGTTTGAGGTCCTGCTCGTCCAACATGGCGGATTCTTCGCTCATCAGCCCTCGAAACGGTGGTTTTGAGGATTTTCTCCCGCCATTGTGCTCGACTCTCGCATGATCGGCGGATGACCCTGCGCTCCGACGCCGCCGTCCTGCTCGACGATCTGGTCGCTCTGCGCCGTGACCTGCACCGCATCCCCGAGATCGGCCTGCACCTGCCGCGCACGCAGGAGCGCGTCCTCGCCGCCCTCGACGGCCTCGACCTCGAACTGAGCGTCGGCAAGAACCTCTCGTCGATCACCGGCGTCCTGCGCGGCGGCAAACCCGGCGGGACCGTCCTGCTGCGCGGCGACATGGACGCGCTCCCGGTCACCGAGGCGACCGGCGAGGAGTTCAGCTCGACGCTCGACGGCGCCATGCACGCCTGCGGCCACGACCTCCACACCGCGGGCCTGGTCGGCGCGGCCCGGCTGCTCTGCGCCCGCAAAGCCGACCTGCCCGGTGACGTCGTGTTCATGTTCCAGCCCGGCGAAGAGGGCTGGGACGGCGCCGGCCACATGATCGAGGAAGGCGTCCTGACGGCGTCCGGCAAGCACGTCGACGCCGCGTACGGCCTGCACGTCTCGGCCGCGAGCTACGCGAAGGGCCAGTTCACCGCCCGCCCCGGCACGCTCATGGCGGCCTCCGGCGCGCTCGCCGTCTGGGTGCGGGGCGAGGGCGGCCACGGCTCGTCCCCGCAGGACGCGCGCGACCCGATCCCGGCCGCCTGCGAGATGGTGACCGCGCTGCAGACGATGGTGACGCGGGCCTTCGACGTCTTCGACCCGGTCGTCGTCACCGTCGGGACGTTCCACGCCGGCACCCGGCGCAACATCATCCCGGACGACGCGGTGTTCGAGGCGACGCTGCGGTCGTTCTCGCCGGAGACGGCGGCGCGCGTCGGCGACCGCGCCGTCCAGGTCTGCCGCGGCATCGCCGCCGCGCACGGCCTCGACATCGACGTCACCTTCGAGCCCGAATACCCGGCCACGGTCAACGACGCGGGCGCGTACGACTTCGTCGCGGCCACCATCCGCGACGTCTTCGGCGCGGAGCGGTTCACCGAGATGGCCGAACCGATCACCGGGTCGGAGGACTTCTCCCGCGTCCTCGAGCGCGTGCCCGGCGCGTACCTGTTCCTCGGCGCGTGCCCGACGGACCCGGCGACCGCGCCGGACAACCACTCGCCGCGCGCGCGGTTCGACGACAGCGTGCTCGGCGACGGCGCCGCGCTGCTGGCCGAGCTCGCCGTCCGCCGGCTCGCGCTCCTGGCCGGGTGACGCCGTGCGCCGCTACCACTGGCCGCCGCTGCTCCCGGTGCTCGCGCTGGTCCTGATGCCGTTCCTGCCGTTCGTCAACACGACCGGGCTGTGGCTCGGGCTGCCGCGGATGGTCGTGTGGGGCGCGTTCTGGTGCCTGATGTTCACCCCGGCGCTGCTGCTGTCGGAACGGCTGCTGCGCGCGGCGGGGGAGGAGGACGACGCGTGATCCTCACCTTCACCCTGGTGGGCATCGTCCTGATCGGCGTGCTCGGCTTCGTCGGCCGCCGCAAGCCCGTCGCCGACCTGGCGGAGTGGACCGTCGGCGGCCGGCGCTTCGGCGCCATGACCATGTGGTTCCTGCAGGCGGGGGAGGTGTTCACCACCTTCACCTTCCTCGGCATGGCCGGGCTCGCGTTCTCCGGCGGCGTCGCCGCGATGTACGCGCTGCCGTACGTGCCGATCGCCTACGTCGTGCTGTTCTTCCTGGCCAAGCGGCTGTGGACGATGGGGAGGGACCGCGGCTACCTCACCCAGGGCGACTTCCTCGAGGACCGCTACTCCAGCCGGGCACTCGGCACGCTGTCGGCGGTGCTCGGCGTCGTGTTCGTGCTGCCCTACCTGCAGCTGCAAATCACCGGGCTGGGCCTGATCGTCCGGCTGGTCACCGGCGACAACGCGTCCGGCACGCTCAGCATGGTGACCGGCAGCGTGCTGATCGTCGCGTTCGTGCTGTGGGCCGGGCTGCGCGGCGTCGCGGCGACGTCCTACTTCAAGGACGGCATCATGCTCGTCGCGCTGGTGGTGCTCATCATCGCCGTGCCGACGCACTTCGCGGGCGGGATTCCCGCGGTGTTCCACAAGATCGAGCAGCTGCACCCCGAGAAGCTGATCGTCCACAGTGGAGCGAACGACCACGTCTGGTTCATCACGAGCATGCTGGTCAGCGCCATCGGCGTCGGCCTGATGACGCTGCCGCACTCGTGGCCGGCGCTGATGTCGGCGCGCGACCCGAAGGTGCTGCGGCGCAACTACGCCTGGATGCCGGTGTACGAGCTGTGCCTGCTGCTGCCGATGGTCATCGGGTTCGCCGCGATCCTCGTGGTGCCCAAAGGGAGTGACCCGAACGGCGTACTGCTGACGCTGTCGAAGGACGCGTTGCCGGGCTGGGTGACGGGCATCGTCGTGGTCGCCGCGACGGCCACCGCGATGGTCCCGGCGGCCGGGATCCTGATCGGTATCTCGTCGCTGGTGGCGCGCAACATAGTCCGTGTCCGCAGTGGCCGCAAGCAGTTCTGGATCAACCACGGCACGGTTGTGGTCGCGAGTACTCTTGCCCTTGTGCTCGGCATCTTCCGGCCGGATCTGCTGGCCAACCTGCTGCTGCTCACTTATTCGGGGTCGGTCCAGCTGGCCCCGGCCAACCTGCTGGGCTTCTTCCGGCGCGTGCCGGTCGGCAAGGGCCCGGTGCTCGCCGGGCTGATCGCCGGCGAGCTCGTCGTCATCTGGCTGACCTTTGTGGACACTCACCTGGTCGGCACCGTCAACGTGGGCTTGGTCGGGCTCGGCGCGAACGTCGTCGTCCTCGCACTGGCCGCTCTGGTCCAACGACAGGCTTCTCCCCAGGAGGCGGCGTGACTCGCACGGTGTTCACCGGCGGTTCGGTGTTCGACGGCACCGGCTCGGACCCGGCGGCGGCCGACGTCGCCGTCGAGCACGGCCGGATCGTCGAAGTCGGGACGGACCTGGACGGCGACGAGGGCGTCGACTGCGCCGGCGCGGTGCTGCTGCCGGGGCTGTTCGACTGCCACGTGCACGTCACGGTGTCGGACATCGGGCTGCTGGCGCGGGTGCAGAAACCGTTTTCCTACCAGTTCTACGAGGCCGCGCGGAACCTGTGGGCGACACTCGGGCTGGGCATCACGACGGTCCGCGACGCGTCCGGCGCGGACCTCGGCATCAAGCAGGCGGTGGACGACGGCCTGATCCCGGGGCCGCGGCTGCAGATCTCGATCGGGCTGATCAGCCAGACCGGCGGCCACGGCGACGCGTGGAGCCCGTCCGGGATGTGCGTCCCGCTGCTGGTGCCGCACCCGGGCCGCCCGGACGCGACGGCCGACGGCCCCGACGAGATGCGCCGCGTCGCCCGGACGCTGCTGCGCGCGGGCGCGGACGTGCTGAAGGTGTGCACGACCGGCGGGGTGCTCTCGCCGCGTGACGACCCGCGGCACTCGCAGTTCACGCCGGAGGAGCTGGAGGTCCTGGTCGCCGAGGCGGCGATGCAGGGCCGGCCGGTGATGGCGCACGCCCAGGGTTCGGCGGGCATCAAGAACGCGGTCCGCGCGGGCGTCCGGTCGATCGAGCACGGCATCTACCTGGACGACGAGGCGATCGAGCTGATGCTCGGCCACGGCACGTGGCTGGTCCCCACGCTGATCGCCCCGGTGAACGTGGTCCGCGCGGCCGACGCGGGCGTCGACCTGCCCGCGGCGGTCGTCGCGAAGGCCCGCGAGGTGGTGGAGGCCCACCGCGACTCGGTGCGCCGCGCGTACGCGGCGGGCGTCCGCATCGCGATGGGCACGGACAGCGGCGTCGGCCCACACGGGACGAACCTGGAGGAGCTGGCCCTGATGGCGGCGTGCGGCATGACCCCGGGCGATGTCCTGGAGGCGACGACGTCGTCAGCGGCGCGGCTCATGGGCCTGGACGGCGAGCTGGGCCGCATCGAGGCCGGCCTGCGGGCGGACCTGGTGGTGGTGTCGGGGGACCCGTACGACTTCCCGGGGCTGGCTTCGAACATCCGCGAGGTCTGGAAGGACGGTACCCGGGTGGTCTGACGCCGTGTCGTCCCCCTGATCACGTGTGTCGTCCGTACGAGCACGCGTGTCGTCCGTCTGGTCACGGCAGATGCTCGGTCGCCGTGCGGCGTCGTCCACAGGCCGGGGCAGATGTGGACAACTCCGGCCGTGGAGGCCACGCGCGGCCGAATTGTCGTGCTCCGCCGATAGACTGGACCTGGGGACGCCCCCCCTAGGGAAGGGCGGGGGGCTGCCGAGGTCGGGCTTCGGAAAAGCAGATCCCGCCACCAGCCGCGAATGTGCCTGGACGGTCGGCTCGCGTACCCAGACAGTCGGCTCGCGTACCCGGAGGGTCGGCCGGCGTGCCTGGAGAGTCGGCTCGCGTGATCAGGGCGTCGGCTCGCGTGATCGGGGCGACGACACGGCGCGAAGGTCAGGCCGCGTCCGGGGCCAGCAGATCCCGCAACGCCGCGGCGAACTTCGCCGGGTTTCGCTGCGGTGCCAGGTGCGCTCCGGGCGTCTCCGTGAACGGCAAGCCCAGTTCCAGCGCCAGGATCTTCGCCGGCTGGTAGTGATACCGCCCCCGGCTTCCCTCGCCGGCCACCGGCAGGATCTCCGTGCTCGCCCGGCGCAGTGCGCGCAGGTCCGGCAGGTAGTCGAAGAACGGCGTCAGCTCGCGATCGAACAGCCGGATCCAGTCGGCCTCGTGGGGCAGGCGGATGTTGGGCAGGTTCGGCAGCGCCGCCCCGGCGATCGCGTCCGCGAACCGGGTCACCGCGCCGATCAGGTCACCCGAACGGGCCAACCGGACCTGCTCGGCCGCCGCGTCGAGCCAGCCGCTCGCGTCCGGCATCAGGTGCACCGCCGGGGGCTCGTGCGCGACCAGCGTCGTGACGCTGTCCGGGTGGCGGGCCACCAGGTCGAGGCCGATCAGGGCGCCCGCGCTCGAGCCGAACACCTGGGCCGGCGCGCCCGTCACGTGGTTCAGCACCGCCAGCGCGTCGTCGGCCTGCAGCGACACCGGGACCGGGCCCGTCGTGGTGTCCGTGCTGGCGAAGTGGCCGCGCCGGTCGTACGTGACGACCGTGAAGTGCTCGTACAGGTGCTTCGCCAGCGCCCGGTAGGCGTCACCCGATCCGGTGCCGCCCGCGATCAGCAGCAGCACCGGCCCCGCACCGCCGCGGCGGACCTGGAGCTCACCGTCCTCCACCGGGCAACGGCTTTCCGAGATCATGCCGGAAAGTCAAGCACACAGCCCGCGCAGGATTCCTTCGGCGTCGCCCACGATCCGTTCGATCAGGTCACCCACCCGGGGGAGATCCGCGAGCAGCCCGACGACCTGCCCGGACGCCAGCACGCCGGCTCCGAGGTCGCCGTCGACGAGCCCCGCGCGCAGCAGCATCGGCGTGTTCGCGGCCATCAGCACCTGCGCCCACGTCCGCTGCCCGCTTCGCTTCATCCGGACGCCCTCGCGCACCAGCGACGCCCACGAGAGCCCGCTCAGCCGCCGGAATCGGACGGCGTTCGCCGCGGCCCGGCCGAGCCCGCCGAGCGTCCCGGACGCCTCCAGTCCGTCGACCAGCCCCGTTCGCAACACACGGTGAGGGAGGCCATCCACCTTCCGGGTGACGACGGTGCCGTTCAGATCCCGCGCCAGGTAGGCCTGCTTGACGGCGTCCGGCACGGTGCTCTCCCGCGTCAGCAGGAACCGCGTGCCCATGCCGATCCCGGCCGCGCCGTACGCCAGCGCCGCGGCCAGCCCGCGGCCGTCGAAGAACCCGCCCGCCGCGACCACCGGGATGTCGACGGCGTCCAGCACCGAAGGCAGCAGCAGCGTCGTGGCTACCCCACCGGTGTGCCCGCCGCCCTCGCCGCCCTGGACGACGACGGCGTCCGCGCCCCAAGACGCCACCTTCTCGGCGTGCCGCGCCGCGCCCACCGACGGCACGACGACGACGCCGTGGTCCTTCAGCTTCGCGATCATGTCCTTCTTGGGCGCCAAGGCGAACGACGCGACCCGCACGTTCTCGCGGATCAGCAGGTCGACGCGGCGGCCGGCGTCGTCGGCGTCCGCGCGCAGGTTGACCCCGAACGGCGCGGACGTCCGGCTCTTCACCTCCTTGACGGCGGCTTCCAGCTCGTCGAACGTCATCGTCGCGGAGCCGAGGATGCCGAGCCCGCCGCCCTCGGCGGTCGCCGACACCAGCCGCGGCCCGGCCACCCAGCCCATCCCGGTCTGGACGACCGGGTGCCGGACGCCGGCCAGCTCGGTCAGCCGCGTCTTCATTCGGGGACTTCCTTCTCCCGCAACGACTTCGGGTCCAGCCGAGCGATCAGCTCCAGCTCCTCGCCGGTCGGCTCCCTCGACACCGCGACGCCGTCGGTGACCAGCGGGAACCCGGTCGCCGCGACGACCTCCTCGACCGTGACGCCGGGGTGCGTCGACACGAGCCGCGCCGCGTGGTCCGGCCCGCCGAAGTCCAGCACGCCGAGGTTCGTCACCACGCGGTGGACGTCGTGGTAGCGCAACCCCGCCGCCTGTGCCCGGGCGTAACCGACGCCGGACACGACATCGACGTCTTCGACGAACACCCGGGTGCTGTGCCGCGGCACCCAGTAGCTGGTGCGGTGGTTGGCCGTGTTGCCCGGCCCGCCGCGCACGCCGAGCAGCTGCTTCTTCGGCTTCTCGTGGTCGCCGATGGCGGAGATGTTCTGGTTGCCGTGCCGGTCGACCTGGTTGGCGCCCATCACGACGTGCCGCTTCCCGTGCGGCACCACGGTGTCCAGGACCTTCCGGAACGGCTGCCAGCCCTCGATCACCGGCTCGCCGACGGGGCTTTCGAGCAGGTACGCCTCGCCGTCCGACAGCAGCAGGTCGGGCTCGAACGTCAGCCGCGCGAGCCGCGCGCCGAGCGCCGGGACGTAGCCCATCGGGCTGATCAGGATCTCGCCGTCGCCGCGGAACAGCTCCGCGCACGCGACGACCGTGACGTCCGCGCGCGTCATGCCGCCTCCTCCGCGAACCGCGTGACGGCCCGCTGGTAGTCCGTCTCGTCGCCGGCCAGGAACCGGTCCGCGAACGCCGGCCAGGCGTCCGGGTCCTTCGCCGCCGCCGCGTAGTGCCGCTGGAACCGTTCGTCCCGGCCGTAATCCGGTGCGGCGGACGTGAAGTGCGCGCCGCGTGGGGTTTCGACGACGCCGTGCACGCTGGCACGGTTGAGCAGCAGGCTCTGTACGGGCGCCGTCGCCGTCAACTCGCTGGTGGGGATGACTTTTTCCGTTGACACGTAACACTTGTCGGCGGCGAGGGCGAACAGTTCGTCGAAGTACGGGTCCGGGCCGAGGTACTGGGCGTTGCCGCGGGCGTCCGCGCGGTTGAGGTGCACGAGCGCCGCGTCGAGCCGCAGCGCGGGCACGGCCAGCAGCTCCTCACCGTCCTCATAAGGTGAGCGGACGGTTTTCAGCGACGGCGAGAACGTCATGACGTCGGAGCCGAGCCCGGCGCGCGTCGGCAGGAACGGGAGCCGTTGCGCCGCCGCGGAAAGCCCGGTGCCGAGAACACCCTCGTCGTACTCGGTGACCTCGATCGACCCGGCTTCGCGCACCCGGTTGAACCACGGGTCGAACGGCACCGAATCGAGCGTCACGAACCCGAACACCAGCCGCCGGATCTTGCCCGCCGAAGCCAGCAGCCCGACGTCCGGGCCGCCGTACGAGATGACCGTGAGGTCCTTCAACGGCGACCGCAGGATGGCCCGGATCAGCGCCATCGGCTTGCGCCGCGAACCCCAGCCGCCGATGCCGAGCGTCATGCCGTCGCGCAGTTCGCCGACGACGTCGTCGACGCTCATCCGCTTATCGCTCAAGGCTTTCCCTTCTGCAAGAACTCCTGACGCGCCCCGTCCGAGACCCCGGCGAGGTTGAGCTGGAACGTGAACCCCTGCTCGAACCGGTAGCTGCGGTGCACGGGCTGGACGTCGATGCCGTTGATGGCCTGCTTCGCCGCGCGGATCACCCGCGTGTCCTTCGCGGCGATCTGCCGGGCGACGCCGAGCGCGGTTTCGTCGAGTTCTTCGCGCGGCACGACCGCGTACACCGAACCGTGGTGGTGCAGCTGCTGCGCGCTGATCTTCGACGCCGTGTAGTACAAGGCGCGCATGAGGTGCTGCGGCACGAGCCGCGCCAGGTGCGTCGCCGCGCCGAGTACGCCGCGGTCCACTTCGGGCAGCCCGAATTCGGCGTCGTCGGCCGCAATGACAACGTCCGCGTTGCCGACCAGCCCGACGCCGCCGCCGAGGCAGAACCCTTGCACCGCAACGATCACCGGCACGAGGCAGTCGTACACCGCCGAGAACGCCGCCGCGCAGCCCTCGTTCGCGCCGATCAGCGCGTCGTACCCCGGGTCGCGCTGGATCTCCTTGATGTCGACGCCCGCGTTGAACCCGCGGCCCTCCGCGCGCAGCACGACGACGTGCACGGCCGGGTCACGGCCCGCCTTCTCGATCGCCTCGGCGAGGTCGAACCAGCCGCGCACGGTCAGCGCGTTCACCGGGGGAGCGGCCACGGTGACCACGGCGATCCCGGGCTCCGGGGTGTGCGTCGAAACCGTCATCGGCACCCTCTCGCGGTTAACAACCTAGCACTTGCTTGGTACGTTAGCATCGGGACGACGAAAGCGGGAGGTCGCCGGTGGCTTTGGAACTTGCCTTGGACGGTGCGGTCGTCCTGGTGACCGGTGGCGTCCGCGGGGTCGGCCTCGGCATCTCACACGCCTTCGAGCAGGCGGGTGCGCGGGTCGTGACCTGCGCGCGGCGCACGCCGGAGTCGTCGCCGGGGGAGGCGTTCTTCCCTTGTGACATCCGGGATCCGGACGCCGTCGACGCCCTGGTCGCGGAGATCGTGGCGCGCTTCGGGCGGCTGGACGTCCTGGTGAACAACGCGGGCGGCGCGCCGTTCGCGGACACGTCGACGGCGTCGCCGCGCTTCCACGAGAAGGTCGTCGGGCTGAATCTCCTGGCGCCGCTGATCGTCTCGCGCGCCGCGAACGCCGTGATGCAGCACCAGGACCGGGGCGGCTCGATCGTCAACATCAGCAGCGTGAGCGCGCTGCGGCCGTCGCCGGGGACCGCGTCCTACGGCGCGGCGAAGGCGGGGCTCGACAACCTGACCAGCACCCTCGCCGTCGAATGGGCGCCGAAGGTGCGGGTCAACGCGCTCGACGTCGGCATGGTGCGCACGGACGACGGGTACGGCGACCCCGCGGCGCTCGGCGCGACCGTGCCGCTCGGCCGGCTCGCCGAACCGGCGGAAGTCGGCGCGTGCGCGGTGTTCCTGGCTTCACCGCTGGCGTCCTACGTCAGCGGCGCGCGGCTCGTGGTGCACGGCGGCGGCGAGCGTCCGGCATTTCTCGACGCGATGGAGGAGAAGGAATGAAGCTGGTCGAAGGACGCGTCGTGGTCGTCACCGGCGCCGGGCGCGGGATCGGCCGCGCGCACGCGCTCGCGTTCGCCGCCGAGGGCGCGCGAGTGGTCGTCAACGACCTGGGCGCGGCGCTGGACGGCCGCGGCGGCGAGGCGGGGCCGGCACAGGAAGTCGTCGACGAGATCCGCGCGGCGGGCGGGGAAGCGGTGGCGAGCACCGACGACGTCGCTTCGTGGGAGGGCGCGGCTTCGCTGATCCGGGCGGCTTTGGATGCCTTCGGCGGCCTCGACGTCCTGGTCAACAACGCGGGCTTCCTGCGTGACCGGATGCTGGTCAACCTGGCCGAGGACGAGTGGGACGCGGTCGTCCGCGTGCACCTCAAAGGCCATTTCGCGCCCCTGCGGCACGCGGCGGAGTACTGGCGCGCCGAGGCGAAGGCGGGCCGCACGCGGGTCGCGCGGGTGATCAACACGAGCTCCGGAGCGGGGCTGCTCGGCAGCGTCGGTCAGGGCAACTACTCGGCGGCGAAGGCGGGCATCCTCGGGCTGACCACGGTCGCGGCCGCGGAGTTCGGCCGCTACGGCGTCACGGTCAACGCGATCGCCCCGGCCGCCCGCACCCGGATGACCGAGACGACGTTCGACATGGCCGCCCCCGACGACGGCTTCGACGCGATGGCCCCGGAGAACGTGTCCCCGCTGGTGGTCTGGCTGGGCAGCCTGGAATCTTCGGGGGTGACGGGCCGGGTCTTCGAGGTGGACGGCGGCCGCGTCGGCCTCGCGGACGGCTGGCGCCACGGCCCGCAACGCGACAAGGGCGCGCGCTGGGCCCCGGTGGAGCTGGGCCCGGTGGTGGCCGAGCTGCTGGCGGAGTCGGCGGACCCGGAACCGGTCTACGGCGCCGGATAATTCGGTTGGCGCGGGCCGCTAACGTGCGCGTATGGCGCGTCAAACCATTCTCAGCGGCTCCACCTTCGAAGAGCAGATCGGCTACGCCCGCGCGGTCGTCGACGGCGGCCGCGTGTACGTCTCCGGCACCACCGGCTTCGACTACTCGACCATGACGATCTCCGACGACGTCGTCGAGCAGGCCGCGCAGTGCCTCCGCAACATCGAAGCGGCGCTGATCGAGGCCGGCTGCACCCTCGCCGACGTCGTCCGGGTGCGCTACCTGCTGCCGTCGCGGGCGGACTTCGAGCCGTGCTGGCCGGTGCTGCGCAAGGCGTTCGCCGAGGTCCGCCCGGCCGCGACGATGCTGGAGGCCGGCCTGGCCGACCCGCGCATGAAGATCGAGATCGAGGTCGACGCGCACCTGCCCGGTTAGCGCGTGAGCCAGAGGTCCAGGTTGAGCGCGAAGTCGATGCCCGCACGCGTCGCCCGGTCGGTCTCCGGGCGTGCCAGGCGCTCGCTCAGCCGCGCCGGGTCGAGGTAGGTCCACGCGGGCGCGTTCGGCGTGGCCAGCAGATCCGCGGCCTGCTCGCGGATCGCGACGTCGTAGGTGGGATCGTGCGTCGCCGGGTAGGGCGCCTTGACCCGCTCGGTGACGCTGCGCGGGAGCAGGTCGGCCACCGCGGCTCGCAGCAGCGACTTCTCCCGGCCGTCGAAAGTGTGGTGCGACCACGGCGTGTTGAAGGCGTACTCGACGAGCCGGTGGTCGCAGAACGGCACCCGGACCTCCAGGCCGACGGCCATGCTGAGCCGGTCCTTGCGGTCGAGCAGGTCCGGCAGCCAGCGGGTCAGGTGCAGGTGGACGACCTCGCGCATCCGGCGCCGCTCGGCCGTTTCCCCCGGCAGCACCGGAACTTCGGCGAGCGCCTGCCGGTAGTGCGTCTCGCGATGGGCGCCGATGGCGAGTTCCGCGGCGACGTCGTCGCGCAGCAGCGCGAGGTACGTCCCGCTCCGGCCGGCGAAGTAGCGCCACGGGTAGCCGTCGGCGAGCGGCTGGTGGAACCACGGGTAGCCGCCGAAGACCTCGTCGGCGCTCTCGCCGGACAGCGCCACCGTCGAATGCTCGCGGACCGCCTTGAACAGCAGGAAGAGCGACGTGTCCATGTCTCCGGTCGCGGGCGCGTCCCGCGCGTGGACGACGGCCCGGCGCACCGCCGGATCGGCCAGTGCCGCCGACCCGAGCACCAGGTCACGGTGGTCGAGCCCGCAGTGCGCGACGACGTCCCGGACGTAGGGCGCGTCCGGGGTGGCGCGCAGCGCGTCGGGTACGAACTCGCCGGCGAAACCGACGGAGAACGTGCGCAGCGGCGCGGTCGTGAACCGCCGGCCGAGCGCGGCGAGCGCGCTCGAGTCGAGCCCGCCCGACAGCAGCGCGCCGAGCGGGACGTCGGCCCGGACGTGCCGTTCGGTGATGTCTTCGAGGAGTTCGCGGATCCGGTCGACGGTCGTGGCGAGGTCGTCTTCGTGCGGCTGCGCGTCCAGCGACCAGTACCGGCGCTCGCGGACGCCGTCGGCGTCGACCAGCAGCATCGTGCCCGGCCGGACCTCGTGGACGCCCTGGTGGAGCGTCATCCCAGGGGTGCGGACCGAGGCCAGGAAGTCGCGCAGGCCGTCTTCGTCGACGGCCGGGGCGAGCAGGCCGGACGCGAACAGCGCCTTGGGTTCGGAGGCGAACAGGACGCCGTCGCCGTGCCGCGCGTAGCAGAGCGGCTTGACGCCGAGCCGGTCGCGGACCAGCAACAACCGGCGGTGCGGCGCGTCCCAGACGGCGAAGGCGAACATGCCGTTGAGCCGTCGCGGGGCGTCGGTGCCCCACTCCAGGCAGGCGTGCAGCACGACCTCCGTGTCGGTGTGCGTGCGGAACTTGTGCCCCAGCAGCTCCAGCTCGACGCGCAGCTCGCGGTGGTTGAACACCTCGCCGCTGTAGGACAGGACGGTCGTGGCCTCGTCCTGGTCGTCGTAGGCCACCATCGGCTGCCGGCCGTTCGCGGGGTCGAGGACGGCGAGCCGGCGGTGCCCGAACGCGACGTGCGCGGCCGCCCAGACGCCGGAGTCGTCCGGCCCGCGGGCGGCGAGGGTCTCGGTCATCCGGTGCACGGTCATGCCGCCGTCCGGGAGCGGGCAGCTGGGGTCGGCCCAGCCCGCGATGCCACACATAACGGGGATTCCTCCGGGGAAGGGGAGATCGCCGAGGCGATCACCCGGGCGGCCTGAATGATCACATAGGGTGTGCGCGGCCGCGGGAACCCGCGCTGCCACGGACGGGTGAATTTGCCGTCCACAGTGGACATCCCGACAGGAGAACGATGAACGAGCCGATCGCGATCGTCGGCATGGGCTGCCGGTTCCCCGGCGCGGCCGGCCCGGACGCGCTCTGGGAGCTGCTCGACACGCGCGGGGACGCGGTCGTCGGCGCCGCACCGGCCGCCCGGTTCGACGCGGCGGAGCTGTACGACCCGGTGCCCCGCCGCCGCGGCCGGCTCGTCAGCCTGGCCGGCGGTTTCCTCGGCTCCGAAGAGTTCGACCCGAGGTTCTTCGGCGTGAGCGAACGGGAAGCGGCGGTGCTCGACCCGCAGCACCGCGTCCTCCTGACGACCACGCGCGACGCGCTGGCCGACGCCGGGCTCGACGGCATCGAGGGCCGCGAGATCGGCGTCTTCATGGGGCAGAGCACCGGCGAGCACTGGGACGGCCGGCAGGGGACGGCCGACATGTACGCGATCGCGGGCGCGGCGGCGCGGAGCATGGCGTCCGGGCGGATCAGCTACGCCTGGGACCTGCGCGGCCCGTGCGCCACGGTCGACGCGGCGTGTTCGTCGGGCACCCTGGCCGTGCACCTCGCGTGCCAGAGCCTGCGCACGGGGGAGTGCGACACGGCGGTGGCGGGCGGCGTCAGCCTGGTCCTGGGCACCGACCACACGCTCGGCTACTCGGCGGCGGGGATGCTGTCGCCGACCGGACGCTGCCGTTTCGGCGACGAGGACGCGGACGGTTTCGTCCGCAGCGACGGCGCGGGCGTCGTCGTCCTCAAGCGCCTGGGCCAGGCCTTGGCCGACGGCGACCGCGTCCACGCGCTGATCCTGGGCAGCGCGCAGGCGAGCAAGGGCCGGACGGCCAAGGCGATCATCGCCCCTTCCATCGAGGGCTACCTGCAGGTGATCACCCGAGCGTGCGCGCAGGCCGGGATCGCGCCCGCGGAGCTCGGTTACGTGGAAGCACACGGCAACGCGGCCCCGGCGGGCGACGTCATCGAGCTGCGGGCGATCAGCGAGGCGATCGGCGCCGGGCGGCCGCCGGGACAGCCGTGCCTGGTGGGTTCGGTGAAGTCGAACATCGGCCACCCGGAGGCGGCGGGCGGCTTGGCGGGCTTGATCAAGACGGCGATGGTGGTCCGCGAACGGCGGATTCCGGCGACCCTGCACTGCCCGCGTCCGACATCGGCGGTCGACTGGGCCGGTCTCGCACTCGCGTCGTCACCAGCCGAATGGCCGCACCCGGGGCGGGCGTTGGCCGGGGTCAGCACCTACGGGCTGTCCGGGACGTTCGTTCACCTGGTCGTGGGCGGGCTCTGAAAACTGTCGGTGGTGGGTGGGACGCTGCTGGGCATGACGAGTTGGCAGGAGTTCTCGGCGCAGTCACCTTCGCTGGCTTCGCGGGTGCACGCGCGGTTCACGGCGGAGAAGTCGCACGTACTGGCGACATTGCGGCGCGACGGTGCGCCACGGGTGAGCGGCTCCGAGGTGGACTTCCGCGGCGCGGAGGCCTACATCGGGTCGATGCTGGACGCGCTGAAGGCCCGCGACCTGCGCCGCGACAACCGGTTCGCGATCCACGCCTTCCCGGGCATGGAAGAGGGCGGCGACGCGAAGCTGGCGGGCGTGGTGGCGGAGCTGACGGACACAGCGGAGATCGCGGCGCTGCAGGGGAACGACGAGCCGTGCCACCTGTTCCGGCTGGACCTCAGGGAGGTCGTGCTGACCTGGGTGGCCGAGGACACGCTCTTCGTGGAGAGCTGGAAGGAGGGGCGGGGAACGGTGAAGTTCGCCAGGCCGGGCAACGGTCCCGCAGAGGTGGTGGAGTAACGGAGGACGGGTACCGTGGAGGAATGCGTTTGGCGGCAAGGCAAAGCTGAGCCAACGACGGCGTGCGGCTGGTGCGAGCTGGAGCGGCGTCGGTGAGCTGAGTTGGCCCTTCCGGTCGCTGTGGTGGCCGTTCCCGCTGGTGTGTTGGCTACTCCGGCCGGTGTGTTGGCCGTTGTGGTCGGGTGCGAACGGACTCGGCGACAACCATCGGCCCGGCCGTCGTCGGCTGAGCAGCCGGGCGGTCACTTCGGCCGCGCGGACATCGCCGACTCGGTAACCGAAGCGGCCAGCTTGGCGACTGGAGTGGCCAACCCGGTGACCGGAGCGGCCAACACGGTGACCGGAGCGGCCAACTCCGCCCGCGACGGCCAACACGCCGACGGGAGTGGCCAACACGCCGACGGGAGTGGCCAACACGCCGACGGGAGTGGCCAACACGCTGGCGGGAGCAGTCGGCACGCCGGCCGGAGCGGTCGACACGGTGGCGGGCTGGGGACCGCGGGTCAGAGGCGTTCGATGATCGTCGCCGTGGCCAAGGCGCCGCCGGCGCACATCGTCACCAGTGCCGTCGACGCGTCGCGGCGCTCCAGCTCGTGCAGCGCCGTCGTCAGGAGGCGCGCTCCCGTGCTGCCCACCGGGTGGCCCAGGGCGATCGCGCCGCCGTTGACGTTGACTCGCGATTCGTCCGGCGAGAGCGTCCGCTGCCACGACAGCGGCACCGAGGCGAACGCTTCGTTGACCTCGAACAGGTCCGGGTCGGCGATCGTCATGCCCGCGCGCGTCAGCACCCGCTCCGTCGCGCGGATCGGGCCGTCCAGGTGGTAGTACGGCTCCGCGCCGACCAGTGCCTGCGCGATGATCCGGGCCCGCGGGCGCAGGCCCAGGGCCGAGGCGCGCGTGGAGTCCATCAGCAGCAGGGCGGCCGCGCCGTCGGATATCTGGGACGACGTGCCCGCCGTGTGGATGCCGTCCTCGACCACCGGCTTGAGGCGGGCCAGGCCCTCGGCCGTCGTCTCGCGCAGGCCCTGGTCCCGGGTGATCAGCCGGGTTTCGCCGGTCGGTGCGCCCGAAGCGTCGAGGACCGGGGCCTTCACCGGCGCCACCTCGCGGTCGAAGTGCCCGGCCTCCCACGCGGCCGCCGCTTTCTGCTGGGACGCGGCGCCGTACGCGTCGACGTCGAGGCGCGTCAAGCCTCGGCGCACCGCGATGCGCTCCGCCGCGCCGTACTGGTTCGGGAGGTCGATCGACCACGACGCCGGCCGGGGGGAGCCGCCCGCTCGGTTCGTCCCCAGGGGGACGCGGCTCATCGCCTCGACCCCGCAGGCGACGCCGACGTCGATGGCGTCCGCCGCGATCAGGCCGGCGATCAGGTGCGTGGCCTGCTGCGCGGAGCCGCACTGGGCGTCGATCGTCGTCGCGCCCGCCGTCTCCGGCTGGCCCGCGTGCAGCCACGCGGTGCGCGTGACGTTGCTCGACTGCTCGCCGGCCTGCGTGACGCAGCCGCCGATCAGCTGCTCGACCAGCGCCGGGTCGATCCCGGCGCGGTCCAGCAGGGCCAGCTGCGCGGCCCCCAGCAGCTCGGCCGCGTGCAGGCCGGCCAGCAGGCCGCCCCGCTTGCCGATCGGGGTCCGCACGGCTTCGACGATGACCGGCACGCCCATCTGGTCCCCTTCGTCGGGAAGTTCGTCGGGAAGACTGTTCAGTAGCCCAAAAACTAGAACAAGTTATTGTTCGATGCAAGGCGTCGCAGCGCGGGCGTGATCTCGATCTTGGTCGAGTGAGCGCTCGTTCACCTGGCCTCATCGGTCAAGTTAACAGGTTTCACTGAACGCCCTTCCGCTTGTTAACACCGTATGCTTAAATCCACTTAGAACGTGTTTCACAGTGGCGAACCGTGGGAGGCAACGTGGCCGCTCCGCTCATCCCCGCCGGTTTCGACTTCACGGACCCGGACCTCTACGCCCATCGGCTGCCCCTGGCCGAGTTCGCCGAGCTCCGGCGGACCGCCCCCGTGTGGTGGAACCCCCAGAAGAACAACACCGCGGGCTTCGGTGACGACGGCTATTGGGTCGTCTCGCGGCACGCGGACGTCAAGGAGGTCTCCCGCGACAGCACGCTCTACTCGTCGAGCGAGAAGACCGCGATCATCCGCTTCGACGAGAGCATGACCGAGGACCGCCTCAACGCGAACCGCCTGGTCCTGCTCAACATGGACGCCCCCCAGCACACCAAGCTGCGGCGGATCGTGTCGAAGGGCTTCACCCCGCGCTCGATCGCCAAGCTCGAGGACACGCTGCGGGACCGCGCCGCGAAGATCGTCTTCGAGGCGAAGAAGAAGGGCACCGGCGACTTCGTCACCGACGTCGCCTGCGAGTTGCCGTTGCAGGCGATCGCCGAACTGATCGGCGTCCCGCAGGAGGACCGGCTCAAGATCTTCGACTGGTCCAACCAGATGGTCGCCTACGACGATCCCGAGTACCAGCTCGAGCCCCTCGAGGCGTCGGCCCAGCTCATCGGCTACGCCTGGAACATGGCCGAGGACCGCCGCAAGTGCCCGATGGACGACATCGTCACCAAGCTGATCGAGGCCGACGTCGACGGCGAGGCGCTGGGCTCCGACGAGTTCGGCTTCTTCGTCATCCTGCTCGCGGTGGCCGGCAACGAGACCACGCGCAACGCGATCACGCACGGCATGAAGGCGTTCCTGGACCACCCGGCCCAGTGGGACCTGTTCAAGGACCAGCGCCCGAAGACCGCGCCCGACGAGATCGTCCGCTGGGCCACCCCGGTGGTCGCCTTCCAGCGCACCGCCACCCGCGACACCGAGCTGGGCGGCGCGCAGATCAAGCGGGGCGACCGCGTCGGGATGTTCTACAGCTCCGCCAACTTCGACCCCGAAGTGTTCGACGACGCGGAGAAGTTCGACATCCTGCGGGAGGACAACCCGCACGTCGGGTTCGGCGGCACCGGTTCGCACTACTGCATCGGCGCCAACCTCGCCCGGCTGGAGATCGACCTGATCTTCAACGCCATCGCCGACGTGATGCCGGACATCACCGAAGCGGAACCCCCGGTGCGCCTGCGGTCCAGCTGGCTCAACGGCATCAAGCACTACCCGGTCCGCTACGCCTGAGGCGGCGTCCGGAGGAAGTCGAGCACCCGCTGCCAGGTGCGGGCGGACGCGGCTTCGTCGTGGTCGGGACCCTCGGCGTCGGTGTAGAAGTGGCCGGCGCCGGGGTAGGTGAAGACCTCGGCCGCGGGGTTGACCGCTCGCCAGGCGGCGACCTCGGCCGGCGGTGCGATCGGGTCCGGATCGGCGACGTGCACCTGCACCGGCAGGCCGTCGCGCGCCGACGCCGGAATGGCCCCCAACGCGTGCAGCAGCAGGACTCCCGCGGCGGCGGGACGGTCCGGGAGGACGTCCTGGACCACGCCGCAGCCCATCGACACCCCCAGCAGCACTGTGGCGGGCGGCAGTTCGCGCACCGCGTCGGACGCGCGACCGCTGATCGTCGTCCAGCCGACGTGGTCCATCAGGGCGAAGCCCTCCTCGAGCGTGGGCGCGGTCGAGCCGGCGTAGAGGTCCGGCGTGTAAACCTCGTGCCCGGCCGCCCGCAGCCGTTCGGCCGCGGCGAGCTCGACCGGCCGGAGCCCCAGCACCGAGTGGAAGACCACGATGTTCACCATAGGGTGATGGTCGCACGCGGCCCGGGTGTCATCATGGCGCGATGGCCCCGCGAGCGAGTGTCGACGTCGAGTTCACCATCCGTGTCACCGAACCCGGGCGGGCGGCGATCTCGGTCGCGGCGGCGAACGCCGACACCGAGGACCTGACCGTCTCCTGGGACGGCGGGAGTGAAGCCGTGCTGTTCGAGCACGGTACCCGGGCCGACGTCTTCGACCTGCCGCTCGGGGAGCACCGCGTCACCTACCACGCCGAGCGCGACCTGGCCGCGGCCGAACCCGAGCCCGTCACCCTCTCCGACATCGCCGTGTTCACCCGGCCGAGCCGGTACTGCCCGTCCGATCGGATCGGCGGCCTGGCGACGCCGGAGATGTACGGCCGCCCCGACGCGCGGTCCACTGTGGACGCGATCGTCCGGAACGTCAACGACCGGCTGCTCTACACCGTCGGCGCCACCCGGCCGACCGACGACGCGATCGACACCCTCCTGGCCGGCGAAGGCGTCTGCCGCGACTTCGCGCACGTGTGCGTCACCTTCTGCCGGTTCTTCGACATCCCGGCCCGCTACGTCGGCGTCTACGCGCCCGGGCTGTCACCGATGGACTTCCACGCCGTGTTCGAGGCCGCGATCGACGGCCACTGGTACGTCTTCGACGCCACGCACCTCGCACCGCGCCAGACGATGCTCCGCATCTCCACCGGCCGCGACGCCGCGGACACGTCGTTCCTGGCCACCCTCGGCTGCAGCCTGGACTTCCTGGGCAGCTCGGTGTTCGCGACGACGGACGCCGAGCTGCCCCAGGACGACTGGTCCGAGCTGGTCGCGCTCAGCTGACGCCCCTGGCCGAGGTCACTCTGAGGCCCCCGCACGTCCGGCGAGCGGGTGATGGGGTGTCAAGAGTGCGTGTTGTGTGCGCGAGGAGGCTCCCGGCTGGGTAAACAGTGTCCGTGAAGAGTTCCCCCAAGGCCCCGAGCCCCTGGGCGCGGGCCCGTGCCCGGTACCGGTGGCTGGACCACATCGCCCGCGCGACCAACCGCTACGTCGACAGCGGCGGCTACCACTACGTCGCGTCGATCACCTACTTCAGCCTGCTGTCGCTGGTGCCGCTGCTGATGGTGGCGTCGTCGGTGGCCGGGTTCGTGCTGGCCAGCCAGCCGCACCTGCTCGACACGATGGTGCGCGCGATCGTCAGCACGCTGCCGGGCGGGCTGGGGGACAAGGCCACCGACCTGCTCACCGGCTTCGTCGACCAGCGGACGAGCGTCGGCGCGTTCGGCCTGGTGATCGGCCTCTACTCGGGCTGGAACTGGATGAACGCGCTGCGGGACTCGCTCACCGCGCTGTGGGGGCAGAACCGGTCGGACCAGTCGCTGCCGCGGCTGATCGCCGTCGACCTGCTCGCGTTGCTCGGCCTGACGGCGGCGCTGCTGGTGTCGTTCACGATCACCATCTCCGGCACCGCGCTCGGCGGTTACCTGCTCCGGCTGGCCGGCCTCGACGACACGAGCTGGGGGCACCAGCTCGTCTCCGTGTCTTCGGTGCCGCTCTCGCTGGCGGCGGACTGGCTGGTGTTCCTCTGGGTGCTGACCCGGCTGCCGCGTCAGCCGGTGGGCGTGCGCAGCGCGGTGCGCGGCGCGATCGCCCTGGCCCTCGGCTTCGAGGCGCTCAAGCTGGCCGGTGGCTTCTACCTGCGGCTGATCGGCAGCTCGCCGACCGGGATCGCGTTCGGCTCGGTGATCGGCCTGATCTTCTTCATCTCGCTGATCGCGCGGATGCTCGTCTACGTCACGGCGTGGACGGCCACCGGTTCGGACGCGCCGCCGAAGCCGGTGCAGCCGCCGGCGCCGGTGGAGCTGAAGCCGGTGATCGTGGTGGACCCGCCGGTCGCGGTGCCGGCCGCGGTCGGCGTCGTGACCGGAGTGCTCGGGACGCTGCTCGCGCTCAAGTGGCGACGTTCGAGAGACTGACGGTGCTGTTCGTTCCCCATCCGACCTCAGTCACGGCGGAGACGGGCGGCCCGCGCTGATCGCCTGCGGACCATTTCCGCCTGCTTCCGGCCGGATGGGGAACAGCCGCCCGAGCTGGTGGTCGATCAGCGCGAACACGGCCTCGGGGGTGCGCTGCCCCAGGATGATGCTGGTCTGCAGGCCGTCGACGCTCGAGAGGAGCAGCTCGGCCTCCGGCATCAGGTCGAGGTCCGGCGGCACCTCACCGCGTTGCTGGCCCCAGACCAGCAGATCGGTGGTCAGCCGTTCCAGCTCCGGCGGCGCGGCACTGAACGCCGTCGCGAGGTCGGGGTCGGTCAGCGAGCGGACGAAGTAGGCCAGGTGCACGAGGTAACGCGTGCGGCGCTCGTCGTCCAGCGGAAGCATCCCGACCAGCATCGTGCGCAGGACCTGGCGCGGTGTCGCGTCCGCCGCCGGCCCGACCTCGGCGCGGGTGTGTTCCTCGGCGACCTTGTTGAGGATCTCGAGCGCGCCGAGCAGCAGGTCGTTGCGCGTGCCGAAGTAGTACTGGACGAGCCGCAGCGAGACGCCGGCCTCGGCCGCGACCTTGCGCAGCGACACGTCTTCCAGCCCGCGCGCGCTGGCGATCCGCCAGACGGCTTCGGCGATCTGGCGACGGCGTTGTTCGTGGTCCGCGAGTCTCGGCATGGTGGGTCGAGCGTATCAACGCGGCTTGGCGGCGCCGACCACCCACATCGAGAAGTACTGCGACCCGCCGCCGTAGGCGTGCCCGAGCGCGACGCGCGCGCCGTCCACCTGGTAGTCCCCGGCGCGGCCCATGACCTGCTTCGCGGCTTCGGAGAAGCGAAGCATGCCGGACGCGCCGATCGGGTTGGACGAGAGCACCCCGCCGGACGGGTTGACCGGCAGCCGCCCGCCGATCGCCGTCTCACCCGCTTCGGTGACCTTCCAGCCTTCGCCTTCCGCGGCGAACCCGAGGTTCTCCAGCCACATCGGCTCGAACCACGAGAACGGCACGTAGATCTCGGCGACGTCCACTTCGGACATCGGGTCCGTGATCCTGGCTTCGGCCCACAACGCGGCCGCGGCGTCGCGCCCGGCCTGCGGGTTGACCTGGTCGCGGCCGGCGAACGTGGTGGGCTCGGTGCGCATCGCCGTCGCTTGGATCCAGGCGGCCCCGCCTTCGACGGCGTCCCCGGCGGCCTCGTCGCCGAGCACCATCGCGCACGCGCCGTCCGACGACGGGCACGTCTCGTCGTAGCGGATCGGGTCCCACAGCATCTGCGACGCCTGCACCGACTCGACGGTGATGTCGGCCTGGCGCAGGTGCGCGTACGGGTTCAGTGCGCCGTTGCGGCGGTCCTTCGCCGCGACGATCGCGCCGATGTGCTCGGGCGCGCCGGAGCGGCGGATGTAGGACCGGACGTGCGGCGCGAAGTAGCCGCCCGCGCCGGCGCCGACCGGCATCTGGAACGGTGGCAGGATCGACAGGCCCCACATCGCGTTCGACTCGGATTGCTTCTCGAACGCGACCGTGAGCACCCGGCGGTGCACGCCGGACTGCACGAGCGACGCCGCGACCAGCGCCGTCGACCCGCCGACCGAGCCCGCGGTGTGCACGCGCAGCAACGGTTTCCCGTTCGCGCCGAGCGCGTCGGCGAGGAACAGTTCGGGCATCATGACGCCTTCGAACAGGTCCGGCGCCTTGCCGAGCACGACGGCGTCGATGTCGGCCCACCCGACCTGGGCGTCGATCATCGCGCGGTCGATCGCCTCGCGCAGCAGGCCCGGCATCGAGACGTCGGTGCGCTTGGCGCGGTGGTGCGTCTGGCCGGTGCCGAGCACGGCCGTGAGCTGCTTGGTCATCGTGCCTCCAGCACGGCCAGGAGGTTCTGCTGCAGGGCCGGTCCGCTCGTCGCGTGCGCCACGGCCTTGCGGGACTCTCCACTGTGGATCCGCCGCGCCGCCTCGCCGATGCGGGCGAGGCCGGCGGAGAACATCGGGTTCGCGGCCAGCGCGCCGCCCGAGGGGTTGATGGTCACGTTGTCCTTGAGCCCGAGCGCGGTGCGCAGGATGATCTCCTGGTGCGTGAACGGCGCGTGCAGCTCGGCGAGGTCGACGCCGTCGAGGTCGAGGGCCTTCGCCGCGATCTCGGTCGACGGCGAGCGTGTCAGGTCGCGGGCGCCGAGCACGGGGGAGTCGACGCGGTGCTCGATCCCGGCGATCACCGCGGGGTGCTCGACGATGTCCTTCGCCCGTTTCACTGTGGACAGCACGATCACGGCGGCGCCGTCGGTGATCGGCGCGATGTCGTGGGCGCGCAACGGGTCCGCGACGTACGGCGTGTCCAGCAGCTCGGCGGCGTCGAGGTCACGGTTGCGCGCGGCGACCTCGGCGAGGTCCTTTTCGGACCACAATCCGGCGTCGAGACCCAGCCGGGACTGGATGCCGGCGATGGAGATCGAGTCCGGCCACAGTGGAGTGACGACGTACGGGTCGAGCTGCAGCGCGAGCACCCGGCGCAGCTGCCCGGCGCTGGACTTGCCGAAGCCGTAGACGAGCGCCGTCTCGACCTCGCCCATCCGGATCTTCAGCCAGGCCTCGTAAAGCGCCCAGGCGGCGTCCATCTCGACGTGCGACTCGTGGATCGGCGGGAACGCGCCGATCGCGTCGACCGCGGCGATGAACGAGAACGCGCGCCCGGCCAGGTAGTCCGAGGAGCCGGAGCACCAGAACCCGATGTCCTGCTTGGACAGTCCGGTCTGCGCGAAGACCTCGGCGAAGATGGGGACGAGCATCTCCACGCCGTTGGTGGTGCCCGCGGTCTCGCGGACGTTCGGCGCGTGGGCGAAGCCCGCGATCGCGACGTCTGGCATCAGGACCTCACAGGTGGTGGGCGAAGGTTTCGTAAGCCGCGTCCGGCTCGCCGGTCGGCTCGAAGTGGTCGATGTTCTCCAGCGACGTCCACCACTCGTCGCGGGGTTTCCACGCGGCGCGCACGCGCAGGCCCATCCGGACGTCCTTGGCGTCGCAGCCGAGCACGAGGTGCAGGAACGCGATGTCGGCGCCGTCGAGCAGGATGTACGCGGCGACGTACGGCGGCTTGATCCGCTGGCCCAGGAACGGGACGTTGACGATGCAGAACGTCGTCACGATGCCGGTGTCCGGGAGTTCGACCTCGTCGGTGGTCGGCACGCCGTCGGTCGGGCAGGAGCCGCGCGGCGGGATGTAGACCTTCTGGCAGGCGGGGCAGCGCTGGCCGATCAGCTTGCCTGCGGCCAGGCCGCGCAGGTAGCGGCTCTCTTCGGGCGACGCGGAGTGCTGGTAGCGCAGGTGCACCGGCGTGATGACGATGCTGACCGGCGCGCCCTCTTCGCGTTCGGCGACCGGGGGAGCGGGCTCGGTCGGTGTCGTGTCCTCCGCGTCGGCGGGGAGGAAGTAGGCGATGTCGCGGATGTGCCCGACGGTGTCGTCGGCCCAGCGGACGCGGACGCGCTGTCCACTGTGGATGTTCCCGGGCGAGCCGGCGTCGACGGCGTGCAGCATCGCGGTGTCGGCGCCGTCGAGCTTGACCAGGGCCCAGGCGAACGGGCGGCTCAGCGGCTGGCCTTCCAGGGGGTGCGGGCACCACGACCAGGAGACGACGGTGCCCTCTTCGGCGACCGGGACGAACTCGCTGAGCGGGTCGGCCGTGACCGGGTCGTACTCCACCGGCGGGACGTGCACCCGGCCGTCGCTGCCGCGGATGCCTTCGATGCGGCGCTCACGCAGCGCGTTCACGAAGCGGCCGAGCACCGGCCCGGTCGAGCGGGTGTAGTCGAAGCCGACGTTGAGGGGTGCCGCAAGCGGTGTCTCGGTCACGGCTTGAGTGAAACACGTTCTCGATTCGTCGGCAAGATTCGCCGCCGGACGGTTGCCTGTAGGTGGAACGCGTTCTAGATTTGCGGTATGACGACGACTGCCGCGAAGACGCTGGGCCTGTGGAACATCGCCGCGGAAGAGCCGGAGAAGACGGCTCTGGTCGACCCGGACGGCCGTTCGGTGTCCTACGGCGAGCTGGCCGCGAAGGCCAACCGGTACACCCGGGGGCTGCAGGAGCTGGGCCTCGACGTCGGCGACGTCGTGGTGCTGCTCCAGCCGAACGGCGACGAGCTGGTGGCGGCCTACTTCGCCGCGATCCAGGCCGGGCTGTACGTCGTGGTCGTCAACTGGCACCTGATCGGCCCGGAGGTCGCGTACATCATCGGCGACAGCGGCGCGAAGGCGTTCCTCGCGCACGAGCGCTTCGCCGACGTCGCGATCGCCGCGGCCGACGAAGCCGGGTTGCCCGCTTCGGCGCGCTTCGCGGTCGGCAACGTCCCCGGCTTCCGCCGGATCGAAGAGCTGGGCGCCGGCGAAGGCGACGGACGTCCCGCACGGCGTACGGCGGGCTCGCCGATGCTGTACACGTCCGGCACGACGGGCCGGCCCAAGGGCGTCCGGCGGCCGCTGACGGGCACCGACCCGGACGAGGTGCCGGCGGCGTCGACGTGGTTCTTCGGCGTCTTCGGCCTCGGCCCGCACGACGACCACGTCCACCTGTGCGGCTCGCCGCTGTACCACACGGCGGTGCTGAACTTCGTGGCGATTTCGCTGCAGCTGGGGCATTCCGCGGTGCTGATGGACCGCTGGGACGCCGAGGACATGCTGCGCCTGATCGAGCGCCACCACGTCACGCACAGCCACATGGTCCCGACGCAGTTCCGCCGGCTGCTGGGCCTTCCTGCTGACGTCCGCGCTCGTTACGACCTGTCATCGCTGCGGGTGATGATCCACGGCGCGGCGCCGTGCCCCCTGGAGGTCAAGCGCCAGATGCTGGCGTGGTGGGGCCCGGTGGTCACGGAGTACTACGCGGCCACGGAGGGCGGCGGCACGGTGATCTCGGGCGAGGACTGGCTGCGCAAGCCGGGCTCGGTGGGGTTGCCGTGGCCGGGCTCGACGATCAAGGTCCTGGACGACGCGGGGCTCGAGCTGCCGCCCGGGGAGACGGGCACGGTCTACATGCAGATGGGCTCGTCGGAGTTCTCGTACCACAACGACCCGGACAAGACGGCCGCCGCGCGCGTCGGCAAGCTGTTCACCCTGGGCGACATGGGTCACCTGGACGAGGACGGTTACCTGTTCCTGCACGACCGCAAGGCGGACCTGATCATCTCGGGCGGGGTGAACATCTACCCGGCGGAGATCGAGGGCGAGCTGGTGATGCACCCGTCGGTCGCGGACGTCGCGGTCTTCGGCCTCCCCCACGAGGACTGGGGCGAGGAGATCAAGGCCGTAGTCCAGCCGGCTCCCGGAGTCACGCCTTCGGACGCTCTCACGGCCGAGTTGCTGGCTTATGCGGCGACGCGGCTGGCGAAGTTCAAGCTCCCCAAGTCGATCGACTACCTGGAGGAGCTGCCGCGCGACCCGAACGGCAAGTTGTACAAGCGCCACCTGCGAGCCAAGTACGTGTCGTAACCCGCCACTCGCGTGATCGGGGCCGTAACTCACGTGATTGGGACCGGAACTCGCGAGTTCCGGCCCCACTCACGCGACTTACGTCTTCGATCACGTGAGTGACGTGCTCAGCCACGCGGGTTGCGGCGTCAGCAGTTGTGGAAGTCCGGCTTGCGCTTCTCAGAGAAGGCCCGTGGCCCTTCCTTCGCGTCTTCCGAAGCGAAAACCTCGATGCCGTACTGCGAGTCCAGCTTGAAGGCCTCCTCCTCGTGGAGTCCTTCGGTGTCCCGGATCGTCCGCAGGATCGCGCGCACCGCGACCGGTCCGTTGGCGTTGACCAGCGCGGCCAGCTCGAGAGCCCGGGGCAACGCGGAGCCGTCCGAAACGACGTGACCGATCAAGCCGATCGCCAAGGCTTCCGCGGCGGACAGGTGACGGCCGGTCAGCAGGATGTCCGCCGCGACCGTGTACGGGATCTGGCGCGGCAGCCGCACCGCCGAGCCGCCCATCGGGAACAGGCCCCAGCGGGCCTCGGACACTCCGAACCGGGCCGAAGTGCCCGCCACCCGGATGTCCGTTCCCTGCAGGATCTCCGTGCCGCCCGCGATGGCCGGGCCCTCGACCGCCGCGATCAGCGGCTTCGTCAAGCGACGGCCCTTCAAGAGCCCCGGGATGTGGGCGGGGTCGAACTTGCCCGAGGCGAACGACTCGGACGGCGAGTTCCGCGACATCGACTTCAGGTCGGCCCCGGCGCAGAACGCACCCCCGGCGCCGGTCAGGACGCAGCTGCGGATCGTGTCGTCCGAGTCCACCCGGTCCCAGGCGTCGACCATGATCGACATCATCTCGCCCGTGATCGCGTTGCGGGCCTCCGGGCGGTTCATCGTGACGATCAGCGTCGCCCCCTCCTGCGAAACCAGCGCGTGCGGTTCACCCACCGAAACCTCCTCGAACAACGCGGTGCCATTGCCCGGAACGATAACATGTTCTACTTTGAGGGCGTGGCACTCAACATCGCGGATCTTCTGGAGCACGCCGTCGACGCCGTGCCGGAGCGCGTCGCGGTCGTGTGCGGCGACCGGCGAGTCACCTTCGCCGAACTGGAGGCGCGGGCCAACCGGCTCGCCCACCACCTCGCCGCGCACGGCGTGGGACGCGGATCCCACATCGGGGTCTACTCCCGCAACTCGATCGAGGCCCTCGAGGCGATGATCGCCGCGTACAAGCTGCGCGCGATCGCCGTCAACGTCAACTACCGCTACGTGCACGGCGAGCTCGCGTACCTCTTCACGGACGCCGATCTCGTCGCGCTCGTGCACGAGAGAAGCTACGCCGACAAGGTGCGGGGCGTCCTGCCCGAGGCGCCGAAACTGAAACACGTTGTCGTCGTCGAAGACGGCAGCGACGGTGACTTCGGGAGCTACGGCGGCGTCGAGTACGAAGCAGCGCTCGAAGCGCAGTCGCCCGAGCGCGACTTCGGCGAGCGCAGCAACGACGACCTCTACATCCTCTACACCGGCGGCACCACCGGCTACCCGAAGGGCGTCCTCTGGCGCCACGAGGACATCTGGCGCGCGCTCGGCGGCGGCATCAACTTCGTCACCGGCGAGTACGTCCCCGACGAGTGGACGCTCGCCGAGCAGGGCAAGTCCGGCAGCCTGACGCGGCTGCCCGCCGCGCCGCTGATCCACGGCGCCGCGCAGTGGGCCGCCTTCGGCGCGTTGTTCACCGGCAGCCCGGTGGTGTTCGTGCCGCGCTTCGACGCGCACGAGGTGTGGAAAGCCGTGCAGGAGCACAAGGTCCAGGTCCTCACGATCGTCGGTGACGCCATGGCGCGCCCGCTCATCGAGGCCTTCCGCGAGGGTGACTATGACGCGTCGTCGCTCGTCGCCGTGTCGAGCCACGCCGCGCTGTTCTCGCAGTCGGTCAAGCAGGAGTTCGTCGCGCTCGTGCCGAACGCCGTGATCACCGACGCGATCGGCTCGTCCGAAAGCGGTTTCACCGGGATCGGCATGGTGGGCAAGGACTCCGACCACAGCGCCGGCCCGCGCGTCAGCTTCGGCAAGGACGCCATCCTGCTCGACGACGACGGCCACCTGGTCGAGCCGAAGGCGGGCGCGATCGGGCTGATCGGCCGACGCGGGCACGTCCCGCTCGGCTACTACGGCGATCCCGAGAAGAGCAAGACGATCTTCGTCGACATCGACGACGTCCGGTACGTCGTCCCCGGCGACTACGCGCGCTACGAAGAGGATGGCACGGTCACCCTGCTCGGCCGCGGCTCCCAGTGCGTCAACACCGGCGGCGAGAAGGTCTACCCCGAAGAGGTCGAAGGGGCGCTGAAGTCCCATCCCGACGTCTTCGACGCGCTCGTCATCGGCATCCCGGACGCGCGGACCGGCCAACGCGTCGCCGCCGTCATCCAGCTCCGGGAGGGCGCCGAGCCGGACCTCGCCGGGATCGACGAGCACGTCCGCCACGAGGTCGCCGGGTACAAGGTGCCGCGCACCGTGTGGCTGACGGCCGAGATCGGCCGCTCGCCGAGCGGCAAACCGGACTACCCGTGGGCCCAGCGCTACGCGGCCGAGCACGACCCGGCCACGGCCCAGCACGTCTGAGGAGGAACACGAGTGCGGACATCGCTGTGCGACCGGCTCGGCATCGACCTGCCGATCGTCGGGTTCACGCCTTCGGAGCACGTCGCCGCGGCGCTGAGCCGGGCCGGCGGGCTCGGGGTGCTCGGCTGCGTCCGGTTCAACGACGCGGCCGAGCTCGACCGGGTGCTCACCTGGATGGACGAGAACACCGGCGGCAAGCCCTACGGCGTCGACATCGTCATGCCGGCGAAGATCCCCGCCGAGGGCACCCAGGTCGACCTCGCGAAGATGATCCCGGACGGCCACCGCGAGTTCGTCGACCGCGTGCTGCGCGACCTCGCGGTGCCGCCGCTGCCGGACGACACCGACGAACGGGCGGGCGTCCTGGGCTGGCTGCACTCGGTCGCCCGGTCGCACGTCGAGGTCGCGCTCAACCACCCGATCAAGCTGATCGCGAACGCGCTCGGCTCGCCGCCCCCCGACGTCATCGGCCAGTGCCACGACCGCGGCATCCCGGTCGCCGCGCTCGCCGGGAAGGCCCAGCACGCGGTCCGGCACGTCGAGAACGGCGTCGACTTCGTGGTGGCGCAGGGCTACGAGGCCGGCGGGCACACCGGTGAGATCGCGTCGATGGTGCTGGTGCCGGAGATCGTCGACGCCGTCGACGTGCCGGTGCTCGCCGCCGGCGGGATCGGGTCCGGCCGCCAGGTCGCCGCGGCGCTCGCGCTCGGCGCGTCCGGGGTCTGGATGGGCTCGTACTGGCTCGCCACCGAGGAGTACCTGCAGACGATGGGCGAGTCGGCGGCGATGCAGCAGGCGCTGGTCGCGGCGACGTCGTCGGACACCGTCCGCACGCGGATCTACACCGGCAAGCCGGCGCGGCTGCTGAAGACGCGCTGGACGGAGGCCTGGGCCGCGGCGGACGCGCCCGAGCCGTTGCCGATGCCGTTGCAGAACCTGCTGGTTTCCCACGCGCACAACCGGATCCACGCGGCGAGCGACCCGACGGTGGTCTCGATGCCGGTCGGCCAGATCGTCGGCCGGATGAACGGCGTCCGCCCGGTCGCCGACGTCGTCGCGGACCTGGTGACCGGCTACGAAGCCGCACTGTCCCGGTTGGACAAGACCCGCTGAAAGCCGTGAAGGCCTCCTTACCGGCCATAAGAGCCGGTAAGGAGGCCTTCACGGCTTTGGGCTAGAGAGAAGCGGCGGCCGCGGCGATCTTCGACGCGAACGTGCTCACCTCGGTGTAGACGCCGGGGGCGTGCGGCCGGGCGCAGCCGTCACCCCAGCTGACGATGCCGACCTGGATCCAGGCGTTGTTGTTGTCCCGGCGGAACATCGGGCCGCCGGAGTCACCCTGGCAGGTGTCGACGCCGCCCGCGCTCAGGTTGCCCGCGCAGATCTCCGCGCTCGGGATCAGGTCGGGGTAGCTGCCGCCCTGGGCGGCGCAGGTGCTGTCGGCCACGAACGGGACGGTCGCCTTCAGCAGGTAACGCTGCTGCGCGCCACCCTCGGTCGCCGCGCCCCAGCCGGCCACGGTGAACGTGCCGGTGTTGTAGGTCGACGTCGACGCGATCGGCAGCGTCGAGAGGCCGGTGACCGGGCTGGCGAGCTTGATCAGCGCCCAGTCGCCGCCGGTCGAGGTGCCGTAGGTGGGGGACTGGTAGACGTAGGTCGACTTGATCTTCTTGGCGCTCGTGCTGTTGAGGTCGACCACGCCGACCGTCGCCGTGATCGACGTGTTCGAGCCGGTCCGGCTGACGCAGTGCGCGGCCGTCAGCACGATCTGGTTGGTGTAGAGCGCGCCGCCGCAGCCCATGGAAAGCCGCACCATGAACGGGAATTCGCCCTGGGCGGCCCGGGTCCCGCCGACGACGTCGGTGGACGGCGGCTGGGCGGCGGTGGCGATCGCCGGGGTGGCGAACGACGCGGCCGCGGCGACGGCCGCTACGGCGGTGGTGACGTTTCTGAGCAGGGTGAACCAGCGCTTGGGAGCCAAGGGGATCAGTCCTTCCAGTGTCCACAAAGGAAGCGGTTGCCGACGGCGGCCCCACGACTACACCAGGTGTCCGCACACCCGGACAACCGACTTTCTTCGGATGTTTCGGGCGGTTGGGTGATTTCTCACCGGCGGATCCGGCGAACGCCGTAGGCCGACGCGCCCAGTAACAGCACGCCACCGCCGATCAGCACCGACGTCCACGGCAGGCTGAAGGCCAGCACCACGCACCCGGCCAAGCCGATCACGGCGACCCAGCGTGACGAGCGCAGCGTCAGCGCCGCCGCGTTCGCGATCGCGTAGTAGCTCAAGACGGCGAAGGACGAGAAGCCGATCGCGGCGCGCAGGTCGAGCGTCGCCGCGAGCACGGCGACGACCAGCCCGACGGCCAGTTCGGCCCGGTGCGGCACGCCGTAGCGCGGGTGCACGGCGGCGAGGAACCGGGGGAGGTGGCCGTCGCGGCTCATCGCCAGGGTCGTACGCGAGACGCCGAGGACGAGCGCGAGCAGCGAGCCGAGCGCCGCCAGCGCCGCGCCGACGCGGACGACCGGCGCGAACCAGCCCGGGACGGCGGCCGCGATCGGGTCCGGGCTCGCGGCGAGGGCGGCCGGGCCGAGCCGGACGAGCAGCAGCACCGCGAGCGCGGCGTAGACGACCAGGGTGACGCCCAGGGCGATCGGGATGGCGCGCGGAATGGTGCGAGCGGGGTCGCGGACCTCCTCACCGAGCGTCGCGAGCCGTGCGTAGCCCGCGAAGGCGAAGAAGAGCAGCCCGGCCGCTTCGAGGATCCCGCCGGTGCCGGGCCAGGCGACGAGCGGGCCGCTCGCGTGCGGACCCAGACCCATGGTGACCGCCGCGACGGTGAGCACGAGCAGCGTGCACGTCACGATCACCCGCGTCGCCAGCGCCGAGCGGTGGACGCCGAAGTAGTTGACGCCGGTGAGCGCGGCCACCACCGCGACGGCGAGGAGGCTCCGCCACGGCTGCCCGAGCCCCGGCGCGGCGTAGGCGACGATGGTCAGCGCCATCGCCGCGCAACTGGCCGTCTTGCCCGTGACGAATCCCCAGCCCGCGAGGTAGCCCCAGAATTCACCGAGCCTTTCCCGGCCGTATACGTAGGTTCCGCCGGATTCCGGATGAATCGCCGCGAGCCGCGCGGAAGACGTCGCATTGCAGTACGCGACGACGGCCGCGACGACCAGCGCGGGCAGCAGCCCGGCCCCCGCGGCGTGCGCCGCCGGCGCGAACGCGGCGAACACGCCGGCGCCGATCATCGAGCCCAGGCCCAGGAAAACGGCGTCGGCGAGGCCGAGCCGGCGAGTCAGTGGTGCCGAGCGCATCCGGGTGATCCTCCGTGAGTCGGCCGTGTTACGCGCCACAGCCAACCACGGCGTCGGCGTAAGGCAATAGGGTCGATTCCGTGCCCGCCCCTTCGCGTTATTCCCGCCTGTCCGCCGACGGTCCCGTGCTCGACGGGATTCCCGAGCACGGCCGTGTCCCGCGTTACTACGCGGTCAAAGTCGAACTGCTGGCGGTGATCGCGGAACTCGGCGAAGGCTCGGTGCTGCCCACGGAACGGGAACTGTGCGAGCGGTTCGAGGTGTCGCGGGCGACGGTGCGGCAGGCGGTCAGCGAGCTGGTCCTCGAAGGCAAGCTCAGCCGGCGGCAGGGGAGCGGCACGTACGTCGCCGGCCCGAAGCTCATCCAGCCGCTCGCCCTGGTCAGCTACACCGAGGGCCTGCGGCGCCAGGGCATCCGCCCCGGCCGCAACGTGGTGACGCTGGAGCGGCGCGTCGCCGGCAGCGCGCTGGCGGCCGACCTGCAGGTCACGTCGGACGCCGAGGTGATCCACATCGAGCGCGTCCTGCTGGCCGACGAGGAACGCGTCGGCCTGGAGTCGACATATCTCCTCGCGGCCCGGTTTCCGACGTTGATGGACGTCTTCGACCCGGAGCAGTCCCTCTACGCGTGCTTGAGCCAGCGGCTCGGCGTGGTCTTCGACGGCGCCGAGGAGCGCGTCGAAACGGTGCTCGCGACCCCGCGCGAGGCGCTGCTGATCGGCACGAACCCGGCCCTGCCGATGCTGCTGATGCACCGCGTGTCGTGGGGCCCGGACGGCGCGCCGTTCGAGCGCGTGCGCTCGCTGTACCGCGGCGACCGGCTGAGCTTCATGACCCGCCTGGGCCGCGTGGACTGACCTGCCGCGTCGCTCGGGCGGCCGTCCTGCGCGGAGGTTCGCCGATCGAAGTCGGCCGCACCCACGCGAGTTCGCGGCCGCCGCGCCCAGAACGTCCCCCACCCTCTCCGGGGGGCGTCCCCAGTCCATCGTATCGGGGGTATCCGACGAGAAGCCGGATATGTGCGTTGCTGGGCCTCGCTGTCCACATCACGGCGTGCCTGTGGACAACCGGCTCGAGCGATGTTCTCTCCGGTGATCCTGCCGTGGCTGCTCGACATCTCCCGGCGCTCGCTGGTGCGCGGCCCTCTGGTTCGGCGTGATAACAGAATGGTAACTCATCCGGTCCAATATTCGATGGCGCTTCACGCTGTGTTCGCCGTCGGGACAGTCGCCGTTGGCGCGTGGCCGCGAGCGTGGGCGGCGTGCGAATCCTCATCGTGGGCGGTGGCGTGCTCGGCACGCTGCACGCCTGGCAGGCCGTCGAACGCGGCCACGACGTCATCCAGCTCGAACGCGAACCCGAGGCCCGGGGCGCGTCCGTGCGCAACTTCGGCCTGGTCTGGGTCGGGGGCCGGGCCACCGGCGCCGAACTGGACACCGCGCTGCGGGCGCGGGCGCTGTGGGAGCGGATCGGCGAGCGCGTCGCGGGGCTCGGCTTCCGCGCGAACGGCTCGCTGACCGTCGTCCGGACCGCGGCCGAGCTCGCCGTGGCGCAGGAGGTGGCCGCGGGCGCGGAGGCCGCCGATCGCGGGTACAAGCTGCTCGACGCCGCCGAAGCAAAGGACCTGAATCCGGCTCTGCGCGGGGACTTCCGCGGCGCGCTGTGGTGCGAGCGCGATGCCGCCGTCGAGCCGCGCGTCGCGCAGCCCGCTCTGCGCGCCGAACTCGAGCGCAGCGGCCGCTACATCTGGCGGCCCGGCCGGGAGGTCCGGCACCTGACCGCGTCCGGCGTCGTCGACGACCGGGGTGAGCGGCACGACGGTGACGTCGTCGTCTTCTGCACCGGCGCGTGGACCGGCGGGCTCGTGCGCGAGCTCGCCGGCGAGCCGCCGGTGCGCAAGGTGCGGCTGCAGATGGCGCAGACCGAGCCGCTCGGTGAGGAGCTGACCACGAGCGTCGCCGACGGCGACAGCTTCCGCTACTACCCCGCCTACCGCGGGCCGGCCCTCGACACGCTGGCGGAAACGCAGCCGCAGGGGGACGTCGCGGCGGAACACCGCATGCAGCTGCTGCTCGTCCAGCGGCTCGACGGCTCCCTCACCATCGGTGACACCCACGAGTACGACGAGCCGTTCGCCTTCGACGTCACCGAAGACCCGTACGAGCACCTCGCCGACGTCGCGTCGGCGCTGCTCGGAAGGCCGCTGCCGCGCATCCGGCGCCGCTGGGCCGGCGTCTACGCGCAGACCACCGACACCGGCCGGATCGTGCACCGGGAGCGCGTCGCGGACAACGCCTTGCTCGTCACCGGGCCGGGTGGCCGCGGCATGACCTGCGCCCCCGCCATCGCCGAAGACACCGCCGCGGAGCTGAACCTGTGACCACCGAACTCGTCGTCCTGGACATGGCCGGCACGACCGTCGCGGACGACGGCCTCGTCGTCCGCGCCTTCACCGAAGCGATCCGCGCCATCGGCGTGCCCGATGAGCGCTACCCGGACATGCTCCAGTACGTCATCGACACCATGGGCCAGTCGAAGATCACCGTCTTCCGCGCCCTGCTCAACGACGAAACCCTTGCGCAGCAAGCCAACGCCGCGTTCGAAGGCGCGTACGGCGACCTCGTGCGCGGCGGCGCGTGCACCCCGATCGACGGCGCCGAAGACGTCGTCCGCGGCCTGCGCGAGGACGGCGTCAAGGTCGCCTTCACCACCGGCTTCGCCCCGGCGACCCAGCTGGCCATCCTCGACGCGCTCGGTTGGCGCGACCTGGCCGACCTCGCGCTCGCCCCCGGTGCCGGCGTGCGCGGCCGCCCGTTCCCCGACCTCGTCCTCACCGCCGCCCTGCGGCTCGAAGTCACCGACGTGCGGCGGATCGCCGTCGTCGGCGACACCGCGTCCGACGTCCTGTGCGGCCGCCGTGCGGGCGCGTCGGTCGTCGCCGGCGTCCTCACCGGCGCGGGCCGCCGCGAAGACCTCCTCGAAGCCACCCACGTCCTCGATTCCGTTCGCGAACTTCCCGCCGTGCTAGGAGAAAACCGATGAGAAAGACCATCGCCGTGCTCGCCGTGGCGCTGACCGGCCTGCTCGCCGCCTGCGGTGGCACCGGCGCCGCGTCCGCCGGCGGCAAGACCGTCACCGTGTACACGGTGGACGGACTGGAAGACTGGTACACCGCCCGGTTCGCGGAGTTCAAGCAGCAGACCGGCATCACCGTCGAAGCCGTGACGGCCGGCTCCGGCGAGGTCGCCTCGCGCGTCGAAAAGGAGAAGGCCAACACCAAGGCCGACGTCCTCGTCACGCTGCCGCCGTTCATCCAGCGCGTCGCCGGTCTCCTGCAGCCGTACACCCCGGCGGGCGGGGACCAGGTGGCGGACAAGGACCCGCAGGGCCGTTACTTCGCGATGATGAACAACTACCTCAGCTTCATCCACAACCCGGGCGCCACCCCGAAGACCTGGGACGACCTGCTCGACCCGAAGCTCAAGGGCAAGGTCCAGTACTCGACGCCCGGCGAGGCCGGCGACGGCACCGCGGTGCTGCTGCAGCTCCAGCACGTGCTGGGGGAGCAGGGCGCGCTCGACTACCTCGGCAAGCTGGAGGCGAACAACGCCGGGCCGTCGTCGTCCACCGGCAAGCTGCAGCCGAAGGTGGCCAAGGGTGAGCTGCTGGTGGCCAACGGCGACGTCCAGATGAACCTCGCCGAGATCGCCAAGAGCGGCGGCTTCGACGTCTTCTTCCCGGCGGACGCCCAGGGCAAGCGCTCGACGTTCGCGCTGCCCTACTACGCCGGGCTCGTCACGAACGCGCCGCACGCGGACGAGGCGAAGAAGCTCCTCGACTTCCTGCTCTCGCCCGCGGTCCAGGCCAAGACCGCCGACGCGTTCGGCATCCCCGCCCGCGCCGGCGTCACGGCGACCGGCGCCAACGCCGGCAAGATCCAGGCCGCGCTGCAGGGCGTCGACATCTGGAACCCGGACTGGACCGCCGTGCTCGGCAAGCTCGACGCCGACATCGCCGCGTACAAGAAGGCCGTCGGCCGATGACCCCGGCGGTCGAGTTCCGCGACGTATCCGTCCACTTCGGACGGACGACGGCGCTGGACTCGCTGAACCTCGCCGTGGCCCGCGGCGAGACGCTGGCCCTGCTCGGGCCGTCCGGTTCCGGCAAGTCGACGGCGCTCAAGGCCCTCGCAGGGTTCGTACGGCCCAGCTCGGGCCGGGTGTTCCTGGCCGGACGCGACGTCACCGACCTGCCGCCGCACCGGCGCGGCCTCGGCGTCGTCGTGCAGAGTTACGCGCTGTTCCCCCACATGCGCGTCGCCGCGAACGTCGCCTTCGGACTCAACGCGCGCCGGGCCCCGCGCGCCGAGGTCGCCGCGCGCGTCGCCGAAGTCCTCGACCTCGTCGGCATGGGCGCCTACGCCCGGCGGTACCCGCGCGAGCTGTCGGGCGGGCAGCAGCAGCGGGTCGCGCTCGCCAGGGCACTGGCCATCCGGCCGGACGTCCTGCTGCTCGACGAGCCACTGTCCGCATTGGACGCCGCGCTGCGCGAGGACATGATCGCGGAGCTGCTGCGGCTGCGCGCCGAACTGCCGGACACGACGCTGGTCTACGTCACCCACGACCAGGGCGAGGCCCTCGCGCTGGCCGACCGGATCGCCGTCATGCGCGACTCCCGGCTGGTCGAGACCGGTCCGTGCGAACAGCTCTACCGGCGCCCGGCCGACGGGTTCACCGCGAGCTTCCTCGGCGCGGCCAACCTCATCCCGGTCGAGGTGATCCGCGCCGGGACGCCGTCGACCGTCCGGCTCGGCGAGCGCGTGCTGACCGCCGAGCCGACCGGCGCGCTGAGCCCCGGGCAGGCGGTGGCGCTCGGGGTGCGCCCGCACCGGGTCGGCGTCGGCGAACCCGGCGCGGACACGCTCCCGGCGCTGGTCCGCGCGGTCCAGTGGCGCGGCACGGGCTACCGCCTCGACCTGGAACTGGCGGCGACGGGCGGCACGATCCGCGCCGAGGTCCCGGACGTCGCCGGGCTGGCGGTGGGCACCCCGGTGGGAGTGTCCATTCCGGACGGTTGCCCGCTGGTCGGAGTCGGCTCATGACCGGCCTGGCGCTCGAAGCCACGGTGTCCCCGGCGCCGCGGCGGGCGTCCGGGCGGCGCGGCCGTGGGCTCTGGTTGCTGCCGCCGCTGGTGGTCGTGGCCGTCTTCTTCGGCTACCCGCTGGTCCTGGTGGCCGGGCAGTCCCTGACCACGGACAACGGCTTCGGCCTGGCGAAGTGGGCCGAGGTGCTCGGCTCCGCCGAGTTCCAGGACGCGGCCTGGCAGACAGTGCTGCTGGCGCTGGGCGCGACCACCGGCTGCGTGCTGCTCGGCACGTTCTTCGCGCTGGTCGTCGCGTTCGTCCCGTTCCCCGGGGCGCGGACGCTGTCGCGGCTGGTCGACACCGTGCTGGCGTTCCCGTCGTTCCTCATCGCGCTGGCGTTCACGTTCCTCTACGGCAGCGCGGGCGTCTTCGGCGCCGGCGGGTTCCTGTACTCGCCGTGGGGTGTGCTGCTGGCCGAGATCACCTTCTACACGCCGTTCGTGATGCGCCCGGCGCTCGCGGCGTTCAGCCAGGTCCCGGGCGTGCAGCTGGACGTCGCGGCGGCACTGGGCGCGCGTCCCGGCCGGGTGCTGTGGCGGGTCGTGCTGCCCGCGGCGCTGCCGTCGCTGGCGTCGGGTGCGTGCCTGACGCTGCTGCTCGCGCTGAACGAGTTCGGGATCGTGCTGTTCCTCGGCGCGAAGGGCGTCACGACGTTGCCGATGCTGGTGTACGGCAAGGGGATGGTCACGTTCGACTTCCCGGCGGCGAGCGTCGTCGCGCTGGTCGACGTCGCGATCTCCCTGCTGCTGTACGGGACTTACCGGATGCTGAGCGGAAGGAGCCGCGGTGCTGCTGTGGACGCGGCGTAGCAAGGCGCTGCTGTGGCTGGTGTTCGGTGTGCTGTTCGCGGTGGTCGTCGCGGCGCCGCTGGTGATGATCGTGCTCGCGTCGGTCGCCGGGCACTGGACCGGCGTGCTGCCGGGCGGGTTCACCCTCGGCCACTACACGGAGGCGTTGTCGGGGGAGACGTTCGCGAGCCTGGCGGTCAGCGTCCAGACGGGCGTGCTCGCGGGCGCCGCGGCGGTGCTGATCGGCACGTGGGCCGCGCTGGCGGCGGAGACCGCGCCGCGACGGCTGCGGCGGCTCACCGACACGGTGTTCCACCTGCCGATCGCGGTGCCGTCGGTGGTGCTCGGCCTGGCGCTGCTGGTCGCGTTCAGCCGGCCGCCGCTGGCGTTCAACGGGACGCGGTGGATCGTGCTGCTCGGGCACCTGCTGATCCTGCTGCCGTTCGCCTACAGCACGGTCTCCGCGGCGCTGGCCCGCGTCGACCCGCAGCTCGCGCAGGCCGCGGCCTCGCTCGGCGCGTCGCCGGTGCGGGTGCTGCTGCGGGTGCGCGTCCCGGTGCTGCTGCCGGCGATGACGGCGTCGGCGAGCCTCGCGCTGGCGATGTCGATGGGGGAGCTGGGCGCGACGATGATGCTGTACCCGCCGGACTGGCGCACGCTCCCGGCGAGCATCTTCGCGCTGACCGACCGCGGCCAGGTGTTCCTCGCTTCGGCGGCGACGGTGCTGCTGCTGGTGGTGACGCTGGCAGGCGTCAGCCTGCTGGGCCTGGTCCGGGGACGAGCCGCCCATCGGTGACGTTCCGGGCCGCTTGGGAGGCGCCGTGCAACCAGACGCCCCCGCGTTCCGTCCTGGACGTATGCGCAACGCGGTGGAACTGCTGGGGACGGGCCTGCTGCTGGTCACGATGACGGCGTGCGGGGCTTCTTCGACCGGGGCCGGGGCCCCGTCAGCTTCGTCGGCTCCGCCGGTCAGCAGCACGGGACCGGAGACGCCGACGACAGCACCGACGTCGCCGGGCACGCTGACGCCGACGTTCGACCCGCCGCCCCCGGGTACGGTCGGCCGCCCGACGCAGGGCATCGCGCCGGGCGACGACGTCATCGCCGAGACGCAGGTCGACGCGCGGGGGCTGCCGGAGGGCTACCCCCGCACGCTGACCCGCAGCCTGGACGGCAAGACGGTGCTGCTGGGCGCGGAGGAGGGCGGGTGCCGCCGCGTCTCGGCCCGGGTCGGCGAGCAGAGCGTGGCGCAGGTGGTCGTGCTGATCACGGTGACGTCCGGGACGAAGGGCCAGATGTGCCCGGACTACATCAAGGAGATCAGCATCCCGCTGGCGCTGGCCGCGCCCCTCGGCACCCGCACGGTCGTCCTCCGCCAAGGCTGACGCCCCGAGATCACTCCAAAGTGGCATTCCCCACGAAGGGGTCACCTCGGCCCCGCGTAAACACGCATCTTTCGTAGGGAAAGTGGCGATTTTGGCTCACTCAGGGTGCTGGGCCGCGGCCATGATCGGGTGCCAGCGGGTGGCGTCGAAGATCAGCGTGATGGCCTCGATCCGGCCGTCCTGGAGGCGGAAGTGCTCCGCCGTGCGTTGTGTGCCCACCGGCGTCGCGGTGTGGACGTCGTAGACGAGCGTGGCCTCCGATTCACCGTACAGCTCGCTGATCATCTCCACGCCCGAGACCACCTGGAGGAAGCCGGCGAGGCCGGCCAGGTGACCGTCGGCGTCGGCGCTGAGCAGCGGGCTTTCGAAGGTGAACGCGTCGGCGAGGCGAGCAGCCGCGGCGGGCACGTCGCCGGCGAACCTCGCCCGGTGGTAGGCCTGAACAGTCTCGCGGGTCGTCATTTCCGTTCCTCCAGGTAGCGGGCCAAGTGGTGCTGGTTTTCCACGACACGCAGGCACAAGTGCCGCAGCACCGCGGTTTCGTCGGGGGTGAAGCCGCGGAAGACGGCCGCCATGGCCGCCTGGGACGGGCGCCGGAACTCCTCGAGCCACGTCCGCCCGGCCGGGGTGATCCGGGCGAGCACGGACCGCCGGTCCGCCGGGGCGGGGACGCGCTCGGCGAGCCCGCCCCGCTCGAGCGTGTCCACCAGGCCGGTCACGTTCCGCGAGCTCACCCCGGCGGCACCGGCCAGGTCCTTGATGCTGATCCCGGCTTCGCTGCCGCCGATCCGGATCAGGATGTCGAGGGCGCCCGGGCTCAGCCCGCGGCTGTCCGTCCCGTGCGAGCGCAGCCAGTCCAGCCCCCGCGCGGCGGTCCGGACGGCCGCGGCCGCTTCCAGCAGGCCCGTGTCGTCGTCGACGGCGAACTCGGCGAGCGCCGTCCGGACCTCCGGGTCGAACAACCGGCCGGCCGGGTCACGAGTGAAATCTACGTGCTTCATGATGAAGCACTACATTAGTACGTACTTCCCTAATTGTCACCGATCTTCGTGCAACCCCGTGCGGGACCCGTTCCGTCCTGGACGCATGAGGTACTCAGCGAAGGTGGTCGGGACAGGCGCACTCCTCTTGATGGCGACGGCCTGCGCCGGCCAGGACATGCCCACCAGCCAGCCCGCTTCCGGGGGTGACTCCGTGGCCCCCTCCGGCAGCGTTTCGACGTCGCCGAGCGAGTCGGTGCTGCCGACGGCGCCCTCGGCGAACCCGCCGGGCAAACCCCGGCTCACCGTGCCCGAAGGCAGTACCCCGGTGCCGCCGAACAAGGTCGACGCGGCGGCGCTGCCGGCCGGCTACCCGCACGAGGTGTGGACGGCCAACGGCGGCACGATCCTCAACATCCGCGCCCAGGAGGGCGGCTGCGGCCACGCCCTCGGCGAGGCGACCGAGCAGGCCGGCGACCGCGTCGTCGTCAACCTGAGCGAGACGAAGGCGCAGACCGGCCAGATGTGCACGATGGACATCCGGTTCCCGGTGATCTCCGTCGCGCTGGCCGCGCCGCTGGACCAGCGCACGGTCGTACTCAAGACGACCAAGTGATCTAGGCTCGGGTGATGGGAAGCCGTCAGGTCTCACGCACCACGATCGTCGCCACGACCCCGGAGAAGATCTTCGGGCTCCTGGCCGATCCGGCCCAGCACCCGCTCATCGACGGATCGGGCACGGTCCGGGCGCCCCAGCCGGGGGGCCCGGACCGGCTCGCGCTCGGCACGAAGTTCGGCATGGACATGAAGATGGGCGCGTCCTACAAGGTCCTCAACACCGTGGTCGAGTACGAAGAAAGCCGCCTGATCGCGTGGCGCCACTTCAACGGCCACCGCTGGCGCTGGCGCCTCGAGCCCCTCGACGGCGGCCGCACCGAGGTCACCGAGACGTTCGATTGGTCGACGGCGAAGTTCCCGCTCGCGATCAGCCTCAGCCCGTTCCCGCGCAAGAACGCCCAGGGCATCGAGAAGACGCTGGCCCGGCTCACGGAGCTGTTCCCGGCCTGACGGGCGTGGTTCGGGTCACCCGGCCCCGCGGAAAATTAGTTGTACAGTGCTAAGTATTGTCGCTGACAACTGAGCGGGGTGCGGGGTGCCACAGCCGGTCCGGCGGCGGGTGGTCCTCGCCGTCTGCTGCATGAGCCTGTTCATCGTCGGGCTCGACAACACGATCGTGAATCTCGCGCTGCCGTCGATCCGCCGCGAGCTGGGCGCGTCGGTGTCCAGTCTGCAGTGGACGATCGACGCGTACACGCTCGTGCTGGCCAGCTTGCTCATGCTCTCGGGCTCGACGGCGGACCGCATCGGCCGCCGCCGGACGTTCCAGACCGGCCTGGCCCTGTTCAGCCTCGGTTCGCTGCTGTGCGGGATCGCGCCGAACATCGGCTCGCTCGTCGCGTTCCGTGCGCTGCAGGCGATCGGCGGCTCGATGCTCAACCCGGTCGCGCTGTCCATCGTCACCAACATCTTCACCGAACCCCGCGAACGCGCCCGCGCGATCGGCGTCTGGGCGGGGGTCGTCGGGCTGAGCATGGCCGTCGGGCCGGTGCTCGGCGGCGCGCTCGTCGACTGGGCGGGCTGGCGCTCGATCTTCTGGATCAACGTCCCGGTCGGGGTGGCCGCGATCGTGCTCACGGCGGTGTTCGTCCCCGAGTCGCGGTCCCCGTACCCGCGCCGACTGGACCCGGTGGGGCAGCTGCTGGTCATCGTCCTGCTGGCGTCGGTCACCTACGGGATCATCGAAGGGCGCGGCGCCGGCTGGGGTTCGCCGGAGATCGTCGGCTGTTTCGTGCTCGCCGCGGTGGCGCTGGCCGTGCTGCTGCCCTACGAACGCCGTCGCCGGGATCCGTTGCTGGACCTGAAGTTCTTCCGCAGCGTGCCGTTCTCCGGCGCGACGCTGACCGCCGTCACGGGGCTCGCGGCGCTGTCGGGCTTCCTGTTCCTCAACTCGCTCTACCTGCAGGACGCCCGCGGGCTGTCCGCGCTGGACGCGGGTCTGCTGACGCTGCCGATGGCGGCGGTGACGGCGGTGTTCGCCCCACTGTCCGGCCGGCTCGTCGGCGCGCGCGGCCCGCGGCTGCCGCTGCTCGTCGCCGGCGCGGGGATCGCGGCGTCGGGGATCGTGCTCTCCGGGATCAGCCCGACGACCCCGATTCCCGTGCTGATGCTGGGTTACGTGTGCTTCGGCGCCGGGTTCGGCATGCTCAACGCACCGATCACGAACGCCGCGGTGTCCGGCATGCCGCGTGAGCGCGCCGGGCTCGCCGCGGCCGTCGCCTCGACCAGCCGCCAGATCGGGATCTCCCTCGGCGTGGCCGTGGTCGGCGTGGTCGTCGCCTCGAGCGACGGGCTGCCGCCGGGGACGGGCCGCACCGGCTGGGTGATCATCGCCGGCTGCGGGGTGGCGGTGTTCGCGCTGGGGCTGATCACCACCGGCCGGTGGGCGCGGGCGACCGCCGCGCGCGTCAGTGGTCCGGACCACCTCGGCGAGCCCGTGACCTCGGCTTCGGGCAACTAGGGCGAAAAAGTCCCGCATCTCGGTGAACCACCTTCGTTACCGGGCCGTATTCCGGATGAGGTGGTGATCAGAGAGGAACGGAACATGCCCCGGTTGAGTAGTGGTCGGCACCGCAAGCGAGCGACCATCGGCCTGGCCGCGCTGCTGGGCGTTTCCGGCGTCACCGCGGCCGCGATCGCGCTGAGCAGCCCCGCGAGCAACGCGGCCGAGGCACCCAAGGAGAACTGCGGGGGACTCGACACCGCGCTGCAGAACAACCTGAACTTCATCGCCGGCCAGCAGGCGAACCCGGACGCGCAGTCGGCCGCGAGGATCGCCAACCGCCAGGCGGTGGTGGACCTCATCCAGCAACGGCGGGTGGTCGCGGAGTGCACCGCGAACGTCGTCGCGAACAACGGCCAGGCGGCCCCGGCACCCGTCCAGCAGGCTCCGGCGCAACAGGCTCCGGCCCAGCAGGCGCCCGCACAGCAGGCTCCGGCGCAGCAGCAGAACCAGAACGGTGCCGCGACGGGCGACGTGGTGTGCGCCGGCTCGACCGTGACGCTCTCGGGCGAGGCCGGTGCGCCGGCGGCGTCGAGCAACCAGTTCCCCGCGGGGACCAAGCTGAAGGTGACGAACCTCGACAACTCGAAGTCCACCACCGTGACGGTGACGTCGGTGTCGGGCAGCTGCGCGCTGCTCAACAACGCGGCCTTCGAACAGGTTCGGGAACCCGGAAAGTTCCTCATCCGGCGCGCGCGGATCGAGCGCGTCGGCTGAGGGAGCAGGGAAGGAGGGGAGCACTGGCGGCGGGCTGGTGCTCCCTTCCCCGCCCTGATCACGCGACGAAGCCCCTCCGGCCACTGTGGACGGCCGGAGGGGCTTCGTGTGCGTTGCGGGCGCTACCGGGTCAGCGGAAGCTGATCTGCAGCACCGGATCGCCGGTGCTGGCGAAGAAGTCGTTGCCCTTGTCGTCGATCACGATGAACGCGGGGAAGTCCTCGACCTCGATCTTCCAGACGGCTTCCATGCCGAGCTCGGCGTACTCGAGGACGTCGACCTTCTTGATGCAGTCCTGCGCCAGCCGCGCGGCCGGGCCGCCGATCGAACCGAGGTAGAAACCGCCGTGCTCCTCGCACGCCGACGTCACCTGCTTCGAGCGGTTTCCCTTGGCCAGCATGACGAGTGAGCCGCCCGCGGCCTGGAACTGCGCGACGTAGGAGTCCATCCGCCCGGCCGTCGTCGGCCCGAACGAGCCGGACGCGTAGCCCTCCGGCGTCTTCGCCGGGCCCGCGTAGTACACCGGGTGGTTCTTGAGGTACTCCGGCATCTCCTCGCCGGCGTCGAGGCGTTCGGCGATCTTCGCGTGCGCGATGTCGCGGGCGACGACCAGCGGCCCGGACAGCGAAAGCCGCGTCTTCACCGGCAGCTGCGAGAGCTGCGCGCGAATCTGGTCCATCGGCCGGTTGAGGTCGACGGACACGACGTCGTCGGAGAGGTCCTCCTCGGTGACCTCGGGCAGGAAGCGGGCCGGGTCGCGTTCGAGCTGCTCGATGAACACGCCGTCCGCGGTGATCTTGGCCTTGGCCTGCCGGTCGGCCGAGCAGGAGACGGCGATGCCGACCGGGCACGAGGCGCCGTGGCGGGGGAGCCGGATGACGCGGACGTCGTGGCAGAAGTACTTCCCGCCGAACTGCGCGCCGATGCCGAACTGGCGCGTCATCTCGAGGACCTGCTGCTCGAGGCTCGGGTCGCGGAAGGCGTGGCCGAGCTCGGAGCCCTCCTGCGGGAGGGTGTCGAGGTAGCGCGCGGAGGCGAGCTTCGCGACCTTCAGGTTGAACTCGGCGGACATGCCGCCGACGACGATCGCGAGGTGGTACGGCGGGCAGGCCGCGGTGCCGAGGCCGCGCAGCTTCTCGTCGAGGAAGCGGGCGAGCCGCTTCGGGTTCAGGACGGCTTTCGTTTCCTGGTAGAGGAACGTCTTGTTGGCGCTGCCGCCGCCCTTGGCCATGAAGAGGAACTCGTAGGCCGGGTCGTCCTGGCCGTCCTTGTGGTAGAGCTCGACCTGCGCCGGGAGGTTCGTGCCCGTGTTGCGCTCGTCCCAGAAGCTGACCGGCGCCATCTGCGAGTACCGCAGGTTGAGCTGCTGATAGGCGTCGAAGATGCCCTGCGAGAGCGCGCGCTCGTCGTCACCGCCGGTGAGGACGCCTTCGCCGCGCTTGCCGATGACGATCGCGGTACCGGTGTCCTGGCACATGGGCAGCACGCCGCCGGCCGAGATGGCGGCGTTGCGGAGCAGGTCCATGGCGACGAAGCGGTCGTTGCCGCTCGCCTCGGGGTCGTCGACGATCGCGCGCAGCTGCGTCAGGTGTGACGTGCGCAACAGGTGCTGGATGTCGGTGATGGCCGTGCGCGCCAGGGTGGTCAGCACCGCGGGGTCGACCTTCAGGAACTTCCGCCCGGCGGCTTCGAAGGTCTCGACGCCTTCGTCGGTGACCAGCCGGTACTCGGTAATGGTGTCCTTGCCCAGCGGGAGGACATCGGTGTGCTGAAAAGTGGTGGTGGACGGCACTGCCAGGCTCCTTTGCCAGCTCCGGATCGGTCCACCTTACGCAGGTGTGACGCCCACACCCCAGAGGCATCCGGCCACTGTGGGCCACCCCACGGCCCGCAATCGCGCCCCCACCCTCCCTGGGGGGCGTGCCCTTGTCCAGCTTATCGGGGGCGCCCGACGAAACCCGGGGAAAGCGCTGGCCGGGGCCTGGGTGTCCACATCACGGCGGGGCTGTGGAAAACCCGGTCCGGCGCGGGGAGCAGGCCGACCGAGCAGGCGAGCCGACTGCCTGGGTACGTGAGCTGAGCGACGCCGGCACCTGGGGTTTGGGTCGGGAGGCCGGGTCCACCCCGACGGACCCGACCTCCCGGGGAAAGCGCCCGGATGCGTGCACATCCAGGCGCGAGGCTTGTCGCCGTACCCCACCGGCCTTCACCCGACAGTGGCGTGACGTAGGTCATAAGTCAATCCGGCCGAACGGGTGTTGCGAAGGTTTGCTACCCACGTCATGTGGGGCCGAAACCCCATTTTGGTGGCTTATTTTCCGATCGTGCCCCTGAACTGCGGGAACAATCGCGGAATCGGGCACGAAAACGGGGCGGGCACGCACAGTGTGCGCGGCCCGCCCCGTCCGAGGTGGATAACAGTAGGTGGACGACAGAGCGTGGATCAGCTGGCGTAGGCGCGGAGCCGGTCCGCGCGCTCGCCCTGGCGGAGCTTGGACATGACCTCGCGCTCGATCTGGCGGACGCGCTCGCGGGAGAGCCCGAAGTGCTTGCCGATCTGGTCGAGCGTGCGGGGCTGGCCGTCGTCCAGGCCGTAGCGCAGCCGGATGACGTGCTGCTCGCGGTCGTCCAGCGTCGCGAGCACGCGGCGCAGGTCGTCCTGCAGCAGGCCCGAGATCACGGCGCTCTCGGCGTCGGTCGCCTCGGAGTCCTCGATGAAGTCACCGAGCGGGGCGTCCTCTTCCGCGCCCACCGGCATGTCCAGGCTTACCGGGTCACGCGAGTGGTCGAGCAGGTCGGAGATCTTGTGGGCCGGGATGCCGGACTCCGCGGCCAGCTCGTCGTGCGTCGCGTCCCGCCCGAGCTGCTGGTGCAGGTCGCGCTTGATGCGGGCGAGCTTGTTGACCTGTTCCACCAGGTGGACCGGGAGGCGGATGGTGCGGCCCTGGTCGGCCATGCCCCGGGTGATGGCCTGCCGGATCCACCAGGTGGCGTAGGTCGAGAACTTGAACCCCTTGGAGTAGTCGAACTTCTCCACCGCGCGGATCAGGCCCAGGTTCCCCTCCTGGATCAGGTCCAGCAGCGGCATCCCCCGGCCGGTGTACCGCTTGGCCAGCGAGACGACCAGGCGCAGGTTGGCCTCGAGCAGGTGGTTCTTCGCCACGTGCCCGTCGCGCACCAGGGCGGACATCTCCGTGCGGCGCTTGGACGTGAGGTTTTCACCGGTGTCCAGCGTGTGCTGGGCGAAAACGCCGGCTTCGATGCGCTTCGCGAGCTCCACCTCGTCGGCGGCCGACAGCAGCGCCGTCTTGCCGATACCGTTGAGGTAGACGCGGACCAGGTCGGCGGCCGGGCTCGGGGCGTCGAGGTCGCCGTCGGCGAGCGCCCCCGCGCTCGGCGGCTCCTCGGAGAACTGGCTCGGAATACGTTCGCGAATCCCGCGCGACTCGCGTTCGAGAGTCTGGACTGACATTCTGCCTCCCCGGTCACGGGCTGAACGTGCTGCGGTGGGTCACGCCGGGTGCGTACCCGCGGACCGAGGCCTGTGGAACCCGGTACGCCGGTCCGGCCGGCTTGGCTGGACATCTGGCACAACGCTCCGGGTTCCCAAAACGTTCCCGGCTCGCTGAAAAGGAGACGGCTGCCGGAGCGCTCTGGTTGCTCCACCAATGCTGAGCTTTTCCTGAGAAGGATCAGGGTCCGGGAAACCTGAGAAGACCTTGAGAATTCGGTCAGGAAGTGAACCGCTCCAGAGTGGTCTAGACCTCTACGAGAACGGTGAACGGACCGTCGTTCACGCTCGAGACCGCCATCATCGCCCCGAAACGCCCCGTTTCGACGTGCGCGCCGCGCTCGCGCAGGTCAGCGACCACGGCGTCCACCAACGGCTCGGCGACCTCGGGCCGGGCGGCCTGCGTCCACGACGGCCGGCGCCCTTTCTTCGTGTCGCCGTAGAGCGTGAACTGGCTCACCACGAGCAACGGCGCATTCACCGTGGCGCATGATTCCTCGTCACGCAGGATGCGCAACTCGTGCAATTTGCGCGCCATCGTCGCCGCCTTCGCCGCGTCGTCGCCGACGTGGATTCCCAGCAGTACAAGCAAACCCGGTTCGGTGATGGCGCCGACCACCGCGCCCTCGACCGTTACGTCCGCCCGGGTGACGCGGGCCGCGACCGCCCTCATCGTCCCGCCGGCACGAGCATCCCGTGCCGCACGAGCTCCCGGACGACGGGCAGCGCGGCGGCGGCCAGCTCGTCCGCTTCGCGGCCCTGGGCGGCCGCGAGCAGCTCGATGAGGTCCTCCAGCGGCAGCGCGCCGCGGCAGCCCGCGAGCAGTCGTGCGGCCAGGTCGTCGACCTCGTGCTGCCAGCCCGGGCCGTCGGTGCGGTGCAGCCGCCGGATCGACGTCGTCCAGCCTTCGTCGCCTGGTTCTTCGACGCTTTCCAGCAAAACGGTGTCGGGTACGACAAATCGGACATCGAGTAGGGAACCGGAATTGCGCAGCCATTCGACGCGGTCCAGCCAGCCCGCGGCTTCCGGGCCCAGCGGGTCGTCGTAGGCCTGCCGCAGGTCCTCGCACACCACGGTCGGCGTGCGGCCGGCCGCACGGCGCAGCGTCACGAAACCGAAGCCGATGCCCCGGACGTCGTTGGCCGCGAACCAGTCAAGCCACGCCGCCGCCTTCACCCGGCCTTCGGGCGAGCGCGGGTCGATGCCCGCGTCCCGCAGCCACGTGCCGACGTAGAGCGCCGGGTCGGCGACGTCGCGCTGGACGAACCAGGCGTCGGTCTCGGCGGGCAGCCAGCGGCTCACCCGGTCGGCCCAGTCCTCGGTGCCGGTGTGCAGCCAGGAAGCCAGCAGCTGGCCGACGCCGTCGTCGTTCAGGAACCCCGGCAGCTGCCGGATGACGAGCGCGCTCGCGTCGTCGCCCGCCAGCCCGGAGTCGCGGTAGGTGTAGTCGACGCGCGCCGGCCCGACCACGAACGGCGGATTGCAGACGACCTGGTCGAACTTCCGCCGCGCGACCGGCGCGAACCACTCGCCGCGGACCAGCTCGACGTCCAGCTCGTTGACCCGGAACGTCGCGGCGGCCAGCGCGAGGGCCCGCGCGGAGACGTCGGTGGCGGTGACGCGCCGGGCGTGCCGGGTCGCGTGCAGCGCCTGGACGCCGTTGCCGGTGCCCAGGTCGAGCAGGGTGCCGACCGGCCGGCGGGTGGTCGCGCGGATCAGCGACAGCGACGCGTGCCCGACGCCGAGGACGTGGTCCTCGGGCACGGTCGCGCCGAGGACGTCGGCGTCGAGGTCGGAGACGACCCACCAGGAGCCCTCCTCGTCGCCGTGCGGGCGGACGTCGAGGGCGGCGCGGTAGCCGCCGGCGACGGCGTCGAGCAGGCCCGCCGCCACGGCATCTTCGGGCGTCAGCGGCGCGAACGCGGCCTTGGCCGCGGTCTCTGGCTCCGTCCCGCCCAGCAGGAACAGCCGGATCAGCGTGCCGAGGTCACCCGCGTCCCGGCTCGCCCGGTCCGCCGGTTCCGGCTCGCCGCGGCCCAGCGCCGCGTGTGCGGCGCCGCCGAGGGCGTCCACCACGCCGTCGGCGTCGTAGGAGGTGCGCCGGAAGGCCTCGCGCAGCCGCGCGCAGACGTCATCGGACAGGTCGGGCAGTACGCTTCGCGTGCTCACGGTGGGTAATGCTGCCACGATGGCCCTCGTGACCCTTGAACGCGTCCTCACCCCGCTCGACGCGGCGCTGCCCGAGCTCGAAGCGCTGTACATCGACCTCCACCGCCACCCCGAGCTCTCCTTCGCCGAGACGCGCACGGCCGCGGAGCTGGCCCGGCGGCTGGAGCGCGACGGCTACGAGGTGCACACCGGCATCGCCGGCACCGGGGTACTGGGTGTGCTGCGCAACGGCGAGGGCCCCACGGTGCAGCTGCGCGCCGACATCGACGCGCTGCCGGTCGAGGAGAAGACCGGGCTGTCGTACGCGAGCACCGAGCGCGGCACCGACGAGCACGGCACCGACGTCCCGGTCATGCACGCCTGCGGGCACGACATGCACGCCACCTGGCTGTCCGGGGCCGCGACGCTGCTCGCGCGCGGCCGCGACGCCTGGTCCGGCACGCTGCTCGTGGTGTTCCAGCCGGGGGAGGAGAGCGCGGGCGGCGCGTCGGCGATGGTCCGCGACGGCCTGTTCGACATCGCCGGGAAGCCCGACGTCGTGTTCGGCCAGCACCTGGTGCCGGGCCCGGCGGGCTGGGTGCTCACCCGCCCCGGCGTGATCATGGCCGCCACCGACACCCTGCGGATCACCCTGCACGGCCGCGGCGGCCACGGTTCGCGCCCCGAGACGACCGTCGACCCGGCCGTGCTGGCCGCGTCCGTCGTGCTCAAGCTGCAGACGATCGTCTCGCGCGAGATCGCCGCGACCGACTCGGCCGTCGTCACCGTCGGCTCGCTGCACGTGGGCACCGCGAGCAACGTGATCGCCGACGACGCCGTCCTGGAGGTCAACGTCCGGTCGTTCGACCAAGCGGTCCGCGAGCGCGTGCTGGCCGCGGTGGAACGGATCGTCAACGGCGAGGCCGCCACGGCCGGCGCGCCGAAGCCGCCCGAGATCGTCCGGTACGGCTCCTACCCGATCACGGAGAACGACGAGGCGGCCAACAACACGCTCGCCGAGGTCTTCCTCGCCCACTTCGGCCCCGAGGTGACCATGCCGGCGCCGCTGATCACCGGCAGTGAGGACTTCAGCGAGTTCGGCCGCGCGGCCGGCGCGCCGTCGGTGTTCTGGCTGGTCGGCGGGTTCGACCCGGAGACGGTGATCACGGCGATGACCGAAGGCCGCTTCGAGCGCGACATCCCGTCCAACCACTCGCCGCGGTTCGCCCCGGTGCTGCACCCGACCCTGCGCACGGGCATCGAGACGCTCGTCTCCGCGGCGTTGAGCCGCTTGGCCCACCCCGGTGTCGCATGAGCCGCACTGGTGAGACGATGGAGAGCGGAGGTGGTGCAGTGACCATGCCCGCCAACGACTCGGACCCGGTGCTGATCACCGGGGCGGCCCCGTCGTACGAAGAGCAGTTCAGGGCTCGCAAGCGCAAGTACGTCATCATGATGGCGTGCCGCATCCCGTGTCTGATCCTCGCCGGGCTGACCTACCACGTGTGGTGGCTGGCGCTCGGGTTCCTCGCGATCTCGGTGCCGCTGCCGTGGATCGCGGTGCTGATCGCCAACGACAGCCCGCCGCGCAAGACCGAGAAGGTCAACCGCTTCCAGGCCGAGCCGACGGCGATCGAGCACACCACCCACCGCGTCATCGACGGTTAGCCGGGTTGCGGGCCCACCTTCCCGACGGCGAGCGCGCCGAGCCGCGTCCCGTGGCGCAGGATGTCCACTGTGGACTCCCCGGCCAGCCAGCCGGTGAGCACGCCCGCGTCGAACGCGTCGCCCGCGCCCGTCGAGTCCACGCAGTCGGCCTCGATCGCGGGCACGCTCGTGACGCCGCTGTCGTCGACCCAGCTCGCGCCGTTCAGGCCGGCGGTGACCACCACCGCGCCGACCGCGGCGAGCAGCTCCTTCGCCGACGCCGGATCCGCGGACCCGGTCAGCGCGACCAGCTCCTCGGTGTTCGGCATCAGCAGATCGACGCCGCGGACGTCGTCGAGGAACGCCGCCGGGTCGGTGATGTGCGCCGCCGCCTGCGGGTCCACCGACGTCGTCAGGCCCAGCTCGCGGGCCAGCGCCAGCGACGCGAGACCCGCGGCCCGCGACGGCGGGTCGAGCAGCACGTACCCGGACAGGTGCAGGTGCCCCGCTCCGGCCAGCGCCTCCGGCGTGACGTCCTCGGGCGCGAAGCGCTGGTTGGCGCCGCGGTCGGCGAGCATGCTCCGTTGTCCGGTGGCGTCGACCATCACCACGACGCAGCACGTCGGCGCCTCGGCGTCGACCGCGAACGCGCAGCGCACGCCCGCGGCCTCCAGCTCGGCCTTGATCAGCCGGCCGCCCGGGTCGTCGCCGATGCGCGCGAGCAGCGTCGTGTCCGCGTCCAGCGAACGCAGCCACAGCGCCGTGTTGGCGCCCGAGCCGCCGCCGGTGAACCGGATCTTCGCGCGGGCGTCGCCGCCGTGCGGCAACGGCTTGTCGTGCCGCGCGATCACGTCGAGGGCCGCGTCGCCGACCACCACGATGCCGGTCATGCCAGCGCCACCGCGACCGCGGTCGCCAGCTTCGCGTTGTTCAGCACCAGCGCCTCGTTCGCGTCGATGCTCACCCCGCCGCTCGCGGTGTGGAAGTGCTCCAGCAGCACCGGCGTGACCTCGGCGCCGTGCACGCCCCGCTCGGCCACCAGCGCCAGGCCCTCGGCGAGCAGCCGGTCGTGCAGCTCTCTGTCCATTTCGGACACTTCGGGTATCGGGTTCGCCAGCAGGACACCGGAATCCGCGTACGCGCGGTGCGCGGCGACCACCGCGGCGGCCTGCTTCGCGTCGTCCACCCGCCAGCCCACGGCGTGCCCGGACGAGCGCAGGTAGAACGCCGGGAAGTCGTCGGTGCGGTACCCCAGCACCGGCACCGAGTTCGTCTCCAGCACCTCCAGGGTCGCCGGGATGTCGAGCACCGACTTCACGCCGGAGCAGACGACCACGGTCGGCACCTTCGCGAGCACGCCGAGGTCCGCCGAGACGTCCCAGCTCTGCGCGGCGCCGACGTGCACCCCGCCCAGGCCGCCGGTGGCGAACATCCCGATCCCGGCCGCGGCGGCCAGCGCCGACGTGCTCGCCACGGTCGTCGCGCCCGAGCGGCCGAGGCCGACGGCCGGGCCGAGGTCGCGCAGCGACAGCTTGTCCAGCCCGGCGTCCGGCGCGCAGACGCGCTCCAGCTCGGCGGGGGAGAGGCCGACGACGACCCGCCCGTCGAGCACCGCGATGGTGGCCGGGACGGCGCCGCCGGCGCGCACCACGCGCTCGAGGCGCCGGGCGACGTCGAGGTTGCGGCCCGGCGGCAGGCCGTGGGACAGGATGGTGCTCTCCAGCGCGACGACGGGGTGCCCGTCACGCAGCGCGGAAGCGACCTCTTCGTGCAGGTTGAGTGGGGTGGTCACGAGGAACCATCATCGGTGATCGGGTCGCTCCCGGCGCCAGCGGGTCAGCTCGGCCGTCAGGTTCGCCGTGGCGGCGCTCGCCCAGCGTGTCCGCGCGGCTTCGCTGCGGTAGAGCGTCCGCGACAGCATGCCTTCGAGGACGGCGATGCGCCCTTCGCGCCAGACGTCGCCGGGGTACTTCGCGTACTCCTCGCGCACGGCCTGGGCGTACCCGGCGTACTGCGCTTCGGGCGCGCCGAGGATGGCGAGATCGGCGTCGAGCAGCGCGGTGGCGAGGTGGTCGTCGGCGGGCGCGTCGTGTTTGATCGTGGCGAGGATCAGGCCTTCGACGCGCTCGACGTGCGCTTCGGCGACCCCGGTCAGCGCTTCCCGGGCCCAAACCGCGCTCGCGCGCTCGTCTTCGCCGGGGTTCGCGTCGTAGACGACGTCGTGCGTCCACGCGGCGACGGCGACGACGGCCCGGTCGGTCTCGCCGAGACCGCCGGCCAGCCAGGCGGAGTCACGCGCGACGGCGGCCGCGTGGGTGAGCGTGTGGTAACGGCGATGGGGCTCTCCGTAACGGCTTTCGAGCCGGGGCCAGGCATCCGGCGTGCCGCCGAGCGCGGCGATCGCTGCGGGCCAGTCCACGGCTAGTCGAAGATCCCGCGCGGCCGCGCCACCTGGTCGAACCAATCTTCGAGCTGCTTCTCCCAGTTGACGTCCGGCTTCATCGTGAACAGGCCGAGGAACTCCTGGCCGCGGCCGCCGAAGCCGCCGGTCTTGCTCACCCGGACCCGCTTGGTGACCTCCAGGATGACGTCGGTGCGCTCCGACGACGTCAGGAACGTGACCGCGACCTGGGAAAAGACGCTCGCGAAGCGCGGCGAAGGCGCGAAGCGGATCTCCTGGAAGAAGGCGAGCTGCTGGTTCGCGCCGTTGATCCGGCCCTGCTCCAGGATCGCTTCGTGGTAGACAAAACCGATCCGGCCCAGCGCGTCGAGGACCCGCTTCTGCGCCGGGAGCGGCTCGATCGCGACGGCGTCGGCGTCGAACGGGTCGGATACCGCAGCCGCGAGGTCCAGCTCGGCGCGCACGCCGACCGCCGTCCCTGCCAGGGGCTTGCCGAAGACGCTCGTGACCGGCGTCTCCCAGGGCAGCGGGATCTCGAACGGCACGCGCACCTGCTGGCCGGCGCGGATGGTCTCGCGGCCGACGAGCTGCTGCGCACCGAACGGGAGGTCTTCGGTCTTGTCCTCGCCGGTGACCTGGACGCGGGCCAGCAGCGTCACGCCCAGCGCGTTGATCTCCTGGTCGACCTCGCCGCCGAGCAGCAGGACCTCGCCGTGCAACGGGCGGCCGGGGGCGGCCGTGCGGTCGAGCAGGCGGGCGTCGATCTTCGCTCCGCCCGAGCCGAACGTCGCGAGCACCTTCTGGAACATGCCGCCGATCCTGCCAGGTCGAGGGGCTTTCGTACGAGCTTCGGCGGGACTGGGGCACAATGGCCGGGTGAGCACCGAGACGCTGACGAAGCCGGAAACCACGCCCGAGGGCACGGAGACCACCGACGACGACACACCGAAGATGTTCCACTACGTGAAGAAGGCCAAGATCGCCGAGAGCGCGGTCATGGGCAATCACGTGGTGGCGCTGTGCGGTGAGGTCTTCCCGGTGACGAAGTCGCCGAAGCCCGGTTCGCCGGTCTGCCCGGCCTGCAAGGAGATCTTCGACGGGCTGCGCCCCGGCGAGTGATCCGCCGCCCGGAACCCCGGCTGACGTCGTCCGCCGGGGTTCAACCATGTCCGCAGTGCTGTCCAAAAGGGGACAGATCTCGGGGTCAAACGTGAAAACCCTTCATTAGACGGGTGCGCGACGCCCGGGAGTGCTGGTAGATCCGGTTCGCCAGGTTTCCCACTCCCACCGGAGGCGTCATGCGCAGAACCGGGATCATCGTCGCCGTAGCCGCCCTGCTCACCGTGTTCGCGCCCGCGCTGGCGCAGGCCGTCACCGGCTGGACCGAGGTCGGCAAGGACCAGGCCCGCGCCCTCGACGAGAGCCAGGGGCTCGCGACGATCGTGCGGCCGTCGGGCACCACCATCCGCTACACCGGGCTCAGCACCATCCCGGCCGACCTGAACTCCCAGGGCTGGAACCACGTCGGCGACCCCGGGTCGGCGCAGGGCTGGTACGTCGAGCCCTACCAGCGCGACGACCGGGGCGGGAAGCTCTACCGCGTCCAGGCACCGGACGGCTCGTGGGCGAACTACAAGCACAGCCTCGAGTCGTGGGAGGCGAACAACAACTCGTTCGCCGCCGTCTCGCCCGACGCGCGCTGGCTGGTCGAGGGCGAGTACGGCACGATGGACCGGCTCCTGGTCCACCCGATGCCCGGCGCGGTGTTCACGACCCCCGCGCAGAACCTGCCCCTGGCCGGGACGATCCGGCTCGACCACCCGGTCCGCGACGTCCAGGGCTGCGACTTCCAGACCGCGACCCGGCTGCTCTGCTCGTCCGACGACCCGGACGGCAGCCTCTTCGGCACGACCAAGCCGCTGTTGCAGGTCGACCTCGCCGGGCCGCCGACCGGCTCGGACGTCGCCGGCCACGTCACCTCGCTCGGCCAGCTGCCACTGCGCAGCGGCTGCAGCGGGACCTTCGAGGTCGAGGGCCTCGACTTCGACGAGCGGGACAACACCCTGCGGGTGATCGTGATGTCGCCGAGCATCTGCATCGTCTTCGACAGCATGACCTACCGCTTCAAGCAGTAGCCGTGTGATCGAAGGGTCGACTCGCGTGATTGAGGAGTCGACACGCGTGATCAGACGGACGACACGCCGAAGCTGGTCGAGCCTCGCCGTGTCGACCCTCGGATCACGCGAGTCGACCCTCGGATCACGCGAGTCGGCGTTCTGATCACGGGGGCGATGCTTCGTCCGGCTACGGCTTTGCGCGAGCCCGAACGGACGACACGCCGCACCCGCGAGCCGGGTGCGGCGTGTCGTCCATCTGTGTGCGCGGGTCAGGCGGTGGGGGCGGGGTCCAGGGACTCCGACTCCGGGGCCTCGACCGGGTGCCGGCGGGCTTCGCGGCGCGCGTGGCGGCGCTCCTTGCGGGTCTCGACCATCGTGTAGAGGGTCGGGACCAGCACCAGCGTCAGCAGCGTCGAGCTGACCAGGCCGCCGATCACCACGATCGCCAGGGGCTGGCCGATGAACCCGCCCTGGCCGGTGATGCCCAGCGCCATCGGGACCAGCGCGAAGATCGTCGCCGCCGCGGTCATCAGGATCGGCCGCAGCCGGCGCCGGCCGCCTTCGGTGACGGCGTCGGCGACGCTCATCCCTTCGGCGCGGTACTGGTTGATCAGGTCGATCAGCACGATCGCGTTGGTCACGACGATGCCGACGAGCATCAGCATGCCGATCAGCGACGGCAGGCCGAGCGCGGTGCCGGTGGCCAGCAGCAGCCCGATCGCGCCGGTCGCCGCGAACGGGATCGACACCAGCAGGATCAGCGGCTGGATCAGGCTGCGGAACGTCGCCACCATGATCAGGAACACGATCGCGATGGCCGCGAGCAGCGCCAGGAAGAGGTTCGAGAACGCCTCCTGCTGGTCCTGGCTCACGCCGCCGAGCGAGTACGACGCGCCGCCGGCGAACGTGATTCCGTCCAGCTTGGACTGGATGGCCGCGGTCGTCTTGCTCAGGTTGTCCCCGGTGTTCTTCGCCGTGACGGTGGTGCTGAGGTCGCCGCCGGTGCGGTGCACCGACGCCGGGCCGTCCACAGTGGACACCTTCGCGACCTCGTCCAGCCGGACGACGCCGGCCGGACCGGGGATCGGCAGGCCCTTGACCTGGTCCACGGACACCGGCGCGGTGCCGGCGCGGAGCACGACGTCCGTGCGCTGCCCGTCGACCGGGAGCTGTGTCACCGTGCGCCCGGCGATCGCCTGGTTGGCGACCTGGCCGATGGTGCTCGCCGACAGCCCGCGCGCGGCGGCCGCGGCGTCGTCCACCTCGACCTGCACCCGCGGCGAGCCGACGGACAGGTCGCTGGTCACCTCGGTCAGCCCGGAAACCCCTTGCAGCGCCTGCTGCACCTGGTCGGACGCGGGCTTCAGCGCCGCTTCCGACGGCGCGGTCACGGTGACCGAGACCTGGTCGGAGTTGAACCCGGAGGCGTCGGCGCCGATCTTGATCTCGCCCAGCTCGGGCCGCGACGTCAGCTTGTCGCGCAGCCGGCTCGACAGCGCGTCGAGGTCGGTGTCCTTCGCGACGGTGACGGAGATGCTGGTCGACGTGCCGCCGCCGCCGAAGCCGCCGAAAGCGCCACCTCCGCCGACGCTGACCTGGTAGGTCTGCACGGACTTCTCGGCCGCCAGGGCCTGCTCGACCGCCGTAGCGGCCTTCTCCTTGGCCTCGACGCTGGTGCCCGCGGGCAGCTTTTGCGTCATGTTCAGCGTGGTGCCGCCGGACTGGTCGAGGAAGTTGGTGTTCAGGCGCGTCGCGAGCCCGACGGTGCCGGCGAAGATCAGCAGCGCCAGCAGGACGACGGTGAGCCGCCGCTTGGTGGCGAACCGGATTACCGGCAGGTAGGCGCGCTGCAGCAGGCCGCGGCGCTCCTTCTCGACGGCGGCTTCGCGCGCCCGCTCGGCCTCGATGGCGTCCGCGGGCACCTCCGGCTGCTTGAGGAACCAGTACGCGAGCACCGGGACCACGGTCAGCGACACGAGCAGCGACGCCAGCAGCGCCACCGTCACGGTGATCGCGAACGGCGAGAACAGCTCCCCGACGAACCCGCCGACGAACGCGATCGGCAGGAACACCGCGACGGTCGTCAGCGTGGACGACGTCACCGCGCCGGCCACCTCGCGGACGCCGTCGAGCACGGCCCGCTGCTTCTCCTCGCCGTACGCGAGGTGGCGTTTGATGTTCTCCAGCACCACGATCGAGTCGTCGACCACCCGGCCGATCGCGATGGTCAGCGCGCCGAGGGTGAGCAGGTTGAGCGACAGGTCGCCGGTCCACAGCGCCAGCAACGCGACGACCACCGACAGCGGGATCGAGACCGCGGTCACCAGCGTCGAGCGCACCGACAGCAGGAACAGCAGGATGACGATGACGGCGAACGCCAGGCCCAGCAGGCCTTCGGTGGTCAGGCCGCTGATCGCGTCCTTCACCGGCGTGCCCTGGTCGAACACGACGCTCATCTCGGAGCCGGTCTTCTTCGCCAGGTCGGGCAGCTTGTCGCGCACCGCGTCGGAGATCGCGACGGCGTTCCCGTTGTCCACCATGGTGATCGAGAGGCCGAGGCTCGGCTTGCCGTTGGTGCGCGTGATCGACGTCGGCGGGGCGAACCCGGTCTGGACGTCGGCGACGTCACCGAGCTTCACCGGCCCGCGCGCCGGAGCGCCCGCGCGGGAGGCCCCGGCCGCGGCGCTGGGCGTGAGGTAGAGGTTGCGGATCGTGTCCACAGTGGTCTGCGCGCCGCCGACCTGGACCGACAGCGTCTTGCCGCCTTCGGTGAGCGTCCCGGCCGGCACGGCCGCGCCCGCGGTCTGCAGCGCGGTGGCGATCGACGTCGGGTCGACGCCCGCGGCGGCCAGCTTCGCGTAGTCGAGGGTGATCGTGAGCCGCGGCTGCTGCACGCCGGTGACGGTGACCGTGCGGACGCCGTCGATCTTGCGCAGCTCCGGCGCGACCTGGTCGGTCAGCGCGGGGGCCAGCTGCTGCGGGTCCCCGGCGGTGCCGGCGGCGACCAGCACGACCGGCAGGTCGTCGGTGCTGCCCGCGGACACGGCAGGCTCGGAGTTCTGCGGCAGCCGGGTCCGGACCTGGTTCACCGCCTGCTGGATCTGCGAGACGGCGGCGTCGACGTCGGTCCCGAACTCGAACTGCGCGACGACCCGGGACACGCCGTCGGAAGACGTCGAATCCAGCTCCTTGAGGCCCTTCAGCCCCTGGAGCCCGCCTTCGAGGGGCTCGGTGACCTGCTTGTCGACCGCGTCCGGGGACGCGCCCGCGTACGCGGTGACGATCTGCGCCTGCGGGAACTGCAGCGACGGGAACAGCTGCTGCTTGATCTGCGGCAGCGCGAAGGCACCGAAGCCGACGATGACGAGCGCGAGCAGGCCGATCAGGCTTCGGTTGCGCAGGCTCAATCTGGCCAGCACGGACATGACTTGGGAACCCCCTCGGGAACGACGCGGCGACCGACGCCTGCGTCAGTGACCCGCTGAGCGTGCCATGTCCGAACTGAGGAGCGACTCAGCCTGTGGGTGGATTCCGGGTGGTCCCTTCGGATGAGCCCCCACCCTGAGCAGCGCTGGGTGCCGATTCCGGCGCGCTGGGTGACGACGATCCGTCCTCATCGGACGGTGCCTCGCCGTCGGGTGCCTCCGCGGCGCCGTTCACGTCCTCGGCGCGGGGGCGGCGCAGCGGCATCGTCGAGCGCTCCCACAGCTTGCGCCCGTCCTCGGTGCGCAGCCGCTCGGAGGCGCGTTCCATCTCCAGCCGGCGCCACTTGCGGCGCTGGCGCCGGGTCGCCTTCGCCGGCCACAGCTCCTGGAGCGCGCTGTTGAAGTACGCGCCGCCGACCACGGCCAGCCCGATGAAGAACATCAGCAGCAGGAACGCGATCGGCGCGGCCAGCGCGCCGTAGGTGTAGCCGGTCTTGGTGATCCAGTTCAGGTAGACGCGCAGGCCGACCGAGGAGAGCAGGAACACGACCATGGCGAGCACCGCGCCCGGGAGCCCGCGGTGCCACGGCAGCTTCCGCGGCAGCGCGAGCTTGTACAACGTCGTCAGCGCGAGGGTGATCATCGCGCCGAGCGCCGGGAAGTAGAGCGCGCTCACCCACGACGCCACGGTCGGGCGCCAGTCCGACGGGAAGAACTCGGGCAGCAGGTCCGGGCCGATCGCCAGCAGCGGCAGGCCGACCACCAGGACCACCAGGCCGCACAGGTAGAGCAGCAGCGCGAAGATCCGCTGCCAGACGTCGTTGCGGACGCCGTACTGGTCGTGGGCGACGGTGATCGCGTCCACGAACGACGACATCGCCGACGAGCCGGCCCACAGCGAGATGAGGAAGCCGATCGAGACGATCTCGCCCTTGCCGACGGTGAGGATGCTGTTCACCGTCGGTTCGATGATGTCCTGGACGGCGTTGGCGCTGAAGACGGTGCGGCAGAAGCCGATGATCCGGTCGTGCACCTGCGCGACGACGTCCTGGCCGAACCACTCGCCGACGAAACCCAGGCTGCCGAGCAGGCCCAGCAGCAGCGGCGGCAGCGAGAGCGTCTGCCAGAAGGCCGCTTCCGCGGCCTCCGAGAAGATGTTGCCCTCCCAGGCCTTGCCGAGCGTGCGCGTGAGGAGGCGCCACGGCCCCTTGCGGGCCACCTTCGTCGCTGCGGACGGCTGCACCTCACCCATGACGGTGTCCAGCATGGTCCATCCGTGGAGATTTGGCTCGTCACCACCCCTGCACCCGGGCGTGTCGGGGGACATCACCCGTGCCGGTGCCCGGAACTGTCGGACCGGGCCGGTAGACTCGCCCCAGTGCCCTCACCGCTGCAACTGACGCCGAAGTCGGTACCACAGTGAGGGTTTTCGCACGTCAGAGCACTTGAGCGGCAGTTGAGCGAGGGGGGACCGGCATGACGGGGACGCAGCTCGGGGCGCCTCCCGCGGAGAAGGACTCGACCGCGCGCCCGCTGCGGGCGTGGCAGCGGCGGGCACTGACCAAGTACCTGACGACGCGGCCCAAGGACTTCCTCGCGGTGGCGACGCCCGGCGCCGGCAAGACCGTGTTCGGCCTGCGGATCGCGGCCGAACTGCTGTCGGACCGCACGATCGAGGCCGTCACCATCGTCACCCCGACCGAGCACCTGAAGCACCAGTGGGCGTCGGCGGCGGCCGTGGCCGGGATCCAGATCGACTCGAACTTCCGCAACACCACCGGCGTCACCTCGTCGGACTACAACGGCGTCGCGCTGACGTACGCGCAGGTCGCCGCGCACCCGACGTTGCACCGGGTGCGCACCGAGAACCGCAAGACGCTGGTCATCCTCGACGAGATCCACCACGGCGGTGACGCGAAGTCCTGGGGTGACGCGATCCGCGAGGCCTTCACTCCCGCTGTGCGGCGGCTCTCGCTGACCGGGACGCCGTTCCGGTCCGACGACTCGGCCATCCCGTTCGTCACCTACGAGCCGGACGCCGGCGGCTTCCAGCGCAGCAAGGCCGACCACTCGTACGGCTACGCCGACGCGCTGGCCGACGGCGTGGTCCGGCCGGTCGTCTTCCTCGCCTATTCGGGTGAGGCCTCCTGGCGCACCAGCGCGGGGGAGGAGTTCACCGCGCGGCTCGGCGAGCCGCTGACCGCGGAGCAGAACGCCCGCGCGTGGCGCACGGCCCTCGACCCGGCGGGCGAGTGGATGCCGGCGGTGCTGCACGCCGCCGACACGCGGTTGTCGCAGGTGCGCCAGAGCGTGCCGGACGCGGGCGGCCTGGTCATCGCCACCGACCAGGAGTCGGCGCGGGCGTACGCGAAGATCCTGGAGCGGCTCTCGGGCCAGGCGCCGACGCTGGTGCTCTCGGACGACCCGAAGGCCTCGGGCCGGATCAAGGAGTTCTCCGAGACGAACGAACGCTGGATCGTCGCCGTCCGGATGGTGTCGGAAGGCGTCGACGTCCCGCGGCTGGCCGTCGGCGTGTACGCCACGAGCGCGTCGACCCCGCTGTTCTTCGCCCAGGCGATCGGCCGGTACGTGCGGGCCCGGAAGAAGGGCGAGACGGCGAGCGTCTTCCTGCCGTCGGTGCCGGTGCTGCTGGAGCTGGCGAGCGAGCTGGAGGCGCAGCGCGACCACGTGCTGGGCAAGCCCCACCGCGAGCAGGAGGGCTGGGAGGACGAGCTGCTCGCCCAGGCCAACCGCACCGAGGACGAGCCGGGCGAGGAGGAGAAGGCGTTCACCTCGTTGGGCGCCTCGGCCGAGCTGGACCAGGTCATCTACGACGGCAACTCCTTCGGCACGGCGGTCTTCTCGGGCTCCGACGAGGAGCAGGAGTACCTCGGCCTGCCGGGGCTGCTGGAGCCGGACCAGGTCCGCGCGCTGCTGCGCAAGCGGCAGGAAGAGCAGGTCGCGGACGAGAAGCGCCGCAAGCCCAAGGCCGAGGAGGCCGCCCCGGCGGCACCGGCCCGCTCGGCCTCGGTGAGCGAGCGGCTGGGCACGTTGCGCAAGGAGCTGAACGCCCTGGTGGGCATGTACCACCACCGCACGAAGAAGCCGCACGGCGCGATCCACAACGAGCTGCGCCGGGTCTGCGGCGGCCCGCCCACGGCGATGGCGACCATGGAGCAGCTGGAAGAACGGATCGTCACCCTCCGCTCCTGGTGACGCTCGCCGGCGCGGTCTGCGGCATGCTGCCCGGCCGCTCGGTCAAGGGTCAGGCACTTCGCCGCGGGGTCTCCGTCCCGGTCCCGCGGAGGTACCTGCGCACCCCACCTCGCCGGCTCCACCGGGTGAGACCGTGTCGCCCGGGAGGCTGAACCCCGGCGGTCACCCTCCGCTCCCGGCGTCACCAGCACAAACCCCTCCAGGAGCTGTGACGCTGCGTACCCGGTTGTCACCGGCGCCCTGCCCGTCCGTTCCCGGGCGAAAGGCACTTCGGGCAGTCCGGGCGAAAGGTTTCGCAAGTCGGCGACCAGGAACGGGAGCGGTCGGTGGGATCACCACGGCTTCGCCGCCGCCCACGCTCGGTGTCCGGGACTGCGGCGGCCGGGCTACCTTCACGCCGTCAAGAAACCTGGATGTAACACACGGTGAGTAGTGGCGATCACATCGTCAGCGGATCTACTCTTTCCGGGCGACGGTCAGCCTGTGTTGCCGAACCGTGTCCAATTGGTGTCATTTAATCGATCCAGCTATCTTCCCCGCAGCCGCTCAGCGGCATATGTTGTCGCCCACAACATATGCGCGACGGTGCGCCGGGGGCCCCTCCGGATCACCGCCCCGCAAGGCCCGGGACAGCAGTCGCGGGCCGATCGACACAATGCTTGGATCCGGAAGGAACGAGGATGCGCAGCAGAACCCTTACCCTCCTCGCCGCCACGGTGAGCACCGGCTTGGTGCTCTCCGCGTGTGGTGCAAACAGTTCGGACAGCGGGGGCGCGGGGAGCAGCTCCGCCTCGTCGTCCGCTCCGGCCGCCGCCGGCGGCGCCAGCGGCAAGGTCGGCGTCATCCTGCCGGAGACCGCCACCTCGGCCCGCTGGGAAGCCTTCGACAAGCCGATGCTGCAGGCCGCTCTCACGGCGCAGGGCTTCGAGCCCGACATCCAGAACGCCCAGGGTGACGCCCAGAAGTTCTCCACCCTGGCCGACGGCTTCATCAGCTCCGGCGTCAAGGCCCTGATCATCGCCCCGTCCGACCCGGCCGTCGGTGCCGCTGTCGAGGCGAAGGCGAAGGGCGCCGGCATCCCGGTCATCGACTACGACCGGCCGAGCCTCGGCGGTTCCGCCGACTACTACGTCTCGTTCGACAACGAGAAGGTCGGCCAGCTGCAGGGCCAGGGCCTCGCGGACAAGCTGAAGGCCACCCCGGGCGCGCAGGTCATCCAGATCGAGGGTGCCCCGACCGACAACAACGCGACGCTGTTCACCAAGGGTCAGGACTCCGTCCTCGCGCCCCTGTTCGCCAGCAACGCGCTGAAGCTGGTCCAGAAGCAGCCGATCAACGACTGGGACAACCAGCTCGGCGGCACCACCTTCGAGCAGATCCTGCAGGGCAACGGCGGCAAGGTCGACGGCGTCGTGGCGGCGAACGACGGCCTGGCCGGCGCGGTCATCACGATCCTCAAGAAGAACGGCCTCAACGGCAAGGTCCCGGTCACGGGCCAGGACGCCACCGCGGACGGCCTCATGGCCATCATGCGCGGCGACCAGTACCTGACGATCTTCAAGCCGATCAAGGAAGAGGCCGAGGCCACCGCCAAGCTGGCCGCCGCCCTCGCCAAGGGCGACACCGCCGGTGCGGACGCGATCGCGACGGGCAAGCTCCACGACCCGAAGAACAACCGCGACATCAAGTCCGTGCTGCTCACGCCGACCCTGATCCTGGAGAAGGACATCAAGACCGTCGTGACCCAGGGCTACGTGAAGGCGACCGAGATCTGCGGTGGCGACCTCGCCGCCAAGTGCACCTCGCTCGGCATCTCCTGAGCCGTCGGCAGTAGTACCCATGAACAGCCGGGCCGGGACGCGCACCCCGACGGCGCGCCCCGGCCCGGTCCCCACTCCTCGCTTGCCGATCGGCGGAGCGGCGGCACAGGGCATAAGAAATTCGGAGAAATGCCATCCATGAGTGAGCCCATCCTCGAGATCAAGGGCCTGAACAAGAGCTTCGGCCCCGTCCACGTCCTCCACGACGTGGACTTCGACGTGCGTGCGGGCGAAGTGACCGCCCTGGTCGGCGACAACGGCGCCGGCAAGTCGACCCTCGTCAAGTGCATCGCCGGCATCCACCCGTACGACTCGGGGGCCGTGCGGTTCAACGGCGAGGACGCCCACATCCGCGGCCCGCGCGACGCGGCGGACCTCGGCATCGAGATCGTCTACCAGGATCTCGCCCTCGCCGACAACCTCGACATCGTCCAGAACATGTTCCTCGGCCGTGAGCGCGGGAGCAGCTGGAAGCTGGACGAAGCCAGCATGGAGAAGGCCGCTCGCGAGACGCTGGCCTCCCTGTCGGTGCGCACCGTGAAGTCGGTCCGGACGCCGGTCTCCTCGCTGTCCGGTGGTCAGCGCCAGACCGTGGCCATCGCCAAGTCGGTGCTGTGGAACAGCAAGGTCGTCGTGCTGGACGAGCCGACCGCCGCCCTCGGTGTCGCGCAGACCCGGCAGGTGCTGGACCTGGTCCGCCGGCTGGCCGAGCAGGGCCTCGGCGTCGTGCTGATCAGCCACAACATGGCCGACGTGTTCGAGGTCGCCGACCGCATCTCGGTGCTCTACCTCGGCCGCCTCGTCGCCGAGGTGCACACGAAGGACGTCAGCCACGGCCAGGTCGTGGAACTGATCACCGCGGGTCGCTCCGGTGACCTCGGCCTGGCCCGGCCCGAAGCCGTGGTCCTGTGAGCGGGAAGAAAGAACCGGAAATGACTGAAACCCCTGCCAAGCACGAAGTCGGCTCTCCCGCCGACGCGCTCGCGCAGACCCAGAACCCCACCGCGGCGATCACCGACTTCGGCATCGACACGACATCGATGTCAACCGGCGAAGCGCTCCGTGACTACTTCGCCCGCATCCGGGCCGGTGAGCTCGGCTCGCTGCCGTCGTTGTTCGGCCTGCTCGTGCTGGTCGTCCTGTTCAGCGCGCTGTCGGACAACTTCTTCACGCTGGCCAACATCGCCAACGTGTTCCCGCAGGGCGCGGGCGTGATCATCATCGCGATGGGCATCGTCTTCGTGCTGCTGCTCGGCGAGATCGACCTCGCCGCCGGTGTGGCCTCCGGCACCGCCGCGTCGGTGATGGCCCTGCACTACGTGCACGCCGGAAACCTGCTGGGCACCTTGGGCTCCGGCGTGTTCATCACGTTCATCGCGGTCCTCGCCGTGGCCATGCTGCTGTCGGCCTACCAGCGGATCTGGGCCGGCGCCGTGCTTTCGCTGATCGGCCTGCTGCTCGTCGCGGTCGGCGTCCCGGCCAGCGCGTGGCTCGAGATCCTGCTGGCCATCTGCGTCGGCACCGCGATCGGCTGCATCACCGGCTTCCTCGTCTCGAAGATCGGCATGCCGTCCTTCGTCGTGACGCTGGCGCTGTTCATCGTGTGGCAGGGCGTCCTGCTGCAGTTCATCGGTGAAGGCGGCACGATCGGCATCACCAACTCGGACATCCTGTACAAGATCGCCAACGGCAACCTGAACATCCTCGGCAGCTGGATCTTCTTCCTCGTCGCCGCCGGCGGGTTCGCGGTGATCACCCTGATCAGCCACTTCCGGCGGCTCCAGCGCGGCCTGGTCGTGCAGCCGACGGCGCTGGTGCTGGTCAAGGTCGGCGCGCTCGTCGTGCTGTCGGCGGTGGGCACCTGGCTGCTGACGATCAACCGCTCGCCGAACAAGGCGGTCGTCACGATCGAGGGCGTCCCGTACGTCATCCCGATCATGCTGGTGCTGCTGGTGGCCGGGACCTACGTGCTCAACCGGACCAAGTACGGCCGCTACGTCTACGCGGTCGGCGGCAACAAGGAAGCCGCCCGCCGCGCCGGTATCGACGTGCCGAAGATCCGGGCGAGCGTGTTCGTCATCGGCTCGGCGGTCGCGGCCATCGGCGGCATCGTCGCCGCGTCGAAGGTCGGTTCGGTCAGCCCGCAGTCCGGTGGCCTCAACACGCTGCTGTACTCGGTCGGCGCGGCCGTCATCGGCGGCACGTCGCTGTTCGGCGGCAAGGGCCGGGTGGCCGACGCCGTCGTCGGTGGCCTGGTCATCGCGGTGGTCATCAACGGCCTGGGCCTGCTCAAGCAGCCGGCCGCGGTGGTCAACATCATCACCGGCCTGGTCCTCCTGCTCGCCGCCACGGTCGACGCGCTGTCGCGGCGCCGCGCGGCTGCGTCGACGCGCTGAACCAGCATGGGATGATCAAGCCCGTGTCCAGCTCACCCGTCGCGCGACCGGACGAGGTGCGCCGGCACAACCGCACGACCCTGCTCCGCCTGCTGCACGTCGGCGGGCCGAGCACCCGGGCGACCCTGGCCGCCGAGCTGGGGCTCAACCGGAGCACGATCAAGACCCTCGTCGACGGGCTGGCGGAAGCCGGTGTCGTCGAGGAGAAGGTGCCGAGGCCGGGACGGGGGGCGGGCCGCCCCTCGCTCCTGGTCCTGCCCCAGCCGCACGCGGCGGTCGTGCTCGCGGTCGACCTGCAGGTCGAGCACGTCGCGATCGCGCTTGTGGGGCTGGGCGGCCAGATCCTGGGCCGCAACAGCTGGAACCTGCGGGGCCGGATGAACCGGCCCGAAGAAGTGATCACCCACGTCATCGAGTCGGCGACCGTCCTGGCCGGCGACCTCGACGTGAGCCCGGTGGCGGTCGGGGTGTCGGTCCCGGGCGTCGTCCGGCGCGCGGACGGGTACGTGCACGAAGCACCCAACCTGCGCTGGACCGACGTCGCGCTCGGCGAGCGGCTGGGCGGTGTCCTGCAGATCCCGATCCTGGTCGGCAACGACGCCGAGCTCGGCGCGGTCGCCGAGCACCTGCGCGGAGCGGCCCGCGGGTCCTCCGACATGGTGTACATCTCGGCGGACGTCGGGGTCGGCGGCGGTGTCATCGCCGAAGGCGCGGCCCTGCGGGGCGGCGCGGGGTACGTCGGCGAGATCGGGCACATGGTGATCCGGCCGGACGGGCGCCCCTGCTACTGCGGCAGCAGCGGCTGCTGGGAGACCGAGGTCGGCGAGGCCGCGTTGTGCCGGGCGCTCGGGCTGGCCGAGGACACCCCGCGCGGCGCGATCCTGTTCGAGCTGCGCGAGCTCGGCCGGGACTCCGAAGCGGCGATGACGCGGCTCGCGGAGTTCGCCGAGTGGCTGACCCTCGGGCTGATCAACGTCGTCAACCTGCTCGGGCCGCAGCTGGTGATCCTCGGCGACCTGCTGACGGTGCTGCCGGAGGCGGTCCTGCGGCACGTCGGCGCGGAGGTCCGCCGGCGCAGCCTGGTGAGCCGGGCGGTCGGCGGCACGCGGATCATCAGCTCGGCGCTGGGTGCCGACGTGAAGCTCTTGGGCGCCGCCGAAGTCGCGTTCGAAGTCGTGCTGGATTCTGTCTGATTTCCTGTCCGGTTTCGTGTCCGGAATCACGGCATTCCGAGGCCTGTCCGTGATTTCCGGCGCGGCAATCGGCAACTTGCAGCTGTACCGGTCGACTGTGCCGGTTAGAGAAATACGAAGGCGGCCAGTGCCTGTGCGCACTGACCGCCTTCGTGTGTCTAGGTCGTTACCGCTGGATGTCGGCGGACAGTTCCTTGAGCTTGGCCTCGTGCTCTCGGGCGTGGTGCCCGCAGAAGAGAAGCTCGCCGCCCTTGAGGACGGCGCGTACCTGAGCTGCGGCCCCGCACCGGTCACAGCGGTCGAGGGCGGTCAGTTCGGGGCGGGTGAGCGTCGGCGTTGTCATGGGGGTCTCCCTCCGTCCCGGCACCGGTTGCCCGGTGCCATCGATCCAGCTACGCCCACTTCGGACTGATGTCGGCTACGGCGATCGTCTCCGGCTCCGCGGTGTTCGTGCTTCCACTCTTCCAGACGTTTCGCGGCCCGCAAGTGTTCCCGCGCCGGTGGGACCCGAGTCACGTCGATTTACCCCGGATGTCGTAGCCGGATCCCGCAATGCAGGAGTGGATTACCCGGAGAGTCACATTTTCCGTGGTCAGGCACCATGGAGTCGTGAGTTCCTTGACGCCGGTCCGGAGGGTTTCCGCGGTACCCGCCCCGCTGTTGTTCGTTCTCAGCGGAATTTCCATGTACGCCGGAGCGGCCATCGCGGTCGACCTTTTCGGCCACGCGACGCCGGCCGGGGTGGCCTGGCTGCGGTGCCTGGGCGCGGCGGTGGTGCTGCTGGCCTGGCGGCGCCCGCCGCGCGCGGCCTGGCGGGGCCGGCGGCTGCTGCTGGCGTGCGTCTTCGGGATCGTGACCGCGGGCATGAACGTGCTGTTCTACGAGGCGATCGCCCGGCTCCCGCTGGGCACGGTCGTCGCGCTGGAGTTCGCCGGGCCCGTGGTGGTGGCCGCCGCGGGCTCCCGCACCCGGCGCGACGTGCTGGCCCTGCTGCTGGTGGTCGCCGGGGTGGTGGCGATCGCCGACGTCCGGCTGTCCGGCAGTGCCCTGGGGGTGCTGTTCGCCCTGGCCGCGGCGGCCGCGTGGGCGGGCTATATCCTGATCGGCAAGCGGGTGGCGACCGACGGCGACGGCATCGACAGCCTCGCGATCGGCTTCGCCGCGGCGACGGTCGTGCTCTCGCCCCTGGCGTTCGGCACGGGAGAAGTGTGGTCTTCGCCACGCATGCTCCTGCTCGGCATCGGCGTGGGCGTGCTGTCGACGGTGGTGCCGTACGCGCTCGACCAGGTGGTCCTGCGCCGCCTGGGCCAGGCCCGGTTCGCGGTGCTGCTGGCCTTGCTCCCGGTGACGGCGGGCGTGACGGGCTTCCTGCTGCTGCACCAGGTGCCGACCCTGCCGGAGGCGCTGGGGACCCTGGCGGTGGTCGCCGGCGTGGCCCTGCGGCGACGTGAGGCCCCTTCCCGGCCGTCCCCGGAGCCGCCGGGCTAGGTCCGGCCGTGCGAATCCAGCACCAGTTTGGTCACGTTCGACGCGGCCGACCTCGCGGCCGAGAGCCGGTTCCGGGCGGGCCGCCCCGGAGAGGGTCAGGGCTCCGGCGAAGCCGGCTGCAGCCACCCGGAACGGCCAACACGCCGACCGGAACGGCCAACATGCCGACCGGAACGGCCAACATGCCGACCGGAGCGGCCAACATGCCGACCGGAGCGGCCAACATGCCGACCGGAGCGGCCAACATGCCGACCGGAGCGGCCAACACGCCGACCGGAGCGGCCAACACGCCGGTAGTCCCGGGCGTGTTGGCCGCTCTGGTCACTGTGTTGGCCGTTCTGGTCACTGTGTTGGCTGGTGAGGGCCGCTCGGCTGGCGGCTCCGCCGATGGGCGCCGGATCGTGATGGCCGTCGTCGCCGCCGGGCGGGGATACTCGAGCCTGGCGGCAGGAGGGTACTGAGGGGATCGATGTCTTCGGGGATCGACGGCGGGCAGCTCGACCTGTCCGGGGTGCGGTGGCTGCCGGGCGGGGCCCGGCTGGCCGCGGTGGCCCAGGCCGAGCTGCCGCAGAAGGACGGGCTGGCGGCGGCGTTCTGCGGCCTCGCGGCGCTGCGGGCGGCCGGCGTCGACGTGCTCGACCAGGACGCCGTCGCGGCGGCCGCGGGCACTGTCCGCGGGCCGGCGGTGCGTCCTCCGGGCGAGCCGGGGCGGACTGACTTCCGGTTGCCGCCGAAAGTCGTCGGCGATCCGCTCGCGGCGGGCACGCGCGTGTCCGGATTGGCGACGGCCGTAGCGGCGTTGTCCGGCGGCGCGCTGGCCGCGGTGCCCGCGGCGGGGGAGTGGAGCACCGAGTCGCTGCTCGCCCTGCTGGCCGGGCTGTGGGACCTGCCGCGCGTCGCGGTGGTCGCCCGGATCGACGGTGCGGAGCTCGGTGCCGACGACACCCCGGAACGCGCGCTGCTCGACTACCTCGACACCGGCGTCCCGCCACTGTGGACGTCGCGCTGGCGGCCGCCGGGCGGCCACTTCGTGCTCCTGGCGGGCGTCCGGATCGGCGCCGAGGGGACGCTGGTGTCCGTTGTGGACACGTACGCTTCCTTGGGGGACAACGGGATCCACGACCAGCCGCTGGAATGGCTCACGGCGGCGCTGGCCGAGCTGGGGGTCATGGTGGTCGTCGACGCGGACCGCGCCGCGGTGGCCCGCGAGGCGGTCCGCGCCGCTGACCTCACTCCGTCGTTTTGGGATTGACGCTGCCGGCGTTCTCGGGCGCGAAGCGGGAGTGGCGGCGGCCGTAGGTGAAGTAGATGACCAGCCCGAGCGCCAGCCAGACCGCGAACCGGATCCACGTCAGCACGTTCAGGTTCAGCATCAGGTAGAAGCACGCCACCGCCGCGACGATCGGGATCACCGGCGAGAACGGCACGGTGAACGGCCGGTCCAGGTCGGGCCGGCGGCGGCGCAGCACCGGGACGGCCACCGCGACGATGATCATCGCCGACAGCGCGCCGATGCTCACCATGTCGGCCAGCTCGGAGATCGGGATGAACGCGGCCAGCACGGCGATCAGCACCGCCCCGCCGATGGTCATCCGGTGCGGGGTGCCCCACTTCGGGTGCGCGGTGCCGAGCTTCTTGGGCAGCAGGCCGTCGCGGCCCATCGCGAAGCCGATCCGGCCGATCGTGACCAGCTCCACCATCATCACCGACGTCAGGCCGGTCACCGCGCCGAGCGAGATGAGCGCGCCGACCCAGTGCTGGCCGACCTTGTCGAACGCGTCGGCCAGCGGCGCGCCGGTGTCGATGTCGGTGAAGGGGATCATCCCGGTGAGGACGATCGAGACGCCGATGTAGAGCACCGCGCAGACGGCCAGCGCGCCGAGGATGCCGACCCGCAGGTCCTTCTTCGGGTTCAGCGTCTCCTCGCCGAGGTTCGCGAGCGCTTCGAAGCCGGTGTAGGCGAAGAAGACCACGGCGGCGGCGGTGATCATGCCGGCGATGCCGTAGACGGACTGCTCCAGACCGAGGGCCGCCTGCACGATCGGCTGCTCCAGCACGCTCGACCCGCCCTCGGGCGGCTTCGCCGTCGGGATGAACGGCGTCAGGTTCGAGCCCTTGACGAAGAACAGGCCCACGGCGAGGACCAGGACGCAGACGGCGACCTTCACGCACACCAGGAGGTTCGTCAGCCAGGCCGACTCCTTGATCCCCAGCACGGCGACCACGGTCAGCACCGCGATGATGGCGACGGCGCCGACGTTGACCTTCGCGTCCTCGCCGAACCAGTCCGGCGACAGCCCGAGCAGGTTCGCCAGGTAACCGGACCAGCCGCGGGCGACCACGGCGGCACCGAGCGCGAATTCGAGCAGCAGGTCCCAGCCGATGATCCAGGCGAAGATCTCGCCGAGCGTGGCGAAGGCGTACGTGTAGGCGCTTCCCGCCGTCGGGACGCTCGACGCGAGCTCGGCGTAACAGAGCGCCGCCAGCCCGGCGACGGCGGCACCGAGCACGAACGAGAGCGTCACCGCCGGCCCGGCGTGCGTCTTCGCCTCGACGCCCGCGAGGGTGAAGATGCCGGTCCCGATGATGATCCCGATGCCGAACCCGATCAGGTCGCGGCCGCGCAGCCGCCGTTTGAGCTCACCCGAGTCCTGGCGCTTCAGGACCTCGTCCACGTTCAACGTTCTCCGCACACCCATGAGGAGAAGTTAGAAGGTCACGAGCCTTTTCGCAGATCGGCAGGAAGCAACCACCGCCGGTGCCGAGTGATGTCGGCGGGTGCGGATGGCGCGAACGGCCGGGCACCGGAATGCTGTGCCAGTGCCCCCCGAGATGCCCCCCGTGATGCCTCCCGAAGACCGCCCCGCCCGCAGCCCCCTGCACGAGCTCGCCGACGCCCACGGCATCGCCACCCGGTACGAGAACTCGGACCAGGTGTGGGTCGAGGTGGACGACGACGTCGTCGTCGCCGTGCTGCGGCAGTTCGGGGTCGACGCGACCGGCGAGGACGCGATCGGCGCGGCCCTGGCCGCCGTGCGCGAAGCCCGGCCGGCGGGCGCGCTGCCGCCGACCATCGTCGTCCAGGAGGGCGTCACCCGGGCGCTCGGCACGGACGCCGAGGTCGTGCTCGAGGACGGCACCCGCCGGCGAGTTCAGGGTGAGCTGCCGGCGGACCTGCCGCTCGGCTGGCACCGGGTGGTCACCGCCGAGCAGGACGTCGTGCTCGCCGTCGTCCCGGCGAAGCTGCCCGCCGTCCACCCCGCCTGGGGCTGGATGCTGCAGCTCTACTCCCTGCACTCGGCCGGCTCCTGGGGCATCGGCGACTACGCCGACCTCGCGACGTTCGCGGCCCGCTCCGCCGCCGAGCTCGACGCGGGCGTGCTGCTGGTCAACCCGGTCCAGGCCTTCAGCCCCGCCCACCCCGTCGAGCGCTCGCCGTACTCGCCGGCGAGCCGTCGCTTCGCCAACCCCGTCTACCTGCGCGTCACCGCCACCGAGACCTTCGAGCGGGCCGACGACGCGACGCAGGAGGCCGTCCGCTCGCTGGCCCCGGACCGCGACGGCGAACTGATCGACTACGACGCCGTCTGGACGGCCAAGCGTGCCGCGCTCGAGCTGCTCTGGCCGCACCGCGTCGAAGACCTGCCCGAGGACGACGACCTCCGCGGCTTCGCCGTCTTCTGCGCTCTCGCCGAGCAGCACGGCGCCGACTGGCGGGACTGGCCCGGGCCGCTGCGCGACCCGGCCGGCCCCGAAGTCGCCGAAGCACGCGAAGAGCTGAAGGACCGTGTCGGCTTCTACGTCTGGCTCCAGCACCTCTGCCGCGAGCAGCTGGCCGAGGCCCGCCGCGCCGCGCGTGACGCCGGGATGACCGTCGGGATCGTGCACGACCTGCCGGTCGGCGTGCACCCCGGCGGGGCCGACACCTGGGCCGTGCGCGACGTCTTCGCCGCCGACGTGCGGGTCGGCGCGCCGCCGGACGCCTTCAACCAGCAGGGCCAGGACTGGAACCTGCCGCCGTGGCGGCCGGACAAGCTCGCCGAGGCCGGGTACGCGCCGTTGCGGGACGTCATCCGGGGTGTGCTGCGCTACGCCGACGGCATCCGCGTCGACCACATCGCCGGGCTCTGGCGGCTGTGGTGGATCCCCCCGGGCGAGCCCGCGCACCGCGGCACCTACGTGCACTACGACGCCGAGGCGATGGTCGGCGTACTGGCGCTCGAAGCGCACCGCGCCGGCGCGGTGGTCGTGGGGGAGGACCTCGGCACGGTCGAGGACGTCGTCACCGAGACGCTGCACGAGCGCGGCATGCTCAGCTCGGCCGTGCTGTGGTTCCAGCGCGACTGGGACGAGCCGGGCCAGCCGTTCACGCCGCCGTCCGAATGGGACCCGGACGCGATGGCCAGCATCTCCACCCACGACCTGCCGACGGCCGCCGGCTGGCTGGCCGCCGAGCACGTCCGGGTGCGTGCCGAGCTGGGCCTGCTGGACCGCGGCGTCGAGGCCGAACGCGCAGCCGCGGCGGAGGAACGTCAAGCCCTGTGGGAACTCCTTGCCCGGGAAGGGATCCCGGACGACGACCCGGTCGTCGCGCTGCACACGCTGCTGGCCTCGGCCGCGTCCCGCCTGGTGCTGACCTCGCCGGCCGACGTCGCGGGCCAGGTGCGGCAGCCGAATCTGCCCGGCACGGTCGACCAGTATCCTAACTGGCGGATTCCCCTTCCCGTCAGCGTCGACGGCTTCTTCACCGCGAGGGGAGTGCGCGCCGCGGTGGCGCCGCTGGCTGCGGCGCGTCCTTTACCCGGATAGCGGGTATACGGCAGCGCACGACCCCCTGTGATTCGCGTCCGCGCATGTGGACGCTCCCCCGGTACCACCCGAAGCTCGAGGAGACACCAGTGCGGCCCTGGCCCGGAACGCCCTATCCGCTCGGCGCCACCTACGACGGAGTCGGGACGAACTTCGCCCTGTTCTCCGAAGTGGCCGAGCAGGTCGAGCTGTGCCTGTTCGACGGCGAAGGCAACGAGACGCGGCACGCGCTCGAAGAGGTCGACGGCTTCGTCCACCACGGTTACCTGCTCAACGTCGGCCCCGGCCAGCGCTACGGCTTCCGCGTGCACGGACCGTACGACCCGAGCCGCGGCCTGCGCTGCAACCCGAACAAGCTCCTGATCGACCCCTACGCGAAGGCCGTCTCGCACGGCGTGAAGTGGGACGAATCACTGTTCGGCTACCAGTTCGACAACCCGGAGGAGCGCAACGACGCCGACTCGGCGGGGCGCGTGCCGTACTCGCTGGTGGCGAACCCGTTCTTCGACTGGGGCAACGACCGCCAGCCGCGGCGGCCCTACAACGAGACGGTCATCTACGAGGCGCACGTCAAGGGCATGACGGTGAATCACCCGTTCGTGCCGGAAGCGCTGCGCGGCACGTACGCCGGGATGGCGCACCCCGCCGTGGTCGAGCACCTGCAGAAGATCGGCGTCACCGCCGTGGAGCTGCTGCCGGTGCACCAGTTCGTCTCCGACCACGGCCTGGAGGAGAAGGGCCTCACGAACTACTGGGGCTACAACACGATCGGGTTCTTCGCGCCGCACGACGCGTACGCGGCGATGCCCGGCGAGGGCGGCCAGGTCCAGGAGTTCAAGGGCATGGTCAAGGCCTTCCACGAGGCCGGCATCGAAGTGATCCTCGACGTGGTTTACAACCACACCGCGGAGGGCAACCACCTCGGGCCGACCCTGTCGATGCGCGGCATCGACAACGAGGCCTACTACCGGCTGGTGGAGGGGGAGCCCGAGTACTACATGGACTACACGGGCACCGGCAACTCGATGAACGTGCGCAACCCGCACACGCTGCAGCTGATCATGGACTCGCTGCGGTACTGGGTGACCGAGATGCACGTCGACGGCTTCCGCTTCGACCTCGCTTCGGCGCTGGCGCGGGAGTTCTACGACGTCGACCGGCTGTCCACGTTCTTCGACCTCGTGCAGCAGGACCCGATCGTGAGCCAGGTCAAGCTCATCGCCGAGCCGTGGGACGTCGGCCCCGGTGGCTACCAGGTCGGCAACTTCCCTCCCCTGTGGACGGAGTGGAACGGGCAGTACCGCGACACCGTCCGCGACTTCTGGCGCGGCGAGCCGTCGACGCTGGGCGAGTTCGCGTCGCGGATCACCGGCTCGTCGGACCTCTACCAGGACGACGGCCGCCGCCCGTTCGCGTCGATCAACTTCGTCACCGCGCACGACGGCTTCACGCTGCGGGACCTGGTGTCCTACAACGAGAAGCACAACGAGGCCAACGGCGAGGACGGCCGCGACGGCGCCGACGACAACCGCTCGTGGAACTGCGGTGTCGAGGGCGAGACCGACGACGCGCAAGTGAACGAGCTGCGCATCCGCCAGCAGCGCAACATGCTCGCCACGATCCTCCTGTCGCAGGGCGTGCCGATGATCCTGCACGGCGACGAGATCGGCCGTACCCAGCAGGGCAACAACAACGTCTACTGCCAGGACTCCGAGCTCGCCTGGATGGACTGGGAGCTGGCCAAGCAGAACGCCGGCCTGGTCCAGTTCGTCGGCGGGCTGACGGCGTTCCGGCACCGGCACCCGGTGTTCCGCCGCCGCCGGTTCTTCCAGGGCGGCCCGGTCGGCAAGGGCGACAAGCTCGGCGACATCGCCTGGTTCACCCCGGCCGGCGAGGAGATGACCGAGCAGAACTGGGACGACGGCTTCGGCAAGGCCGTCGTGGTCTTCCTCAACGGCAAGGCCATCCCCGACCTCGACCCGCGCGGCATGGCGGTGGAGGACGACTCGTTCCTGCTCGCCTTCAACGCGCACTACGAGGACATCGACGCGACGCTGCCGGGCAACGGCTACGGCGAGGCGTGGACGGTCGTCGTCGACTCCGCGACCGGCGAGGTCGAGCCCACGGACGCGGAGCCCATCGAGGGCGGCGGCAAGCTGACGCTGCCCGCCCGGTCCCTGATCGTGCTGCAGCGAACGGAGACGGAATGACGGTTCCGGAGTCGACCTACCGGGTGCAGTTGCGCCCGGAGTTCACCTTCGCCGACGCCGCCGAGCTGACCGGCTACCTGCGCGACCTGGGCATCGGCGCGCTCTACGCGTCGCCGGTGCTCGACGCGACGCCGGGCTCGACCCACGGTTACGACGTCGTCGACCCGACCCGGGCGCGGCCCGAGCTGGGCGGCGAGGAAGCCCGCCAGGAGCTGTCCAAGCGGCTCCGGGAGGCCGGGCTCGGCCTGGTCGTCGACATCGTGCCGAACCACATGTCGGTGGAGACGCCGAAGGTGAACCGCTGGTGGTGGGACGTGCTCACGCACGGCCGCGACTCGGCGCACGCCGCCTTCTACGACGTCGACTGGGACCGCGGCCCGATCCTGCTGCCGGTGCTGGGTGACGACGACGCCGTGTCGGAGCTGACCGTGGAAGGCGACGAGCTCGTCTACTACGACCACCGGTTCCCGATCGCGCCCGGCACCGGCGACGGCACGCCGCAGGAGGTGCACGAGCGCCAGCACTACCGGCTGGTCGGCTGGCGGCGCGGCAACGCGGAGCTGACCTACCGCCGGTTCTTCGACATCACGAACCTGGCCGCGGTCCGCGTCGAGGACCCGGTGGTGTTCGCCGAGACGCACGGCGAGGTGCTGCGCTGGGTCGCCGACGGGGACGTCACCGGCCTGCGCGTCGACCACCCGGACGGCCTCGCCGACCCGGGTGGCTACTTCCGGCGGCTGCGGGAGAACGCGCCCGGCGCGTGGATCGTCGCGGAGAAGATCCTGCACCCGGGCGAGCCGCTGCCGCAGACCTGGCCGGTCGACGGCACCACCGGCTACGACGCCCTGCGCGAGATCGCCGGGGTCTTCGTCGACGCGGCCGCCGAGCCCGCGTACACCGCGCTGGCGGACGAGCTCGGCGTCCGGACCGGCTACCACGACGTCGAGGCCGAGGCCCGCCGCCTGGTCACCGACCGGATCCTGGTCGCCGAGGTCCGGCGGATCGCGGCGCTGCTTCGTCACGAGAACGTCGAGGCCGCCAGGGAAGCCGTCGCCGAGACCATGGTGGCGTTCCCGGTCTACCGCTCCTACCTGCCCGAAGGCGAACAGCACTGGGCGACGGCCATCGCCGCGGCCCGGGAAGCCCGGCCCGACCTGGGTGAAGCGCTCGACGCCCTCGACACGCAGGTGCGCGCCGAACCGGACGGCGAGCTGGCCACGCGGATCCAGCAGACGTCCGGCATGGTCGTCGCGAAGGGCACCGAGGACACCACCTTCTACCGCTACACCCGGTTCGCCGCGCTCAACGAGGTCGGCGGCAACCCGGACCGGTTCGGCCTGGACGTCGAGGAGTTCCACCGGCTGGCGGCGGCGCGCGACGCCGGGTACCCGGCCGCGATGACGACGCTGACCACCCACGACACCAAGCGGTCCGAGGACACCCGGGCCCGCGCGACGGTGCTGGCGGAGGTGCCCGGCGAGTTCGCCGACGCCGTCCGCCGCTGGACCGCGCGCCGGGGGATCGCCGAGCCGTCGCTCAACCTGCTGGCCTGGCAGACGCTGGTGTCGACCTGGCCGATCGAGCCGCCCCGGCTGCGGGACTACCTCGACAAGGCGGCCAAGGAGGCCAAGCTCCGCACCAGCTGGACCGACCACGACGAGGAGTTCGAGAAGGCCGTCGCGGCCTGGCCGGACGACGTCATGGGCGACGCCGAGCTGGCCGCGGACATCTCGGCGTTCGTCGGCCGGATCGAGGGTCCGGGCTGGAGCAACTCGCTCGGCCAGAAGCTGGTGCAGCTGACCGCGCCGGGCGTCCCGGACGTCTACCAGGGCACCGAGCTGTGGGACTTCTCGCTGGTCGACCCGGACAACCGCCGTCCGGTCGACTACGCGGCCCGCCGCGAGATCCTGGCCCGGGTCGTCGACGGCGAGCAGCCGGAGATCGACGCCTCGGGCGCCGCGAAGCTGCTGGTGACGCACAAGGCGCTGAAGCTGCGCCAGGAGCACCCCGCGCTGTTCCACGGCTACCGCCCGCTGCGCGCCGAGGGCGTCGCCGCGGACCACGTGCTGGCCTACACCCGCAGCCCCGGCCTGGTCGTCGCCGTGACGCGGCTGCCGATCGGCCTCGCGGCCGCGGGCGGCTGGCGCGACACCGTCCTGCCGCTGCCCGACGGCGTCTGGACCGACGTCCTGACCGGCCGGGACGCCACCCCGGACCTGGCCACGCTGTTCGGCCGCTACCCGGTGGCCCTGCTCGTGCGAGGAGACGCATGACGTTCACCGTGTGGGCCCCGTCGGCCGAGCGCGTCCGCGTTCAGGTCGACGCCGACGTGCACGAGATGACCCGCGGCGAGGGCGGCTGGTGGTCCGCCGAAGCCGAGGGCATCAACTACGCCTTCCTGATCGACGACTCCGACGAGCCGCTGCCGGACCCGCGGTCGCGGTGGCAGCCGCACGGCGTGCACAAAGAGTCGCGGGTCTACGACCACGCCGAGTTCGACTGGACCGACGACGCCTGGCACGGGCGGCAGCTGGCCGGCGGCGTCGTCTACGAGCTGCACATCGGCACCTTCACCCCCGGCGGCACCTTCGACGCCGCGATCGACCGGCTCGACCACCTGGTGGAGCTGGGCATCACGCACGTCGAGCTGCTGCCGGTGAACTCCTTCGACGGCACCGCGGGCTGGGGTTACGACGGCGTCCTCTGGGGCGCGGTCCACGAGCCCTACGGCGGGCCGGACGGGCTGAAGCGGTTCGTCGACGCGGCGCACGCACGCGGCCTCGCCGTGGCGCTCGACGTCGTCTACAACCACCTCGGGCCCTCGGGCGCCTACCTCGACCGGTTCGGGCCGTACTTCGCCGGCCAGAACGACTGGGGTCCCGGGCTCAACCTCGACGGGCCGGGCTCGGACGAGGTCCGCCGGTACGTCGTCGACAACGCGCTCGCCTGGTTCCGCGACTTCCACCTGGACGCGCTGCGCCTGGACGCCGTCCACGCGTTGCTCGACCGGCGGGCCGTCCACCTGCTCGAACAGCTCGCCGTCGAGGTCGAGACGCTGTCGACGGCGCTGGCCCGGCCGCTGACGCTGATCGCCGAGTCCGACCTCAACGACCCGAAGCTGGTCACGCCCCGCGAGCGCGGTGGTTACGGCCTGCAGGCCCAGTGGTCGGACGACTTCCACCACGCGATGCACGTCCGGCTGACCGGGGAGGACGAGGGCTACTACGCGGACTTCGCCGCGCCGGACGCGCTGCAGCGCGTGCTCCACGACGTTTTCTTCCACGCCGGTACCTGGTCGTCGTTCCGCGAGCGGACCCACGGCCGCCCGGTGGACACCCGGAGCGTGCCCGGCCACCGCTTCCTCGCCTACCTGCAGGACCACGACCAGATCGGCAACCGCGCGGCCGGCGACCGGCTCTCGGCCACCGTGCCGACGGGCCGGCTGGCCTGCGGCGCGGCCATCCTGTTCTGCTCGCCGTTCACGCCGATGGTGTTCATGGGGGAGGAGTGGGCGGCGAGCACGCCGTGGCAGTTCTTCGCCTCCTTCCCGGACCCGGAGCTGGCCGAGGCGGTCCGCACCGGACGCCGTCGCGAGTTCGCCCGGCACGGCTGGGGCGAGACCGACGTCCCCGACCCGATGGACCCGGCCACGGTCGAGCGCTCGCGGCTCGACTGGGCCGAAGTGGACCAGCCGGAGCACCGGGAGGTCCTCGACGTCTACCGCGCGCTGATCCGGCTGCGCCGCGAGCGGCCCGAGCTGGCCGACCCGTGGACGCCCGACCTGCGGATCGACGCCGCGCCGGACGGGTCGTGGCTCGTGCTGCGGCGCGGCGGGCTGCGGCTGGCGTGCAACTTCGGCCCGGGCGACGTCACACTGCCGCTCGGGGCCACGAAGGAGCTGCTCGCCTGGGCTCCGGCCACCTTGGACGGTGGGGCCGCGCACCTGCCGCCCGAGACCTTCGTCCTGGCCGAAACGACACCCTGACGGCGGTTGCCCGGCGGCCACTCGACCGCCGGGCGCGCGCACCCCGGCCTGGATCTGGGACGATTCAGGAATGGCTACCCGACCCTCCGCCGACCATGTCCTCGCCGGACGCCCGTTCCCGCTCGGCGCCCACCCCGAGGCGGGCGGGGTCCGGTTCGCCATCACCTCCGCCGTCGCGGACGCCGTCGACCTGTGCCTGATCGACGCCGACGGCTCGCAGCGGCGCATCGCGCTCACCGAACGCACGTTCGGCGTCTGGCACGGCCTGGTGCCCGGCGTGACGCCCGGGCAGCGCTACGGCTACCGCGTCCACGGGCCCTACGACCCGGCCCGCGGCCTGCGCTGCAACCCGCACAAGCTGCTGCTGGACCCGTACGCCCGGCAGATCACCGGGCAGCTCACCGACCTGACCGCCGCCCAGGGCTTCACCGGCGACCCGGACCGCGGCCCGATGTCCACAGTGGACTCGCTGGGCAGCGTGCCGCTGTCGGTCGTCACCTCGCCCGGCGGCCCGGACACCGGGGCCCACCCCGAGGTGCCGTTCGAGGAGGCGGTGATCTACGAGGTGCACGTCAAGGGCTTCACTCAGCAGCACCCGTTCATCCCCGAGGCGCTGCGCGGCACCTACCTGGGCCTGGCCCACCCGGTGGCCATCGAGTACCTGACCCGGCTCGGCGTCACCTCGGTGGAGCTGCTGCCGGTGCACACCTTCCTCGACGAGCCGTCCCTGGTCCGCGGCGGCCGGCACAACTACTGGGGGTACTCGCCGCTCGGCTTCTTCGCGCCGCACGCGGCCTACGCCAGCGAGCCCGGCCACGAGGTCGAGGAGTTCCGGCTGATGGTGGCGGCGCTGCACGCGGCCGGCATCGAGGTGATCGTCGACGTCGTGTTCAACCACACCTGCGAGGGCGGGCCGGACGGGCCGACGCTGAGCTTCCGCGGGCTCAACGCGCCGGTGTACTACCTGCACACCGACCGCGGCCACATGGCCGACATCACCGGCTGCGGCAACACCCTGGAGGCCGGCTCGCCGACCGTGGTCCGGCTGGTGACCGACTCGCTGCGGTACTGGACGCAGGAGCTGGGCGTCGACGGCTTCCGGTTCGACCTGGCCAGCACGCTGGGCCGGCCGCGCGGCGGCGCGTTCGACGCCGCCTCGACGCTGCTCACCGCGATCACCACCGACCCGGTGCTCTCGCGCTGCAAGCTGATCGCCGAGCCGTGGGACGCGACCGGCGAGGGCTACCGCGTCGGCGGCTTCGGCGCCCAGTGGGCGGAGTGGAACGGCCGCTACCGCGACACGATCCGCGACTTCTGGCGCGGCGCGACCGGCGTCCGCGACCTGGCCTACCGGCTGTCCGGTTCGTCCGACCTGTACGACCACAACCTGCGCCGGCCGTGGCAGTCGATCAACTTCATCACCGCCCACGACGGCTTCACGCTGCGGGACCTGGTGTCCTACAACGAAAAGCACAACGAGGCCAACGGCGAGGACAACCGCGACGGCACCAACGACAACCGCTCGTGGAACCACGGCGCGGAGGGAGAGACGGGCGACGCGGAGATCCGCGAGCTGCGCACCCGGCAGGCGCGGAACCTGTTCGCGACGCTGCTGCTGTCCACCGGCACCCCGATGCTCACCGCGGGCGACGAGTTCTGGCGCACCCAGCACGGCAACAACAACGCCTACTGTCTCGACGACGAGACGTCCTGGTTCGACTGGACGCCGGGGGACACCGAGGCCGAGACGATGCTCGCGTTCGCCCGCCGCGTCGTCCGGCTGCGCGCCAACAGCCCGGCGCTGCGGCAGCCGGAGTTCTTCGAAGGCCGGACCACGCCGACCGGCAAGCCGGACCTGGTCTGGTTCCGCCCGGACGGCGAGGAGTTCGGCGAGAGCGACTGGTTCGCCGACCGCCGCACGCTCGGCATGTGGATCGACGGCTCGAACAGCCAGGCCCGCAACCGCGAGGGCGCGCTGGTCCCGGACCACTCGTGGCTGCTGTGGCTGCACGCGGGCGACGAGTCCACGGAGGTCGTCCTGCCGGGCCGCGAGTACGGCGAGACGTTCAAGCCGACCCTCGACACGAGCACCGGCGACGGCAGCCCGGGCAACCCGGGTCCGCTGGAGCCCAAGAGCCGGGTGACGCTCCAGTCCCGTTCCCTGCTCCTGCTGCGCGCCCCACGCCTCGCCGCGGACCCCCCGGCCGAACCCTACTGACGCGTACCGCCGTCCGGCCGTAACCCGCCGGACATCCGCCGGGAACCTTTGTGCGGAAAGCGTTTCACTCGAACGAGTCTGGGTACAGAACAAGAGAGCCCTGCCTCGATCGTGCGTGATCGAGTCGGGCAGACTGACGACGCCTGCGTCCACACCCATAGAACGAGGGGCGTTGCCCATGACCGGCCGGCTCGGTATCGACGACGTCTCCCCCAGCGTGAGCTGCGGCCGGTATCCGGCCAAAGCCGTTGTGGGGGAACACATTCCCGTCACCGCGACGGTCTGGAGAGAAGGCCATGACGCCGTCGCGGCCACCGTCGCGTGGCGCGGTCCCGGCGACCGCCTGACGCGCCAGGCGCGGATGGTGCCGCGCGGACCCGATCACCCCGACGAGTTCGCCGCGGTGATCGTCCCCGACGTCACCGGGCTCTGGACCTACCGGATCGACGCCTGGAGCGATCCCTGGGCGACGTGGGAACACGCCGTCGAGGTGAAGGTCGCCGCCGGGCAGGGGCCCGAGGACCTGGCCAACGACATCGAGAACGGCGCCCGGCTGCTGGAGCGCGTCTCGCGCCGGCCGGACCGCCGGGCGGAGAAAGCGCTCCTCACCGGCGCGGTCGTCGCGCTGCGCAACGACGAGCTGAGCCTCGCGGAGCGCGTCGGGCCCGCGCTGTCGCCGGAGGTCCGCCAGCTCATGCACGAGTTCCCGGTGCGGGAGCTGATCACCAAGGGCAAGCCGCTCAAGCTGTGGGTCGACCGCAAGCGCGCCGCCTTCGGCTCCTGGTACGAGCTGTTCCCGCGCTCCACCGGCGGCCTCGACGCCGAGGGCAAGGCCGTGCACGGCACGTTCACCACCGCCGCGGCCGCGCTCGACCGGGTCGCCAAGATGGGCTTCGACGTCGTCTACCTGCCGCCGATCCACCCGATCGGCCGGGTGAACCGCAAGGGCCCCAACAACACCCTCGACGCGACCCCGGACGACGTCGGCTCGCCGTGGGCGATCGGCGCCGACGAGGGCGGGCACGACGCCATCCACCCGGACCTCGGCACCTTTGACGACTTCGACGCCTTCGTCGCCCGCTCGGCGGAGCTCGGCATGGAGGTGGCGCTCGACTTCGCGCTGCAGGCCGCGCCCGACCACCCGTGGGTCCTCAAGCACCCCGAGTTCTTCACCACACGCCCGGACGGCTCGATCGCGTACGCGGAGAACCCGCCGAAGAAGTACCAGGACATCTACCCGATCAACTTCGACAACGACCCCAAGGCCGTCTACGAGGAGATGCTGCGGGTCATGCTGGTCTGGGCCGAGCACGGGGTCAAGATCTTCCGGGTCGACAACCCGCACACCAAGCCGCCGGACTTCTGGGCCTGGCTGATCCAGTCGGTGAAGGACGCCCACCCGGACGTCCTGTTCCTGGCCGAGGCGTTCACCCGCCCGGCGCGGCTGTGGGGCCTGGCCCGGCTCGGCTTCACCCAGAGCTACACCTACTTCACCTGGCGGACCGGCAAGCAGGAGCTGATCGACTTCGCCGTGGACCTGCGGGACCACTGGAACGAGGGCCGGCCGAACCTGTTCGTCAACACCCCGGACATCCTCCACGAGTCGCTGCAGCGCGGCGGCCCGGGCATGTTCGCGCTGCGGGCCGCGCTCGCCGCGACGATCGCGCCGACGTGGGGTGTCTACTCGGGCTACGAGCTGTTCGAGCACGCCCCGGTCCGCGACGGCAGCGAGGAGTACCTGGACTCCGAGAAGTACCAGCTGCGCCCGCGCGATTTCGACCGCGCGCTCGCCGAGGGCCGGTCGCTGGAGCCGTGGATCGCGAAGCTGAACGCCGTCCGCCGCGCGCACCCCGCGCTGCAGCAGATGCGCACCCTGCACTTCCACCACGTCGACAACGACGCACTGCTGGCCTACTCCAAACAGGACCCGGCCACCGGTGACACGGTGGTCACCGTCGTCAGCCTCGACCCGTACGCGGCGCAGGAGGGCACGCTCTGGCTCGACACGGGCGCGCTCGGTTTCGAGGCGCACGAGCGGCTGATCGCCCACGACGAGGTCACCGGCGACACGTGGGACTGGGGACAGGTCAACTTCGTCCGGCTCGAACCGTGGCGGGCCGTGGCCCACGTGGTCTCGGTCCGGCGCCGGCTGGCCGGGTAAGCGGGCTTAGGGACTTGAAGGACTTGAAGGACTAGAGGTGGAACACATGGCGGAGGAGACCCGCCCCGACGCGGCGCTCGGGCTCGAGGGCGTGCCGCACACCGGTGAGGCCATGACGGCCGACGGGCTGCTGGTCGAACCCCAGGCCGAGGACTTCCGCTCGGCGCAACAGGCGCCGAGCAACCCGGCGTGGTTCAAGGGCGCGGTGTTCTACGAGGTGCTGGTGCGCGCCTTCGCCGACTCGAACGGCGACGGCACCGGCGACCTGCGCGGCCTGGCCGGCCGGCTGGACTACCTGGCGTGGCTGGGCATCGACTGCCTGTGGCTGCCGCCGTTCTACGCGTCGCCGCTGCGCGACGGCGGGTACGACATCAGCGACTTCCGGGCCGTGCTGCCGGAGTTCGGCAGCGTCGAGGACTTCGTCTTCCTGCTGAACGAGGCGCACCGGCGCGGCATCCGCGTGATCACCGACCTGGTGCTCAACCACACGTCGGACGCGCACCCGTGGTTCCAGCAGTCGCGCAGCGACCCGGACGGCCCGTACGGCGACTACTACGTGTGGAGCGACGACGACTCCCGCTACGCCGACGCGCGGATCATCTTCGTCGACACCGAGTCGTCCAACTGGACGTACGACCCGGTGCGCGGCCAGTTCTACTGGCACCGGTTCTTCTCCCACCAGCCCGACCTGAACTTCGAGAACCCCGACGTCCAGAACGCCATGATCGACACCCTGCGGTTCTGGCTGGACCTGGGCATCGACGGCTTCCGCCTCGACGCCGTGCCGTACCTGTTCGAGCAGGAGGGCACCAACTGCGAGAACCTGCCGCGCACGCACGAGTTCCTCAAGCGCTGCCGCAAGGTCGTCGACGACGAGTACCCCGGCCGGATCCTGCTGGCCGAGGCGAACCAGTGGCCCTCCGACGTCGTCGAGTACTTCGGCGACCCGGCGGTCGGCGGCGACGAGTGCCACATGGCGTTCCACTTTCCGCTGATGCCGCGGATCTTCATGGCCGTGCGCCGCGAGTCCCGGTTCCCGATCTCGGAGATCCTCACCCAGACCCCGCAGATCCCCGACGGCACCCAGTGGGGCATCTTCCTGCGCAACCACGACGAGCTGACCCTCGAGATGGTCACCGACGAAGAGCGCGACTACATGTACACGGAGTACGCCAAGGACCCGCGGATGAAGGCCAACATCGGCATCCGCCGGCGGCTGGCCCCGCTGCTCGACAACGACCGGAACCAGCAGGAGCTGTTCACGGCGATGCTGTTGTCCCTCCCGGGCTCGCCCGTTCTGTACTACGGTGACGAGATCGGCATGGGAGACAACATCTGGCTCGGCGACCGCGACGCGGTGCGCACACCCATGCAGTGGACCCCGGACCGCAACGCCGGGTTCTCCTCCTGCGACCCGGGCCGGATCTACCTCCCGGTGATCATGGACCCGGTCTACGGCTACCAGGGCCTGAACGTCGAAGCCCAGTCCAACAACGATTCCTCCCTGCTCAACTGGACCCGGCGGATGATCGAAGTGCGCAAGCAGCACCACGCCTTCGCCGAAGGGGAGTTCGTCGACCTCGGCGGCTCCAACCCGAGCGTGCTGGCCTACAAGCGCCAGTGGCGGCGCCCGGACGGCGGTGAGGACACGGTGCTCTGCGTGAACAACCTCTCCCGCTTCCCGCAGCCGGTGGAGCTGGACCTGTCCGCGCACCGCGGGTGCGTGCCGGTCGAGCTGACCGGCGGCGTGCGCTTCCCGGGCATCGGGGAGCTGTCCTACCTGCTGACGCTGCCGGGGCACGGCTTCTACTGGTTCCAGCTGACGACCCCGGGAGACGAAGGCGAAGCGAGGTGAGTTCCGTGTCCGAGACCAGTGAGCTGGTCGACGCACTGACCGGCGATCTGGCCCGGTGGCTGCCGGCCCAGCGCTGGTTCGCCGGCAAGGACCGGCCGGTGACCGGTGTCCGGCCGCTCGGCGTGACCGAGCTGGTCGAAGGCGACCCGCAGCTGCTGCACCTGGTCATCGAGGTGATCCAGGGCGACCGCCGCGAGCCTTACCAGCTGCTCGTCGGCCGGCGGACGCACCCACCGGAGATCGCGTCGGGCAGCTGGATCGTCGCCGGCGGCGACCTGAACGCCTACGAGGCGTCCGCGGACGCGGACCTGACCGGCGTGCTGCTGGACCTGATGGCGAGCGAGGGCCGCGTCGGCGCGCTCGGCTTCGGGCACGAGCCCGGCGTCGAGCTGGAGACCGGGCTGCGCGCCCGGCCGATCTCGTCGGAGCAGAGCAACACCTCCCTGGTCTACGGCGGGCAGTACATCCTCAAGCTGTTCCGCAAGCTGACCCCGGGCCAGAACAAGGACCTGCTCCTGCACCGCGCGCTGCAGGAGATCGGCAGCAAGCACATCGCGCAGCCGCTCGGCTCGATCACCGGCGACCTGGACGGCGAGCCGACCACGGTCGGCATGCTCCAGCAGTTCATCCCGGACGCGGTCGACGGCTGGGCGATGGCCACCACCAGCGTCCGCGACCTGATGGCCGGCCCGGAGCGGCACGCCGAGGAGGTCGGCGGCGACTTCGCCGGCGAAGCCGAACGGCTGGGCCGCGCGGTCGCCGAGGTGCACGCGGATCTGGCTTCGGCGCTCGGCACCGAGGGCGTCGACGCCGACGAGCTGGACCGCACGATGAAGGCCATGATCGCGCGGCTGGACACCGTCGCCGGGCTGGTCCCGGAACTGGCCGCGTACGCGCCGGCGCTGCGGGCGTCGTTCGAGACGCTCCGGACGCTGCCCGCCGACGCGGTCTCGATGCAGTTCATCCACGGCGACCTGCACCTGGGCCAGGTGCTGCGGACGGTCACCGGCTGGCTGCTCATCGACTTCGAGGGCGAGCCCGCGGCCCCGGTCGAGGAGCGGCACGCGCTCAGGTCGCCGTTGCGCGACGTGGCGGGCATGCTGAGGTCGTTCGACTACGCGGCCCAGCAGATGCTGGTCGGGCAGCCGGATCCGGAGCACGTCGAGCGGGCGCACGAGTGGTCGGCCCGCAACCGCACGGCGTTCTGCGAGGGCTACGCCGCGGTCGGGGCCGACCCCCGCGACCAGGGTGAGCTGTTGCGGGCATTCGAACTGGACAAGGCGATCTACGAAGTGAGCTACGAGCACGCGAACCGGCCCGATTGGCTGGGCGTCCCGCTCGCCTCGATCGCCCGGATCATGCGGGGAGATGGGTGAAGCACGTGAACGCGGTACCGGAGAACCTCCCGGACGCGGCCCCGCCGGCCGCCGACATCGACCGGCTGCTGGCCGGCTCGCACCACGACCCGCACTCGGTGCTGGGCGTGCACGCCGTGGGCCAGGGGTTCGCGGCGCGGGCGCTGCTGCCCGGGGCCAAGGCCGTCGCGCTGAGCATCGGTGAGCACCGGTACCCGATGGAGCCGGTGATCGACGCGCTCTTCGCCGTCGCCGTCCCGGAGCACCCCGGCGACTACCGGCTGGAGGTCGAGTACGACGGCCACAGCGTCACCGCCGACGACCCGTACCGCTGGCTGCCCACGGTCGGCGAGCTGGACCTGCACCTGATCGGCGAAGGACGGCACGAGCGGCTCTGGGAGGCGCTCGGCGCGCACGTGCGCTCCTACGACACGCCCGGCGGAGCCGTCGAGGGCACGTCGTTCGCCGTCTGGGCGCCGAACGCCCGCGGCATCCGCGTGATCGGCGACTTCAACGGCTGGGACGGGCGCGGGCACGCGATGCGCTCGCTCGGCTCGTCCGGGATCTGGGAGCTGTTCGTGCCCGGCGTCGAGGTCGGCGCCTGCTACAAGTTCCGCATCCTCGGTGCCGACGGGAACTGGCAGGAAAAGGCCGACCCGATGGCGTTCGGCGCGGAACACCCGCCGGCGACGGCCTCGGTCGTCACCCGGTCCGAGTACGTCTGGGAAGACGACGAGTGGGTCGCGCGGCGCGAGGCGACCAACTGGGCCGCGGCGCCGATGAGCGCCTACGAGGTCCACCTCGGCTCGTGGCGGCCCGGCCTGAATTACCGCGAGCTGGCCGACCAGCTCGGCGACTACGTCGTCGAGACCGGCTTCACGCACGTCGAGCTGCTGCCGGTGTCGGAGCACCCGTTCGGCGGCTCCTGGGGCTACCAGGTGACGTCGTACTACGCGCCGACGTCCCGCTTCGGCTCGCCCGACGACTTCCGCTACTTCGTCGACCGCCTGCACCAGCGGGGGATCGGCGTGCTCGTCGACTGGGTGCCCGCGCACTTCCCCAAGGACATCTGGGCGCTGGCGAAGTTCGACGGCACGGCGCTGTACGAGCACGCGGACCCGCGCCGCGGCGAGCAGCCCGACTGGGGCACGCTCGTGTTCGACTTCGGCCGCAACGAGGTCCGCAACTTCCTCGTCGCCAACGCGCTGTTCTGGATCGAGGAGTTCCACCTCGACGGCCTGCGCGTCGACGCGGTGGCGTCGATGCTCTACCTCGACTACTCCCGCAAGGAAGGGGAGTGGCTGCCGAACCAGTACGGCGGCCGCGAGAACCTGGACGCGGTGCGGTTCCTGCAGGAGCTGAACGCGACCGTCTACAAGCGACACCCGGGCGTGGTGATGGTGGCCGAGGAGTCGACCGCCTGGCCGGGCGTCACGCGCCCGACCCACTTGGGCGGTCTCGGTTTCGGCTTCAAGTGGAACATGGGGTGGATGCACGACACGCTCCGCTACCTGTCCCACGAGCCGATCCACCGCGCCTACCACCACAACGAGATGACGTTCTCGCTCGTGTACGCGTGGAGCGAGAACTTCGTCCTGCCGCTGTCGCACGACGAAGTGGTGCACGGCAAGGGATCCCTGTGGGGCCGGATGCCGGGCGACGACTGGAACAAGGCGGCCGGGCTGCGCTCGCTGCTGGCGTTCATGTGGGCCCACCCGGGCAAGCAGCTGCTGTTCATGGGCGGCGAGTTCGGCCAGCCGCAGGAGTGGTCCGAGCAGCGGTCGCTCGACTGGCACCTGCTCGACGAGCCGCTGCACCGCGGTGTGCAGGACCTGCTGCGGGCGCTGAACTCGGTGTACAAGACGACGCCGGCGCTGTTCAGCCAGGACACCTCGCCGGAGGGCTTCGCCTGGATCGACGCCAACGACTCCGGCGGCAACGTCCTGAGCTTCCTGCGTATCGGCGCCGACGGCTCGCGCTTGGCGTGCGTCGCCAACTTCGCCGGCGTCCCGCACCACGATTACCGGGTCGGCCTCCCGTCCGCGGGCCGCTGGCGCGAGGTGGTCAACACCGACGCCGAAGCCTACGGCGGCTCGGGCGTCGGCAACCTGGGCGCGGTGGAAGCGGTCACCTCACCCTGGCACGGCCAGCCGGCCTCGGCGATCCTCCAGCTCCCGCCCGCCGGAGTCCTCTGGCTCGCCGAGGAAACACCCCCGGCGGTCCCCGAACTCCCGTAGCAGCCCTTCACGCGTGCTCAAAGGGTCGACACGCGTGATCCGGAAGCCGACACGCGTGATGGGAGGGTCGACACGGCCACAACGGCCGTGTCGACCTCCCAATCACGCGAGTTGACCTCCCAATCACGCGAGTTGACCTCCCAATCACATGAGTTGGCGTTCTGATCACGGGAGTTGACGCGAAAACGGGTCCGGCGGGCCCGCGTCGCGGGCTTACGATGAGGGCATGGCCGGCGCCGGAGGCGTCCTCGGGAACCTGATCCTGTTCGCCGTGGTCTGCATCATCCCCACGGTGCTCTTCTGGTGCGCCCTGCGCGCCCCGGCCCTGCTGCGGCGGGCGCGGGAGAAGTTCGCGAAGCCGCAGCCGCAAGGGCCGCCGATCGAGCGGGTCGCCGCGGACCTGCGCCGGGTACACCGGCTGCTCGTCGACTACCCGTCCGGCACCTCGGCCGCGCGGCGGTACGGCACCCGGCAGGCCTACGACGAGCTGCTCGCCCAGGCCTGCCGGCAGATCGGCGTCCCGCACCGGCTCGCCGAGCTGCCCGAGGGCATGGACCGCGAGATCGAACGCCTGCGCGTCGAGCAGTCGCTGCGGGAGCGCGGCCTGGCCGTCCCCTGAGTTGTACAGGACGTGTACGCCCGGCGGCACCGTGATCCGGCTGTCCGTTGTGGACGCCACTGGCCTCGGCCACTGGCCGCCTGCGACGACTACGTCCCGGCGGTATCACAGCACGATCTCGGCGAGCCGCTCGACGTCGTCGATCTCGTCGGTGGCCGGGTTGAAGATCAGCTCGTCCGCACCGAGGGCGGCGAACTCCTTCACCGCGGCCCGCACGGCTTCCGGCGTCGTGCGGACGTTGTCCACGACGACCTTGGCCATCTCGCCCATGTTGCTGTAGTAGTCGCCGACCTTCTCGCGTCCGGTGTCCGGCTCGCCGAGCGCGTAGTAGACGATGGCGACGAGCCGCGGTTCGCCCTCGCGACCGCCGTCACGCCAGGCCGCACGGGCCTTGTCGAAGGCGTCGGCGACCATCGCGGGCGGCATCGAGCCGCCGACGTAGCCCTGGCCGTGCTTCGCCATCCGGGCCAGGGCGTTCGGCGCGAACCCGCCGAACAGCAGCGGCACCTCGCGCGTGCCGGCCGGTACCGCCGCGTTGACCCCGCCGCCGACGGGCTCGCCGTTCCAGACGTCCCGGTAGACCTCGAGGTCGGCGTCGATCCGCTTGCCGAGCCCCTTCGGGCCGAGCCCGTCGGTGACGAAGTCGTCCGGCCGGCCGCCGATCCCGATGCCGAGGGTGAGCCGGCCGCCGGAGACGCCGTCGATGCCGGCGATCTCCTTCGCCAGCAGCACGGGCGGCCACACGGTGCCGAGCAGGACGTTGCTGACCAAGCCGATCCGCGACGTCGCGCCGGCCGCGGCGGCCAGCGCGACGGTGTCCATCACACCGGGGTAGGCGATCCGGCCGACCGTGCCGAGCGTCGAGAACCCGGCGGCCTCGGCGCGCGCGGCCCAGCTGGGAAGGAGGGCCGGGCGCATGTCCCGGACCTGGTTCGGCAATCCGATGCCGATCTGCAATGGAGGCTCCTCACGAGGGAAAATGATCTCCATCCCACCATCCCGGAAAACGAAGAACCCCGCCACGATCGTGGCGGGGTTCTTCGTTGATAACGAAGGAAAATCAGTCGAGATAGTCGCGCAGCACCTGGGACCGCGACGGGTGACGCAGCTTCGACATCGTCTTCGACTCGATCTGCCGGATGCGCTCACGGGTCACCCCGTACACCTGGCCGATCTCGTCGAGCGTGCGCGGCTGGCCGTCCGTCAGGCCGAAGCGCAGCCGGACGACGCCCGCCTCGCGCTCGGACAGCGTCTGCAGCACCGACTGGAGCTGGTCCTGCAGCAGCGTGAACGACACGGCGTCGACCGCGACGACGGCTTCGGAGTCTTCGATGAAGTCACCGAGCTGGGAGTCGCCCTCGTCGCCGATGGTCTGGTCGAGCGAGATCGGCTCACGCGCGTACTGCTGGATCTCCAGGACCTTCTCCGGGGAGATGTCCATTTCCTTGGCCAGCTCTTCCGGGGTCGGCTCGCGGCCGAGGTCCTGGAGCAGCTCACGCTGTATGCGGCCGAGCTTGTTGATGACCTCGACCATGTGCACCGGGATGCGGATGGTGCGGGCCTGGTCGGCCATCGCGCGGGTGATCGCCTGGCGGATCCACCACGTGGCGTACGTCGAGAACTTGTAGCCCTTGGTGTAGTCGAACTTCTCCACCGCGCGGATCAGGCCGAGGTTGCCCTCCTGGATGAGGTCCAGGAACGCCATGCCGCGGCCGGTGTAGCGCTTGGCCAGCGACACCACGAGCCGGAGGTTCGCCTCCAGGAGGTGGTTCTTGGCCCGCTCGCCGTCACGCACGATCCACTTGAGATCGCGGCGCATCTGCGTGACGAGCTTCTCGCCCTCTTCTTCGGCCGTGCGCACCCGCTCGGCGGCGTAGAGCCCGGCCTCGATCCGCTTGGCGAGCTCCACCTCCTCCTCCGCGTTCAGCAGCGCGACCTTGCCGATCTGCTTGAGGTAGGCACGCACGGAGTCGGCCGACGCGGTGAGCTCGGCGTCCTTGCGCGCCTGGCGCAGGGCCTCCGACTCCTCCTCGTCCCAGACGAAGTCCGGGCTGTCGGGGCTCTTGGCCGCGGCCGCCTTGTCGGCGGCCGCGCCGCGACGGCGCTGCGCCGGGGTCTCCTCGTCGGATTCCTCGTCGTCGTCGTCGGCTTCCGGCTCTTCGACGACCGTCTCGTCGACGACGACGACATCGACGTCGACCTCGACTTCTTCCAGGTCCGCCAGGTCGGGCGAGTCGAGCTCGCCTTCGATGCCCTCGGGACCGTCGGGCTCGCCGTCCTCGCCCTTGGTCCCGGGCTTCTTCGCCGGTGCCTTCTTCGCCGGAGCCTTCTTGGCCGTGGTGGTCTTGCGTGCCGCTGGCTTCGCCGTCCCGGTGGCTGCCTCTTCGGCCGGCTCGCCGGCTGCGGTCGCTGTCTTCGTCCCGCCTCGGGTTGCGGTTCTTGCGGCTGCCACTTACGCCCTTTCGCAGCGGTCGATCATGACGAGCAGCGGACTAGGAGCCACTGCTGCCCCACATTCGGGGAACACGCCTCGGCCTGCGGTTTTGGCCTCCGCAGCCGTGGGCCGTGTTCCATTGTAACGGCGGTACGCGCGTGCGTCGCGAAGCGATCACCCTCCGGCCTGCCGGAGGTGTCGAATCGGCGTCGAAACCGGCCCTGGATCCAGCGCCGTTCCAGCGCCGTTCCAGCGCCGGATCTAGTGCTGGATGCCCTCGGCCGCGGCGGCCGCGGCCCCGACGATCCCGGCGTTGTTCAGCAGCTTCGCGACCAGCACCGGAGTCCGGATGTCCAGCAGCGGCACCCATTTCTCGGCCTTCTTGCTGACACCGCCGCCGACGATGAACAGATCCGGCCAGATCAGGTTTTCCAGCACGGTCAGATAACGGTGCACCCGCTTGGACCATTCGGGGTAGGTCAGGCCCTCGTTGTCCTTCACCGACGCGGCCGCGCGCTTCTCCGCGTCGTGGCCGTCGATCTCCAGGTGACCGAACTCGGTGTTCGGGACGAGCTTGCCGTCCTGGAACACCGCGCTGCCGATGCCGGTGCCGAAGGTCAGCAGCGCCGTGACGCCGGTGCGCGCGACGGGGTCGCCGAAGCGGATCTCCGCCATGCCGGCCGCGTCGGCGTCGTTGAGCATCGCGACCTGGTCGACGCCGACCCCGAGCCGCTTGGCGAACAGCGCGTCGGCGTCGGTGCCGATCCACTGCTTGTCGATGTTGGCCGCGGTGTGCGCGACGCCCTTCTTCACGACCGCCGGCAGGGTCACGCCGACCGGCCCGCCCCAGCCCGCCTGCGCCACGATCTCGGCGACGACGTCCGCCACCGCCGACGGGGTGGACGGCTTGGGCGTCTCGATCCGGATCCGGTCGCCGATGAGCTGCCCCCGGTCCAGGTCGACCAACGCGCCCTTGATCCCGCTGCCGCCGATGTCGATGCCGAAACCTCGGCGGGTCGCCTCCACCACGGACGTGGTCCCTTCTCGCACGATTCAGAAGCCTGCCTCGGAGACTTTAACCGGATGTGGTGACATGGCGGACGTGGGAGTTGACGAGTCGTTGCTGAAAAGCGTCGCGGTGCAGGTCGCGACGGACGCCGCCGAGCTGGTCCGCGAGGCCTGGGCCGGGATGGCGGCGGGCCGGCCGGTCGCCGTGGACACCAAGTCCGCGGACACCGACGTGGTCACCGCCGTCGACCACGAGTCGGAGCGGCTCGTCCGCGACCGGCTCGCCGAACTGCGGCCCGGCGAGCCGGTGCTGGGCGAGGAGGGCGGCGGGACCGCGGGCGACGACGGCGTCACGTGGGTCGTCGACCCGATCGACGGCACGGTCAACTTCCTCTACGGCCTGCCGTGGTTCGGCGTGTCCGTCGCCGCGCAGATCGGCGGGGTGTCGGTGGCCGGCGCCGTCGTCGAGCCGGCGAGCGGGCGGGTGTGGTCGGCCGCGCGCGGCCAGGGCGCGTGGCTCGACGGCCGCCGGCTGGGCGTCTCGGCGCCGTCGCGGCTGGAGCTGACGCTCGTCGGGACCGGGTTCGCGTACTCGGCGGAGCGGCGGTCGCGGCAGGCGCGGTTCGCGGCGGGACTGCTCGGGCGGGTGCGCGACATCCGTCGCAACGGCGCGGCGTCGCTCGACCTGTGCGCGGTGGCGGCGGGCTGGCTGGACGCGTACGTCGAGCACGGCCTGCACCGCTGGGACTGGGCCGCGGGCGCGCTGATCGCGGCGGAGGCGGGCGCGACGGTCGTGCTGCCGGGGTCGGCGCCGGACCTCGGCGCGGACGCGACGTACGCGGCGGCGCCGTCGATCGCGGAGCCGCTGCGGAAGGCGCTGGGGGAGTGCGGGGCCGCGGACGTCTGAGACGGCCGTTGCGGGGCCCCTGAGGGCCGGACACGCGTGATCGGGAGGGCATCGCGCGTGTCTGGGCGGACGACACGCGTGATTGGGCGGACGACACGCGTGATTGAGGAGACGACTCGCGCCTGGGCGGACGACCCGCTTACCCGGCCGGTCGGCTCGCGTGCCCAGATGGTCGGTTCGCGTGTCTGGAGGGTCGGCTCGCGTGCCTGGAGGGTCGGGTCGCGTGTCTGGAGGGTCGGCTCGCGTGCCTGGAGGGTCGGGTCGCGTACGCAGAGGGTCGGGTTAGGGGGTCAGCACTGGACGTCGCGGGCCGAGGCCAGCAGGGTCTGGTCGATGACCGGGGCCTGGGCGCCCGCCGACTGCTCGTTGCCGCCGCCGCCCTGGTGGGCCTTGGACCACTCGGCGAGCTGGGTGAGGACCTGGCGGGCCTCGGCGCGCGGGCGGATGTCGCCGAAGTTGGTGCCGGTGACGAGGTCGACGCTCGCGTCCTTGCGGTTGTCCTGGACCAGCTCGGTGCAGGGCACCACGAGGCCGAGCGTGCGGGCCGCGGTGATGCCGTTCTCGCCGAAGCGGATCTGGCCGCGGCACTTCGCTTCGCGGTTTTCGTAGGCGGGGTCGTTGGCCGGCTCGCCGGTGTTGGTGAACCCGAGCTCGTGCAGCGCCGTCGTCGTGATGCTGCCCTGGCCGCGCGTGCTCGACGCGTTGAGGACCTTCACCGCGACCTTGTCCGGCGGCACCGGCGCGCGGTCGTCGAGGGCGTTGTGGGGGAGTGTGCTGAACGTGACACCCGGCGGCGGGCTGGCCTGCGGGTCGCACCGGACGGCCTCGTCGACGTCGCCCTTGCCGACCGCGGCGTTGATCCAGACGATGATCGCGCCGAGCGCCAGCACGCCGATGACGATCAGCGCCGGCAGCGGCTTGTGCCTGCGGTACGGCCGCGCCGCACGGTCCCCGATGCCGTTCCCCGACGCCACCTGCCCGTCCCTTCCCGAACCCAGAACCCGACGGCAGCTCGTCGGCACCGTCGTGGCCGATCAGCCTAGGCGCTGCGACCCGCGTGCGCGGGTCCGGGTCACCCCGCCGGTTTCCCGGGCCCCGCCGTGGTCCCGGGCGCCGCCCGGGGACCTGTCCCCGTGCGGCGATCGCACCACGCGGGGGTCGGCCGGGGCAAGCGGACACGGGCCCCCCGTGAGGTTCTCCATCCGGGGGCAACCCGAATGGACGACAACGCGTCTTACCTGCGGGTTCCCCCTGTCGGGTGACGAATCCCCGGCAATGTCTGACTCGTTGCAGAAGCCGCGAAGGCGTGAGCTACCCTTCCCGGGCTCCGGCCGCAGGACGAGGCCCAAAACGAGAGAGACCTCGGTCACTCCGGCCGTCGGGCACAAACAGCGGCCCTGGAACGTTGACCAGCGGCACGGCGGACTCGCGGGCGCACCCGAGGGTCCGGGAAAACGACTACACAATGCTGATCGCAGGGGTGAGGGACACATGGCTACCGACTACGACGCTCCGCGCCGCAGCGAAGCCGACGAGCTGGCCGAAGACTCGTTGGAGGAGCTCAAGGCCCGGCGGAACGAGAACCAGTCCGGCGTCGTCGACGTCGACGAGGACGCGACCGCCGAGAACTTCGAGCTTCCGGGTGCCGACCTCTCCGGGCTTTCCGGTGAGGACATGACCGTGAAGGTGGTGCCGAAGCAGGCGGACGAGTTCACCTGCTCCGTGTGCTTCCTGGTGCACCACCGCAGCAGGCTGGCCGAGGAGAGCGGTGGACGCCTGATCTGCCGCGACTGCGCCTGAGGGCGCGGGAGCTCGGACCAGGGTTCGGGACGAACAGACGCGACGGAGAGCCCTGAGGGATCAGGGGAGGGCTCGAAGCGCGCTGGGGACAAGGGGGCCGGCCGGCAGGCCGGCCCCCTTCCACGTCTCCGGGCGGTCAGGCGCCCTTGAGCAGTTCGGCGACGCGCTCCGGGTGCCGGGTGCTGAACAGCCAGTACGGCGTCGGGTCCGCGGGGTCGGTGAGCCGGATCCGCACGGCCGGGCCGACCCAGCCGCGGTGCAGCACGTACGCCGCGGGGTCGCCGTCGCGGCCGAGCGCCTTGCGCTTGGCGCCGGAGTCGAAGATCTCCACCTCGCCGACGTAGCGCAGCGGCAGGTGCGCGTCGCCCACCCACAGCTCGGGCTCGTCACCGCCGGTGACGCGGATCCGGGACTTGCCGAGCGACAGCAGCAGCGCCACCACGACCGGCAACGCGATCACGTACGGCAGCCAGGCCCGGATCCCCGGGTACCCGAGGTCGATCTCGGCCGCCAGCAGGATCGCGCCCAGGACCGGCAGCGGCCAGCCCCACCACGGGACGTAGAGCCGCTCGGAGTGCCGGACCGCGGCGCTCGAGGCCGTCTTCGCTGATTCACCCACGGGTAGAGAGTAATCTCGCCGCCCGTGTCCAGCGTTCAGGTACTCCTCTCCCGGCTCGACCCGGATGTCCCGCTGCCCGCCTACGCCCGACCGGGCGACGCGGGCGCCGATCTCGTCACGACCTCGGATATCGTGCTCGAACCCGGGGAACGCGGGGTGGTCGGCACCGGTGTCGCGATCGCGCTCCCCCCGGGTTTCGCGGGGTTCGTCCACCCCCGGTCGGGCCTGGCCGCCCGGGTCGGTCTCTCGGTGGTCAACACCCCGGGCACGATCGACGCGGGCTACCGCGGTGAGATCAAGGTCTGCCTGATCAACCACGACCCGGTGCACCCGGTGAAGCTCACCCGCGGGGACCGCATCGCCCAGCTGGTCGTGCAGCGGGTCGAGCACGCGGAGTTCGTCGAGGTCGCCGAGCTCGACGCGACCGAACGGGGCGCCGGCGGCTACGGCTCCACGGGCGGACACGCCACACTGGGAGCAGACGCGCTCGCGGCGAGCGCCGTGGCTGGGGAAGGAACGGAGAAGTAGTGGGGATTTTCGGACGCAAGCGGCGGACCGAGGGCGGGTCCGCGGGACGGCACGCCGCGCCCGATGCCGACGACACGATCGAGGACGACGAGTTCAGCGAGGACTCCGAGCTGTCGGACGTCTCCGACGGCCCGTTCGACGTCGCGGACTTCGAGGACGACGGCGTCCCGCGGATCGACCTCGGCTCGGTGAAGGTGCCGGTGCCCGACGGGTCGCAGGTCCAGGTCGAGATGGACCCCGAGACCAGCGGCGTGCGGGCCGTGCACGTCGTCACCGAGCAGGGCCAGATCACGGTCAGCGCGTACGCCGCGCCGCGCACCGGCGGGCTGTGGCGGGAGGTCAGCACCGAGCTGGCCGACCAGCTGCGGGCCGACGGCGCCAAGGTCAACATCGGCCGCGGCGCGTGGGGCCTGGAGATCTCGGCCATCGTCGGCGACGTCTCGCTGCGCTTCGTCGGCATCGACCGGCCGCGCTGGATGCTGCGTGGCGTCATCGCCGGGCCGCAGTCGGAGGCCGCGGCGGCGGTGGAGGTGCTGCGGGACATCGTCCGCCGCACGATCGTCGACCGCGGTGACGCGCCGATGCCGGTCCGGACGCCGCTGACCATCACGCTCCCCGAGGCGGTCGCGGAGCACATCGCCGCCCAGCAACAGGGCTGACGCTCGACAAAAGCCGTGAAGGCCCCCTTACCGGCCATAAGCGCCGGGAAGGGGGCCTTCACGGCTTTCGAGGGCCCGCAGGAAGGCGAGCACCGTCGCGCGGCCCAGTGACTCGCGGTCGGCGCCCAGCGCGGCCAGGGTCGTCGCGCCGAGAGCCGCTCGAGGGAGGGTCGCGGCCCACTCGGATGCGACTTTCGTCGGGTGTATCGGGTCGTCGGTGCACGTGCCGACGCCCGCGGGCACCTTCAGTGCCGCCAGCTCGGCCAGCGACGGCGCCGGGCGGGCCGCCGCGACGCGCAGGCTCGCCGCCAGGCCGTCGCCGTGCCGGCGCCAGGCGCGGTCCAGTTCCGCCCGCAGCCAGTCCGGGCTGCCTGCCGTCTGCGCCAGCGCGCCGTCGACCCCGGAACGGGCCACCAGATCCGCCGACAGCGTCGCGGCGAGCGACGCGGGCGCTGGGCCCGGATCGCCGTTCCAGGCCGGGAGCGCGGCCAGCAGGCCCCCGCAACGGCCGGGATTGCGCACGGCCCACTCCGCGGCCAGGTGGGCGCCGAACGAAATGCCGCCTACGAGCAGTTCGCCGTGTTCGTCCGCCAGCGCGTCGAGGACCGCCAGGTAGCCGTCGGCCAGCGTCGCCCCCGGTGGCGGCGCCGGCGTGAGGAGCGGGACGCCGAGGGCGCGCAGCGGGCCGGCGAAGACCGCGCGGACGAACACCTCGTCGGAGCCGGTGCCGGGCAGCAGCACAGCGGCGGGAGCGGGGATTGCGGACGTCACGTTGCGATCTTTGCGCAAAGGCGTTTCCCTGACGGGGACCGCAGTACGCTGGAAACGTTCGGGCCGCAAAGACCAAGTCGGGGGCCCCGGAGCACAGGAGCACCTATGTCCGCCAAAGACGGCGGCTACTTCAGCCGGTTGGTTCGCAAGCTGACCAGCGACGTCGAGGATCTCGACGCCGACGAGATGTCGATGAGGTCGGACGCCGAAGGCGCGCAGCGCGCCTGCGACTGCCGCTCCGGCGAAGAGGTCACCGTGCTGGGGAGACTCCGCAGTGTCGAGCTCTGCCCGACCAACGAAGCCGCCACGCTGGAGGCGGAGCTGTTCGACGGGACACAGGGCGTGACGCTAATCTGGCTCGGCCGCCGCCGGATCGCGGGCATCGAGCCGGGCCGGACGATCAAGGTGCGCGGCCGGATGGCCACGCGTGACGGCCAGAAGGTGCTGTACAACCCCTATTACGAACTCCAGAGCCCAGTGAGTTGATCACCTATCGTGACTGATCCCGCCCCGAGCGAGAAGAAGACCGAAGACGCCGACGAACCGCAGCCGACCCTGCTCGAGCAGATGGGCGGCGTGTCCGGCCTGATCTACTCGTCGCTGCCGGTGATCGTGTTCGTCCTGGCGAACTCCTTCTTCGGCCTGACCGCGGCCATCTGGACCTCGATCGGCAGCGCGGTGGCGATCACCGTGCTGCGGCTGGTGCGCAAGGAGCCGCTGCAGCCGGCGATCTCCGGGTTCTTCGGCGTCGCCATCGCGGCGTTCATCGCCTACCGCACCGGGTCCGCGAAGGGGTTCTTCCTCTTCGGGATCTACGCGAGCCTCGTCTACTGCGGGATCTTCGTGCTGTCGGTGGTGGTGCGCTACCCGATCGCGGGCGTCGTCTGGAACATGCTCAACGGCACCGGCCAGGCGTGGCGCAAGGACAAGCCGTCCCGCTACGGCTACGACGTCGCCACGCTGGCCATGGCGGCGATCTTCGCCGCCCGGTTCGTCGTGCAGCGGTGGCTCTACCAGGAGGACTACACCGGCTGGCTGGCCTTCGCGAAGATCGCCATGGGCTACCCGCTGTACGCGCTGGGCCTGCTGGTGGTCGTCTGGGCGGTGCGCCGGTCCGACAAGCGGCTCAAGGCCATGGCCGAGGACGAGCCGGCACCGGAGACCGACGCCGAGGTCGAAGCCCGGCTCCGCGAAAAGTACGCGGCCCCCGAGGCCTGAAATTCTCCCGAGTGCCGTGAAGGCCTCCTTACCGGCCATAAGAGCCGGTAAGGAGGCCTTCACGGCTTTTGTCAGTAGCCCAGGGCCGTGCGGATCTCCGGCTCGACGTCGGACGTCGCCACGAACAGCAGCTCGTCGCCCGGCTCGAGCGGGTCCTCCGGCTGCGGCACGATCACGCGGTCGCCGCGCAGGATGGTCACCAGCGCCGCGTCGCGGGGGATCGCCAGCTCGCTCACCGGCTTCCCGGCCAGCGGCGTCTCCTCCGGGAGGGTGAGCTCGACGAGGTTCGCGTTGCTCTGCCGGAACGTCATCAGCCGGACGAGGTCGCCGACGCTGACCGCCTCTTCGACCATCGCCGCGAGCATCCGCGGGGTCGACACCGCGACGTCGACGCCCCAGGCGTCGGTGAACAGCCACTCGTTGGCCGGGTTGTTCACCCGGGCCACGACGCGCTTCACCGCGAACTCGGTCTTCGCCAGCAGCGACACCACGAGGTTGGCCTTGTCGTCGCCGGTCGCCGCGATCACGACGTCGCACTGCTCGATCCCGGACTCCTCCAGGATCGACACCTCGCAGGCGTCGCCGAGCACCCAGTCGGCCTGCTCGACGGTGTGCGGCTCGAACTGGTCGGCCTCCCGCTCGATGAGCATCACCTGGTGCCTGCCGTCGATCAGCTCGGCGGCGATGGACCGGCCCACGGCGCCCGCGCCGGCAATCGCGACCCTCATGCCTCGTCCTCCGGTTCGCGGTTGGCCACACTGCCCACGTCGCTGACGGTGCCGGAGCGCGCGGCCACCCACACGTCGTCGTCGGCCTGCAGCACGGTCTTGGGTTCCGGCAGCACGGCGGTGCCGAAGCGCATGATGAACGCGACCCGCGCGCCGCTCGCCTCCTGCAGGGACTTCACGGAGTGCCCGACCCAGCCCTCGTGCAGCGGCAGCTGCAGGATCGCGACGTTGCCCGACGGGTCCCGCCACGCCGACGCGACGCCGTCCGGCAGCAGGGTGCGCAGGAACCGGTCGGTCGTCCACGGCACGGTCGCCACCGTCGGGATGCCCAGCCGCTCGTAGACGGCCGCGCGCTTGTGGTCGTAGATCCGCGCCACGACGTGCTCGATGCCGAAGTTCTCGCGCGCGACCCGCGCCGAGATGATGTTCGAGTTGTCGCCGCTGGACACGGCGGCGAACGCGCCGGCCCGCTCGATCCCGGCCGCGATCAGCACCTTGCGGTCGAACCCGACCCCGACGACCTGCTGGCCGTGGAAGTCGCTGCCCAGCCTGCGGAACGCCTGCTGGTTCTTGTCGATGACGGCCACCTCGTGGCCGAGCCGCTCCAGCGCAGCGGCCAGGGACGCGCCGACCCGGCCGCATCCCATGATCACCACGTGCACGCCCTGCCTCCTCATTCGGCGGTTTCCCGTCCGTACCTACCCCGACATGCCAGCGCCGAACCTACCCTGCGCCCCGCCGGTTACCTCCACCGTCCTCCCCACCACCGCCCTCGACGGAGAAGCGTCGGTCCGCTGTACTGTCCGGTGGTGTCGAAGTTCCCGACCGTGCTGAAACGCCTGGTCCTCGGACGTCCGTTCCGCAGTGACAGGCTCGCTCACACGCTCCTGCCGAAGCGCATCGCGCTGCCTATCTTCGCGTCCGACGCGCTCTCGAGCGTGGCGTACGCGCCCGAAGAGATCTTCCTGACGCTGAGCGTCGCGGGGCTGTCCGCGTACGCGCTGGCGCCGTGGATAGGCATCATGGTCGCGCTGGTGATGCTCGTCGTCGTCGCGTCCTACCGGCAGAACGTGCACGCCTACCCGAGCGGCGGCGGTGACTACGAGGTCGCCAACACGAACCTGGGCGGCAAGTTCGGGCTGACCGTCGCGAGCGCGCTGCTCGTCGACTACGTCCTCACGGTCGCGGTGTCCACTTCGTCCGGTGTGGCCAACATCGGGTCCGCTGTCCCGTGGGTAGCCGAGCACAAGGTACTGGCGTCCATCGTGATCGTCTCGGTGCTCACGGCGTTGAACCTGCGGGGCATCCGCGAGTCGGGCAAGGCGTTCGCGATCCCGACGTACGGGTTCATCATCGGCATCATGATCATGGTCGTCTGGGGCCTGTTCCAAGCGGCGACCGGCACCCAGATGAAGGCCGAGAGCGCCGGGTTCACGCTGAGCGCCGAAGGATCCTTCGCGGGGGTCGCGTACGCGTTCCTGGTGCTGCGGGCGTTCTCCTCCGGCGCCGCGGCGCTGACCGGGGTGGAGGCGATCAGCAACGGCGTCCCGGCGTTCCAGAAACCCAAGTCGAAGAACGCGGCCACCACGCTGCTGATGATGGGCCTGCTCGCCGTCACCATGCTGGTCGGCATCATCACGCTCGCCACGATCACCGACGTCAAGTTCGCCGAGGACCCGGCGGAGCAGCTCGCCGGCGCGCCCGCGGGCTACCAGCAGAAGACGATCGTCGCGCAGATCGCGCACGCGGTGTTCGCGGACTTCCCGCCGGCGTTCTACTACATCTCCTTCTCCACCGGCATCATCCTGCTGCTGGCCGCGAACACCGCGTTCAACGGTTTCCCGGTGCTGGGCTCGATCCTGGCGCAGGACCGCTACCTGCCGCGGCAGCTGCACACCCGCGGCGACCGGCTCGCGTTCTCCAACGGGATCCTGTTCCTGGCGGCGTTCGCGCTGGTGCTGATCATCGCGTTCGACGCCGAGGTGACCCGGCTGATCCAGCTGTACATCGTGGGCGTGTTCGTGTCGTTCACGGTGAGCCAGGCGGGCATGATCCGGCACTGGAACCGGTTGCTGGCCAAGGAAACCGACCCCGCCAAGCGGCGGCGGATGCGGCGCTCGCAGACGGTCAACGCGGTCGGCCTCACCTGCACCGGCGTGGTGCTGGTGATCGTGCTGATCACGAAGTTCCTGCTGGGCGCGTGGATCGCGATCGCCGCGATGATCGCGATCTTCGTGCTGATGACCGCGATCCGGAAGCACTACGACCGCGTCGCCGACGAGCTGAAGGACCTCGGTGACACCCCGACCGTGCTGCCGTCGCGCAACCACGCGATCGTGCTGGTGTCCAAACTGCACCGGCCGACCCTGCGCGCGCTGGCCTACGCCAAGGCGATGCGCCCGGACGTCCTCGAAGCCGTCACGGTCAACGTGGACGACGCGGACACCCGCCGGCTCACCGCCGAATGGGACGCGCACAACTTCAAGGTGCCGCTGAAGGTCGTCGAATCGCCCTACCGCGAGATCACGAAACCGGTGCTGGACTACGTGAAGCGCGTGCGCGGCGACAACCCGCGCAACGTCGTCACCGTGTTCATCCCGGAGTACGTCGTGGGCCACTGGTGGGAGCAGGTGCTGCACAACCAGAGCGCGCTGCGCCTCAAGGGCCGTCTCCTGTTCCAGTCCGGCGTGATCGTGGCGAGCGTGCCGTGGCAGCTGGAGTCCTCGGCCAAGGCGGCCGCGCGCGTCCGGAACGAACGGCCCGCCGCGGGCGACGTCCGGCGCGGGTTCTCACCCGGCGCCGTCCCGCCCGTCACCCCCGTCTCGAAGCCTGTTTCCAAGCCCGTCGCGAAACCCAAGGAGCCCGCTGAATGACGTCCTGGCAAGGCCGAGTCCTCGAGGTGGAGGTCGGTGCGGTCGCGCACGGCGGCCACTGCGTGGCCCGCGCCGACGGACGGGTGGTGTTCGTCCGGCACGCGCTGCCCGGCGAGCACGTGCGCGTCGAGGTCACCGAGGACAACGGCGGCTCGTTCTGCCGCGGCGACGCGGTCGAGGTGCTCAAGCCGTCACCCGACCGCGTCACGCCGCCGTGCCCGCTCGCCGCGCCCGGCGCGTGCGGCGGCTGCGACTGGCAGCACGCGTCGCCGTCGTACCAGCGTGAGCTGAAGGCCGCGGTGGTGGCCGAGCAGCTGCAGCGGCTGGCCGGGATCGAGCGCGAGGTCGTCGTCGAAGCCCTCGACGGCGGGCCGCTGGACTGGCGCAGCCGCGTCCGGCTGGTCGCCGGGCGGGACGGGCGCGCGGGCCTGCGCGCCCACCACAGCCACCGCGTGGTGGCCCTGGAGGACTGCCCGATCGCGGTCCCGGGCGAGCTCGAAGACGTCCTCGCGCGGCGCTGGCGCCCGGGCAGCGAGCTGGAGGTGACCAGCGACGGCGACGGCCGCACCCACGTCCGCGAGCTGTCGACGGTGCGCGGCAAGGTCCGCGCCCGGCAGCTGTCGGGCGGCGTGGCGGTGCAGCACGCCGCGGGCCGCGACTGGCGCCTCGACGCGCACGGCTTCTGGCAGGTCCACCCGGCGGCAGCGTCCACCTTGGCCGCGGTCGTGGCGGAGTGGGCGGAAGCGCCGGCGGGCGGATCGGCCTGGGACCTCTACGCGGGCGTCGGGCTGTTCGCGTCGGTGCTGGCCTCGCAGGTCGGCGAATCCGGGCGGGTGCTGGCGATCGAGTCGGGCCGCCGCGCGGTCACCGACGGCCGGCACAACCTCGCCGACCTGCCGCAGGTGTCGTGGCAGGCCGGGCGGGTGGAGGACGTGCTGTCCGCGGCGGACAAGCCCGTCGACGTCGTCGTCCTGGATCCGCCCCGCAAGGGCGCGGGCAAGGCGGTGGTGGAGTCGATCGTGGCCGGCCAGCCGGACCGCGTCGTGTACGTCGCCTGCGACCCGGCGGCCCTGGCCCGCGACCTCGCGACGTTCACGTCGCACGGCTACGCGCTGACGGCGCTGCGCGCGTTCGACGCGTTCCCGATGACGCACCACGTGGAGTGCGTGGCGCTGCTGTCCTGAGTTTGCCTGTGCAGGGGTGCGTGAGCCGCTGGGCCGATCGGTGGATCCCGATCGGGCGACGACAGCGACCTCAGCCGGCGAACCAGCGCTGCGGTGCCGGGCGCAGGTTCTGGTAGATGTGCTTGGTCTCGGTGTACTCGCCCAAGCCCGCCGGGCCCAGCTCGCGGCCGAACCCGGACTGCTTGTAACCGCCCCACTCGGCCTGCGGCAGGTACGGGTGGAAGTCGTTGATCCACACCGTGCCGTGGCGCAGCCGGCCCGCGACGCGCTGCGCCCGCCCGGCGTCCTGTGTGAACACCGCGCCGGCCAGGCCGTAGTGGGTGTCGTTGGCGATGCGGACGGCGTCGTCCTCGTCGGTGAACGTCTCGACCGTCAGGACCGGCCCGAACGACTCGTCGACGACCGCCGACGAGCCCTGTTTCACCTGGTCCAGGATGGTCGGGAGGTAGTAGAAGCCGCCGGCCAGCGCCGGGTCCTCGGGCCGGCGGCCGCCCGTGCGCAGCACCGCGCCCTCGGCCAGCGCCGCCGCCACGTACTTCTCGATCTTCGCCAGGTGCGCCGCCGAGATGAGCGGCCCGGTCTCGGCGCGCTCGTCGAACGGCCCGCCGAGGCGGATCCGCTCGGCCCGGCGCACCAGCTCGGCGACGAACTCCTCGTGCCACTCGCGCTGCACGATCAGCCGCGCGCCCGCCGAGCAGACCTGGCCGGAGTGCAGGAACACCGCGGTCAGCGCGTAGTCGACCGCCGTCTCGAAGTCGGCGTCGGCGAAGACCACGTTCGGGTTCTTCCCGCCCAGCTCGAGGGCAACTTTCTTGACGGTGCCCGCGGCCGCCGCCGCGATCACCTTGCCGGTGGCCAGCCCGCCGGTGAACGACACCAGGTCAACGTCCGGGTGCTCGGCCAGCGGCGCCCCGACCTCGGCGCCGGCGCCGAGCACCAGGTTCGCGACGCCGTCCGGCAGGCCCGCCTCGGTGAGCAGCTTCAGGAACAGGATCGCCGTGTGCGGCGTCAGCTCGCTGGGCTTGAGGACGAACGTGTTGCCCGCGGCCAGCGCGGGTGCGATCTTCCACACGGTCTGCAACAGCGGGTAGTTCCACGGCGTGATCAGCCCGCACACGCCGACCGGTTCGTGCACGATCCGGCTGAAGGCGTCCGGGTTGCCGGTGTCGACGACGCGGCCCGCGTCCTGGGCCGCGAGCTTGCCGAAGTACCGCAGGCAGGCGGCGATGTCGGCCATGTCGTAGCGGCTCTCGACCAGGCGCTTGCCGGTGTCGAGCGACTCGGCCCTGGCGAACGCCTCGGCGTCGCGGTCCAGCAGGTCGGCGGTGCGCAACAGCAGGTCACCGCGCAGGTGCGCGGGCGTGCCGGGCCACGGCCCGGTGTCGAACGCGCGCCGCGCCGCGGCGATGGCGGCCTCGGTGTCCGCGGCGGTGCCCTCGGCGACCGTCGCGACCGGGGTGCCGTCGGCCGGGCAGCGGATTTCGCGCCGTCCGCCGGCCACCGCGTCCACCCAGTCGCCGCCGATGAAGAAGTCCGCCATGCCGCCCATTCTCGTGGCCACGCGGCGTAACCGCCACAGCAGCGCGGGGAGACGAGGTTCACCCCGCGTGATGACGGGTGGTCGCGCTCCGCCTGTGACGCCGGACGCGGCGGGCGGAACCTCGGTGGCGGGTCTCCGTAGACTGGCCGGAACGTGGTCGTGGATGAGCGAGGTGGAGACGAGTGACGATGCTGGAGTCCGTCAGCGGACCGGCGGACCTGAAGCGCATGAGTGTCGAGGACCTCGGCGAACTGGCGGCCGAGATCCGGGACTTCCTCGTCGACAAGGTCCGCAGGGCCGGCGGGCACCTGGGGCCGAACCTCGGCGTCGTCGAGCTGACACTGGCCCTGCACCGCGTGTTCGACTCGCCGCGCGACGCGATCGTCTGGGACGTCGGGCACCAGGCCTACGTCCACAAGATCGTCACCGGCCGCGCGGACGGCTTCGACAAGCTGCGCCAGACCGGCGGCGTCACCGGCTACCCGTCGCGCGCCGAGAGCGAGCACGACTGGGTCGAGAGCAGCCACGCCTCCTCGGCACTGTCCTATGTGGACGGCCTGGCGAAGGCGTTCGCCCTGGGTGACGACGAGCGGCACGCGGTCGCCGTCGTCGGGGACGGCGCGCTCACCGGCGGCATGTGCTGGGAGGCGCTCAACAACATCGCCGCGCACCGGGACCGCCCGGTCGTGATCGTCATCAACGACAACGGCCGGTCCTACTCGCCGACCATCGGCGGGCTCGCCGACCACCTCGCCGCGCTGCGCCTGCAACCCGGGTACGAGCGCCTGCTCGACGGCGGCCGCGAGCTCCTCAAGCACACGCCCGTCGTCGGCAAGCCGATCTACGCCGCCCTGCACGCCGCGAAGGCCGGCCTGAAGGACGCGCTGAGCCCGCAGGCGATGTTCTCCGACCTCGGCCTGAAGTACCTCGGCCCGGTCGACGGCCACGACTTCGCCGCGCTGGAGAAGGCGTTCCAGAGCGCGAAGGCGTTCGGCGGCGCGGTGATCGTGCACGTGGTCACCGAGAAGGGCCACGGCTACGCGCCCGCGGTCAACAACGAGCACGACCAGATGCACCAGACCGACCCGATCGACCCGGAGACCGGCCTGCCGCCGGTGAAGGGCCCCAGCTGGACCGGCGTGTTCGGTGACGAGCTGGCGAAGATCGGCGCCGACCGCGACGACGTCGTCGCGATCACCGCGGCGATGCTGCGCTCGACCGGGCTGGACAAGTTCGCCGAGGCGTTCCCGGACCGCTGGTACGACGTCGGCATCGCCGAGCAGCACGCCGTCACCTCGGCCGCCGGCCTCGCGATGGGCGGGCTGCACCCGGTCGTCGCGATCTACTCGACGTTCCTCAACCGCGCGTTCGACCAGGTCCTGATGGACGTCGCGCTGCACCGCCTGCCGGTGACGCTGGTGCTGGACCGCGCCGGGATCACCGGGCCGGACGGGCCGAGCCACCACGGCATGTGGGACCTGTCGCTGCTGGGCATGGTGCCGGGCATGCGCGTCGCCGCGCCGCGCGACCCGGCCACGCTGCGCGAGGAGCTGCGCGAAGCGGTGGCGGTGGCCGACGGCCCGACCGCGCTGCGGTTCTCCAAGGGCAAGGTCGGCACGGACGTCACCGCGGTCGAGCGGCTCGGCACGGTCGACGTGCTGCGCCGCCCGAAGGAGGGCGCCGACGTCCTGCTGGTCACGGTGGGCGCGTTCGCCACGCTCGGGCTCGCCGCCGCGGCTCGCCTGGCCGACCAGGGCATCGGCGTCACCGTCGTCGACCCGCGCTGGGTGCTGCCGGTGCCCGCGGAGCTGGTCGCGCTGGCCGAGCAGCACAAGCTGGTGGTGACGGTCGAGGACAGCGGCCGCCACGGCGGCTTCGGCTCGGCCCTGGCGGCGGTCTTCCGCGACGCCGAGTGCGACGTCCCGCTGCGCGACCTGGCCGTCCCGCAGACGTTCCACGACCTCGGCAGCCGCGACGAGGTGCTGACCCGCATCGGCCTCACCGCCCAGGACGTCGCCCGCCGGGTGACGGAGTGGGCGTCGGGCCGCATCGGGTCGGCGGAAGCGGCGGCGGAGAAGAAGGACGCGAACCGCAGCTGAGCGGGTCGTGAGTGGTAATGAGGGTGCTAACCCTCATTACCACTCACG